>DASUYL010000192.1:0-2821 GCA_036377395.1 Jiangellaceae bacterium
CCTTGCCGCGGTCGACCGTCTCTGCCGGATGCAGCTCGAGGCCCATCGGCTTGGTTGCCGGATCATCCTGGGCGACGGCGACGAGCAGCTCCGGGACCTGATGGCCTTCGTCGGCATCGACGACCTCTTCGACCCCCTGCCGAGCGCCGACGTCGGACAGCCGACGAACGACGTCGCGTCGAGCACCGGCCGGGCCGAGTACGCCGCGGCGTGTCATTCGGACCGGCACGATGAGGGGGACGCTGCGCTGGAGCCGGACCATGTCGATCCGCCAGTACGCGATGCGCCATGCGACGGCTTGCCCCGCGCGACCGTTCAACCCCGGCCCGAGCCTCCGTGACGGTCGTGCCGACCCTCGTGCCACACGTCGAGCTTCCTCCGGCGCGACGGCTTCCGCGAAGGCCTGAGCGCCGTCGCTCGACCGGAATGACGATCGACGTACCTCAGTCGCGTTCCCATCCCGCGCCTGACCGCAAACGCGATCGGGCACCCGAACGCAAGCCGAGCCAGCCGCGGCCGACACCCGCTCTGACCGCGTTTGCGTGGTGGGCCCGGTGGGGATCGAACCCACGACCTAGCGATTATGAGTCGCCTGCTCTGACCACTGAGCTACAGGCCCGGGTCGTGAACTGGCTCCGGGGGTGGGGCTCGAACCCACGACCCACGGATTAACAATCCGTTGCTCTGCCAACTGAGCTACCCCGGAAGGGAAGTCGAACCATAGCAGGGCGGCGACGCGTCCCATCACCACCCCGGCGGCACTGTCAGGGCGTTCCACCGGGTGCGCAGAAGCCGGAGATCAGGCGCCTTCGAGGTACTCGCGGAGCTTCTGCGACCGGTGGGGGTGGCGCAGCTTGGCCAGGGTCTTCGACTCGATCTGGCGGATGCGCTCGCGGGTGACGCCGAAGTGCTTGCCCACCTCTTCGAGCGTTCGGGGCTGCTCGTCGTCGAGGCCGAAGCGCATGATGACGACGTCCTTCTCGCGCTCGTTCAGCTCGCCGAGCACGTTGCGCACCTCGTTCTGCAGCATCTGCCGGGTGGCCACGTCGTCGGGCTCCTCGGCCCCGTCGTCCTTGATGAAGTCGGCCAGGTAGGAGTCGTCCTCCTCGCCGACCGGGGCGTCGAGCGACAGCAGGTCGAGCGAGATGCGCTGAATCTCGCGCACCCGCTCGGCGGTCATGCCCACCTCTTCGGCCAGCTCGTCGATGGTGGGGTCGCGCTCGAGCTGCTGCACCAGCTGGCGCTGCACCCGGTGGACCCGGTTGATCGACTCGACCATGTGCACCGGGATGCGGATGGTGCGGGCCTGGTCGGCGATGGACCGGGTGATGGCCTGGCGGATCCACCACGTGGCGTAGGTCGAGAACTTGAAGCCCTTCGTGTAGTCGAACTTCTCGACCGCACGCATCAGGCCCATGTTGCCCTCTTGGATGAGATCGAGGAGCTGCATGCCACGACCGACGTAGCGCTTGGCGATCGACACGACGAGGCGCAGGTTGGCCTGGATGAGGCTGCTCTTGGCGTCGTCACCGTCGTCGGCCAGCGCCTGGAGGCGCCGGGCCTCGTCGGCGTCGAGGCCACCCAGCTCGCCGGCGGCGTCGAGCTCGGCGAGCTGCACCGAGGCCTCGACCCCGGCCTCGATGCGCTTGGCCAGCGCCACCTCCTCGGCAGCGACCAGCAGGGGCACCCGGCCGATCTCGCGCAGGTACATGCGCACCGGATCGGACGTGCCGGTGCCGCCCCGCTCGCCCGCCTGGCTGGCGTTGAGCCGGCTGCGGCGCCGGAGGCTGGCGGACGTGCGGCGCAGGTGGGCTGCGTCGCTGGCCCGGGACGCTGCGCCCGCGGACAGCACCACGACCGTGGCCGACCCGTCGGACTCGACCACCACGTCGCCGCCCGGCGGGGTTGCCGCGGCGCTGGTGCCGCCCTCGGACAGGTCGAGGTCGTCGTCCTCCTCGAGCTCGATGCCCGCGGCCCGGAAGCGCCGGTAGATCGTGTCGAGCACCTCGGGGGTCATCTCGACGTGCGGCAGGGCCCGCACCAGGTCGTCCTGGGAGACACGACCTGCCGCACGTGCGCTCTCGACCAGCTTGGTCAGCTCGGCCTCGGCCAAGCCGTTCCCTGTGTCGAGCCTCGATGGCACGTCCGTCATCCCCCGTCTCGATCCTGGTCTGCCAGCCAGGCTAGCAACCGGTCGGCCGATACGGCCGCGGTTTGACCGTTGCGCAGGCCGTCGATGATCCGTGTCAGCGTCGCCAGGTCGGTCAGCGCGCGGGTGCCGTCGGCATCGGTCGCGGCCTCCAGTCGCACTGCGGCGATCTCTCGCCGGGCCACCTCCATGTGCAGCAGGCGCACGGCGTCGAGGGCCTGCGACTCGGGCTCGGTGACCAGCAGGCGGGCCAGCAGATCGGCCACCGGGGGCTCGGCCGAGGCCAGCGCGTCGGCGTGGGTGTCGGCCGCCAGCAGGGCCTGGTAGGCGCCCAGCTGGACGGGATCGTCGAACAGCTCCGGGCCCAGCCACCGGGCGACGGCGCCGGGGTCGTGCACCGCGTGCCGCAACACCTCGAGGGTCGGGCCGTCACGCGCCGGCTCCGTCGTGCCACGCCGACCGGGGCGGGACCGGTCTCCGCCGCTCGGTGCACGGTCCGCGGGCGAGGCCGGGCCGGACCCGTCCGCGCCGCCGCCGTCGGGCCTGTTCTCGACCACCCGCCCGCCGGTGTCGCCCCCGAACCAGGGCGCCCCGGCCGCGGGCCCGGATCGCGCCGACCCGTTGCGGCGGGAGGCACCGTCGTCACCCCCCGACCCGCCCGGACCGGACGGC
>DASUYL010000193.1:0-9777 GCA_036377395.1 Jiangellaceae bacterium
CGGGGCGCTGCTGGACCACGGGCAGACCCGCTACCTCCCGCCGCAGGATCTGGTCGACCATGTGATCGCGCGGGACAAGACGTGCAGATTCCCGACCTGCTCGCAGCTGGCGTCACGCTGCCAGGTCGACCACACCATCGCGGCCGGCACCCCCGGCTGGTCGACCAGCGCCCACAACTGCGGCCCGCTGTCCGGCGGCGGTTGCCACAACGCCAAGACCCACGGCCGCTGGCAACTCCAGCAGCCCGCACCCGGCCGATACGTGTGGATCGCCCCCACCGGACACACCTACACTGTCGACCCCGAGATCGTCGGACCCATCGTCCAACCGGCCGGACCGCGGGCCGGACCACAGCCGGCGCTGCCGCCGGGCTACGCACCCAGCGAGCCGTCAAGGCCTGATCGGGACACCGGGCCCGACCCGGACACCGGGCCCGACGGAGACACCGCCGCCGTTCTGAGGCAGGGCGCTGTCCACCAGTAATGCCGACGATGACCTTCCGGGTGCGGCGCCCAGCCGTTCCCGGGGCATGAACCGGCTGCTAACCCACGCTGAAGCGGAGCTCCGTCGCCTGGCGCAGCGTGTTGGTCACGTAGCAGACCCGCTGGGCCTCGGGAAGCAGGTCCTCCAGCACCGATGACGGACCGTCGGCCATGATCCGCAGTTCGACACGCGTGAACTTCAGGCCCTCGTAGGTGCCCACCACCCGTGTTTGTAGCCCCGGCAACTCGATACCGCGCTTCTTGGCGGCATGGGCCATCGCCAGCGTGAAACAGGAGGCGATCGACGCCAGGAACAGGTCCGTGGGCTGCGGCCCGCTGTCCGTCCCGCCCGCCGACTCCGGCTCGTCCACGACGATCTCGAAGTCGCCGGCCCGGACCGCGGATTTCATGCCGCCCTCCCAGCGGGCGTCGACGATCCGTTCGACAGTTCCGGACACGGCTAGCCCTCCGCCAGCGCGAGCACGGCCGCCCGGAAACATGCGGCCGGGGCCGCCGCCACGCCGGCTCCGATCTGGCCCACGCCCGAGCTCGCATGCAGGATTCCCGTGGTGACCCTGGGAGTGGTGTTCAGCTCCACCACGGCCCGCGCGTCGACTCCCAACGGCGTCCCGGTGTTGTTCCAGGTGGGCAGCTTGAAGCGGGAGCTCTGGCCGGAACAGATCGTCTGCATTTCCTCGGTGACCGCCACCGCGTCCGACATGCTGCCGCCGAGGAAACCGGCGACAGCAGGGGACCCAGCGGCAGCTGCGCCGCCCAGGCCGACGAGCTCGAGGATGGCGCTGTCGCCGATGTCGGGTGCGCCGTCCTGCGGACCGTAGTCCGGGTAGTACATCGCATCGGAGACCGGCGGCGCGGGCGCCAGGTAGAGCTCGTCGGCGCCGGCCAGACGCACTCCGTACGACGTGCCGTTGCGGCACATCATGGTCACGATGCTGGACCCTTCGACCTGCTCGGCCCACAGTGCCACCGACTTGGCAGCGGCCATGGCCAGATTGAGGAAGAACAGGTGGTTCCCGGACAGGAACCGCGCGATTTCGAGCCGCCCGTCGTCGGGTAGGGACGCCAGCGAGGGAAGTAGGTTGCGGATCAGCAGGCTGGTTGTCCCCTGGGTGCGCATGTGCACGTCGTCACCGATCTGTACCCCCTGCGCGGCCATCCCGAACACGTCGACCGGGCCGGATCGCTCGAGCACGTCGCGGAGCATCGGCCCGGCGACATCGCGCAGGAACACGAGACGCTCGATCGCGGCCGGCGTCTCGCGGCCGAACCATGCCGTGTCCCCCGGACCTTGGTTGACGGGAGCCAGAGCGCGCGTGCCGCCCTGCTTGTTCTCCACGACGACGACCGGAGCGGAAGGTCCGATGGCCGTTGCCATCGGCACGACGACGTCATGCCGGTATGCGGGCTCGAGGCGGACGGCGCCGTCGCCCAGGAGGCGGTCGGCCGCGTCCACGTCGCCGGCCCATCCCTCTGCGACGGTCGCCGCGCGCATCGACCGACGCAGCGGGTCACAGACTTCCGGCCAGGCGATCGCCGGGCCGCAATGCAGCAACACCCGACCGGACACGTCGTCCGCCAGGGTTTCGAGGGCCCCGATGTCGACCAGCATCGGCACGCCCTCGTCCAGTCGCCGTACCACCTCGGCGTTGGCCCGGCCGATCGGTTCGGAGCGGGGGCCGTACAACAGCTCCAGAGCACCGATCGCCTCCACGTCGCCGGCTGCCGGAATCCGCCAGTCCACCTGCTGAACGGGAACGGCCTGGTCGCGGACGGCGTCGGCGAACAGCGACAGGCCGACGTTCACCACCGAGACCTCGTCGGGCAGCATGACGTGCGGTGGTTCGGCCGTGGTCATGAGTCTTCCTCCGTCGCGGCCATCCGGCCGGCCTGTTCGAGTAGGTGCTGCTCCGCGTCGTCCATGTCCTGCCGTCGACGGCGGACCGTGTCCGTCAGATCGTCTGCCGACTGCAAGCACTGCGCGATCATGCCCTCGACGGCGGAGGGTGCGGCACCGCCGGTGCCGACGCGGGAGCCGACGATGGCCCGGGGATCGAGCACCTCGTCGAGATTGCGGTCGGTCAGTCCCCAGGCCCGCCCGGTCTCCGCCAGCGCGACCTCGTCGAGCATCGCACCGGTGATGTCCTTGCCCGCGATCCCGCGGCGGCTCGCCTCGCGGACGGTCCTGCCGACGACGACGTAGGCGCTGCGATAGTCCACACCGCAGGCCTGCACGATGAACTCGCAGATGTCGGTGGCCTGTGTGTAGCCACGGTCGAGCTCCTCGGCCATCCGGGCGGCGTTGACACGGAGCGTGCGAACAACCCCACTCATCAGCCGGGTGACGCGGATCGACAGGTCCAGCGCCCGCGGCACCTCGCCGTACGCGAAGATCAGGTTGTCGCTGCGCGCGGACGGGCTCTTGGCCACGGCGAGGAAGCCGGTCAGCCGGCCGATCACCACCCCGGAGGCGCCACGCACGATCGACAACGAGTATGGGTTGCGCTTCTGCGGCATCAGGATGCTGGAGCGGGTGTATGCGTCGTCGAGGTCGACGAAGTCGAACTCGGTGCTCGACCAGATCTCCAGATCCTCGGCCAACTTGCTCTGCGTCGAGAGCAGGCTGGCCGCCGTTGCCAGCACATGGATCAGGCCGTCGATCTGCCACATCGCGTCGCGGGTGTGCTCGATGACATCGTCGAAGCCGAGTGCGGCGGCGATGACGGTGCGGTCGTCGAGCAGCCGGGTGCCGTTGACACAACCGGCACCGCCGGGGCTCCGGTTGACCCAGTCGACCGCGTCGAGCAGCCGGCGGGCGTCGCGGATGGCCGGATAGACGAACGACATCGCGTAGTGCCCGAAGGTCGACGGCTGCGCCTGCTGGAGGTAGGTCTGGTCGGGCATCAGCGTGTTGACGTGGCGGCCGGCCAGGTCGGTTGCGTGCCGTGCGAACGCCGCCACCTCGTCCACCAACTCCAACAGCTGACGTCGGGTGTACAGCCGCAACGCGATCCGGGCGGCTTCCCGCCGCGGTCGCCCGGCATGGAGCCAGCCGGCGGCGTCACCGAGCCGCTCGACGAAGAACCGTTCGCGGGAGTTGTACGGCTCACCGAATTCGGGGTCGTAGGGGAATGCCGCCGCTTCGGTGGCGTGCGCCTCGAGCAGCAGGCGTTGCAGCTCGCGCGCTGCAGACACGGGGATGAGGTCACGGCGGCGCAGGTCCAGCACGTGCGCGATATCAGCAAGGTTCAGCCCGTCGTGCAGGAAGGGCGCGTCGGCGTTCTCGAGCGCAAAGCCGCTCTCGACCAGCTCGGGAGCGGCTGAACCCCGAGGGGGGCCGCTCAGCCGCGATTTCGTGGTCACGTGCGGGCTCCAACCGTGAGGGCGGACAGGGCGGCGGCCACGCCTCCGGTGTGCCAGAAGACGACCGGCGTCGGGCAACCGTCGGCGAGTTCCCTGCGGAGCAGTGTCATGGCCTTGGCACCGTAGTAGTCATCCAGGAGCAGGGCCTCGTGGAGCAGAGCGAGGCGCGCGCTGCACCGGTCGTCGGCCGAGGCGACGCCGAAGCCCAGGCCGCGGCAGTCGCGGATCTCGACGGCGGCGGAGGTCGGAGCGGTGAGGGACAGCAGGTCCGCGCAGGCGCGTGCCGTACTCAGAACCTGTGCCGCCGCCTCGTCCGGAGGGCGGCTCACCGACGCGCCGACGACTCGCCAGGGCAAGCCGAGGCCGACCTGGCCGGCCACGAGCCCCGCCAGCGTGCCACCCGACCCGGTGGCCACCACGACGACCGCTGGCGTGATGTCGGATGCAGCGCACTGGTCGGCGAGCTCCGTCGCCGCGCAGGCGTACCCGACCGCGCCGACCCCGGTGGCGCCGCCCCGGGGTACGGCATACGGTCTACGGCCTTCGGCGCGGACCTTCTCCGCGTGGACGAGCACGGCCTCGTCCAACTGTTCGCGGGTCGCGGCGGCGCCGAAGTGCAGCCGTGCGCCGCACGCCCGGGCCAGCTCGACGTTCACCGACGGCGCCTCTGGGGGTGGGCCGCTGAACAACAGATGGCACTCGAACCCGGCGATGCGGGCGGCCATCGCTGCGGCGGCACAGAAGTTCGAACTCGGACTTCCCGCCGCGACCAGGACGTCGGCCCCCTGCTCCACCGCGTCGCCGACGAGAAACTCCAGGGCCCTGGCCTTGTTTCCAGCGATGCCGAAGCCGGTCAGGTCATCGCGCTTCAGATAGATCGGCCCGGCCGACAGCGCGGCCTCCAGGCTGCGCGCCCGTACCAGCGGAGTCGGCAGCATGGCGAGCCGGATCCGGGGAAGCGTCGCTACCATGCGTCCGGCTCCGCCGCCCGCGCCGCCCGCGCACGGCGGACCACGAAGTCGACCATCACGCCGGCCGCACCCGCCGCCGGCCGGGCCAGCCAGCCGCGGCAGTCTTCCTCGGTGGCGGCGCCGGCGGCCACCAGCGCGGCCACGACGCGCCCGACCTCGGTGGTCCCGGGGCTCAGCGCCTCGTGCATCAGCTGCTGCGCTGCGTGCTTACCCACCCGCTCGGACAGTCCGGCGAGCAGCCGTTCCGACGCCAGCCGGTCGCCGTACCGGCCGACGTTCGCCCGCATCGCCTCGACGTCGACGACGAGACCGGCCAGCAGCCGGCGGGCCAGGTCGAGCGCGGTCCCGGTGAGCAGGCAGACCTCCGGCAGCGCCGACCACTCGGCCTTCCAGCCCCGGCCGTCGCGCTCGTGCCCGACGACCATGCCCTCGACCAGGACGGCCGCGTTGGCGCGGACCAACCGGGCAAGTGTGTCCAGATGTTCGCTGCCCTCGGGGTTGCGCTTGTGCGGCATCGTGATGCTTCCGACCACGTCCGATGTCGTCGGCTCGCGCAGCTCCCCCATCTCCGGACGCTGCAGTTCGTACACCTCGTTGCCGATGCGCGCCAGCGTGCCGCAGATGATGGACAGCACCGCACCGAACTCTGCGACCCGGTCGCGTGCGGTCAGCCACGAGATCCCGGGATCGCCCAGACCCAGCTCTGCGCAGAACTCCGCCCGCAGCCTCGGCCCTGCTGGCTCGAAGAAGCCGAGCACGCCGACGGCACCCGCCAGCTGCCCCACCAGCCAGCGTGGTCGCCCCTCCCGCAGGCGGTCCAGGTGACGGCGCACCTCGTCCGCCCAGGAGGCAACCTTGAAGCCGAAGGTGATCGGCGCGGCCGGCTGGCCATGCGTACGGCCGACCATGACCGTGTCCCGGTGCGCCACCGCCATCTCGAGCAGAGACTCCTCGATCGTCCGCAGGTCGCGCCAGACGACGGCACCGACGTCGCGCATGACCATGGCGAACCACGTGTCGGTGACGTCCTGCACGGTGGCGCCGACGTAGACATGCTCGCGGGCCGACTCGGGCAGCACCCGCTGTAGCGCTCGGATCAGGCCCAACATCGAGTGGGACGTGCGTCGGGTCTGCTCGGCGACGTCATCGAGGTCGAGGGCATCGGCCCGCGCGTAGCCGGCGATCTGCGCCGCCGACTCCGCGGGGATCAGACCGAGCCGGGCCTGCGCGACCGCCAGGGCGACGAGGATGTCCAGCCAGCTCTGCAGCCGGGCCCGTTCGTCGAAGACTCGCGTCAGCTCGGGCGTTCCCCACAGGTGGGCGTACTGGCGGGAGTCGGTCAGACGGGAGCCCATGACGGCTCCCACGCGGCGGCGATCACCGTCAACGCCTCGGAGATCTGGGCGAGCGAGGCGCCCCACGGTACGACGACCTGGTCCGCCTCGGTGACGACCTCACCCTCGAACAGGCAGCACTTGGTCAACACCGCTCCGGCCGTCGGCCCGGCCCTGCGCGGGCAGATGTCGACCTGGTCGGCCCGTTCGCCGTAGAACCATTGATGAATCTGCTGCGAGCGTTCGCAGCCGATGAGTGTCCAGGACCGGCGCTCAGGTCGCTCGTCGAGATAGGAGGTGCTGACGCCGTCGACGGTGACCCCGCCGCCCCGGCAGGGCAGGAGATAGGCGTCGGAGGGCCGGGAACGCGCGAGATCGGTCAGCTCCACGACCTCGGGCACCACGTCGAAGGGCGGCAGGTGCTCGGCGACGTCCAGCACGCGTCGGGTCTGGTCGTACAGCTTCGGCGGGTGGGGTGGGACGACCTCGCGGACGGTGAGGCGGAGCGGAACGGGGTCCACGATGAAGTTGACGTGCCCGTATCTGCCCCGCACGACGACCCCGCGCTTTCCGGGTGCGTTCTCGAGGGCCGCGCGGCCCAGCGCCGTCGGCACCGCGGTATCGAGGTCGGGACGATCGACGAAGGCGCAGTCGTCCGGTCCGACCAGCAGGGTCATCGCGGTGATCGGGGCGAACAGCGGGTCCGCACCACCTGCCGCCGGGCGTTTCTCCACGGCGATGATCGCCGTGCCTCGTCCTCGCCGGACGACGACGAAGCGGGTTCGGCGGTACGCCTCCAGGCCGATGAAATGCGCGGCCAGCGAGGCCTCGTCCAGCTCACAGCTGACGTCGGTGACGGCGACGCCGCGGTATGCCGAGGGCACCAGGTTCGGCCGAGGATGCGCCGCCGTGGACCTCACGTCGTCACCATGCGGGCACTCATGTCACAGGTGTCCGCGCGCAGACCGCGCCGCAGCGTCTCGAGACCGAGCGACTCCTCGAGCGCGACGTTGGCCAGGTTCACCTCGGGGCCGTACTGACGGATGAACCAGGCCTGCTGGTCCTTGCGCGGCGCCTCGAACACGACGGTCTCCAGGCTGCCACCTCTGAGCACGGCCGCGACGACGTCCTCGCGGACGCTGCCGTCGGCACGATAGAGGCCGACCGTCCCGCTCTCGCGACCTTCGATGATCACCCAGCTGGCGCCCGCGTCGAGGTCTCCGGCCACCTCGGCCGTCCACTGGTCGGGCGTGAGGTCGTCGCGTGGATCCTTGCTGCCCACCTCGGCGAGAACGACGAAGTGCTCGGACGCGCGGCGGATGAGGTCATATTTGTCCGCCACGGGCATGCCCACGACGCCGCGAGAGACCTCGACGGAGGCGAAGCCGGCGTCCCGGGCCCAGTCCAGGCACTGGCGATCCCGGTGTTGAGCCCAGGCGATCTCCATCAGCGTCCCGCCCAGGCAGGCCCGGATGTCGAAGCCGGCGAGGAGGGACATCTTGGTCGGTAGGCCACTGTCGATGTACGCGGTCCCCCAGCCGAACTTCCAGATGTCGATGTATGCCGCGGCCGTCGCGAGGACCGACTCCGCGAGGCCCACGCTCGTGCCCTTGTCGAGGACGTGGGTCAGTCCGGTGACCCTGGGCTTGCTCCCCCGGTCCGGCAGATGGAGGAACGTCGGCAGCGTCACATCCTCTATAATAGAGAGTTCGTACACTTTCCGACAGAGTTGTCGGCCGGACCCCGCTCGCCTGTGGTCGGTGAAGGAGGCGAACGCCCGTGGTGAACACCACCGCGGACGCAGCCGACGAACCGGTGGACGTCGAGCTACTGGCCGCGCATGTGCGCTCCCACGCAGCGCTCCAGGCCAAGGCCGAGATCGGAATCGTGAGCGAAATCCTCGGTCCTCGGAGCTGGGTGCACGGCCCGGGCGACGACGGAGCGGTCGTCGACCTCGGCGCCGGTTCGGGTGACGACACGACCGGACATGTCGTCGCCTGCGGCGAGGCCCTGCTGCCCGCGTTCGTTGCGCTGGACCCGTACGGTGCGGGCTTCGCTGCCGTCCTGGCCAACGTCAACGACCTGGCCGCCATGGGCGCGCGTCCGCACGGCATCGTCGACACCATCGTCGGCTCCGCCGACCTCGCCCGGGAGGCGCTGCGCGGGATGCAGGCGGCCAGCCTCGTGTACGACGTGCCGCTGATCGGCGGTCACCTCACGGTGCATGACGGTCCAGCCGCCCTTTCGGCGTTCGGGATCGGACATGCGGACGCCGTGCTGACCGCCACACGGGTCGCCGTCGGCCAGTCGCTGATCGCCGCCAGCTGCACGCGGGGGACGATGCGTGCCGACTTCCCGTTCTTCCGGTCGTTCGAGGAGCGCGGCAGCGAACTGGCCGGGGACGTCCGCGTGCTTGCCGAGATCGCCCGGTCCGGCGCCTGCGTCGCGGCGAAGGACGTGAGCATGGCCGGGGCGGTCGGCTCGCTGGCGATGCTGCTCGAGTGGAGCCGGCTGGGCGTGCGGCTCGACCTCGACCGGCTCCCTCGTCCGTCGGGGGTGTCGATGACCGCATGGCTCACCTGTTTCCCGGCGTTCTCCTTCCTGCTGTGCTCTCCGCCCGGGCGCGAGGACGAGTGTGCGGAGGCATTTCGTTCGCGGGGTCTCGAGGCCGCGGTCGTCGGCACCATCGACGACACGGGGCTGCTGTCGTTGGTGTCGCATGGACAGCAGGCGGTCGTGCTCGACCTGGCAGCGGGCGGAGTGACCGGCCTGCGGCGCTGATGTGGCCGCCCTGGAGCCGTCACGTTGTCAGGCCGACCTGCCCACGGCGAGGGAGCGCACAATCGAAGCGCCCAGCTCCGGACTCGGCAGGGAGGTGCGCATCTGCTGGTGCGGCCGGCCGACGTAGGTCTCGGGTTCGCCGACCGGCGACCATCCCAGTCTGGTGAAGAACGCGACGTTCGGCGGCTGGACGTGCGCAACCATCGTCCGTCCGCCGCGTGCGCCCGCGAGGGCGACCGCACAACGGACCAGCGGAGCACCGAGACCACTGACCCGGTAGGGCGGCAGCACCGCGAGCCGGTCACCCTTCCAGAGCCCGCTCGGGCGATCGAGCTCGTACAGTCGGACGCTGCCGGCGACGACCACGTCGCAGTACCCGACGAGGTGGATGGCAGACCCGTCCTCGTCGTGCTCGTCCCGGTCGGAGCCGACGAAGACCGACTGCTCGAGCACGAACACCTCGCGCCGGATCCGGAAGTGTTCGGCGAGCTCCTCGTGGGTACGCGCCTCACGGCAGACGATCGTCGCCGGACGGCGCCGGCCCGGTGGAGGTCGATCGGCCGGGATCGGGTGAACTACGGCGTCGCCCGCGGCCGGATCCGCCTGTGGAGCCTTCACGCCGTGCCGGCCAGGTGCTCCGGGCGGCGGCCGATCTGCAGCAGCGGCGACGAACCGGCGCGCAGCGCCGACTCCACCGAGCTCAGGCCCGAGCACGCCTGGCACCGGGCACACCCCGCCTTCGCGATGCTGGTGTCCAGCCCGCGCAGCGCCATGTAGCCGGCAACGGCACGGTAGATGCGCTCGGTATAGGCGGGGTCGGGCGGGCG
>DASUYL010000194.1:0-10890 GCA_036377395.1 Jiangellaceae bacterium
CCGATCTGCCAGCCGACCGGGAACACCGGGTTCAGGGCCGACAGGGCGTCCTGGAAGACCATCGCGATGTTGCGGCCGCGGAAGGTGCGGCGCTCGTCCTCGGGAAGGCTCAGCAGGTCTTGCCCGCGGAATCGCACGGCCCCGCCGGTGACGAACCCCGGCGGGCTGTCGAGGATGCCCATGACGGCCTGCGCGGTGACGCTCTTGCCGGACCCGGACTCCCCCAGGATGGCCAGCGTCTCGGCCTCGTCGAGGGAGAAGGAGACCCCGTTCACCGCCTTGGCGACGCCGTCGCGGGTGCGGAACTCGACCTGGAGGTCGTCGACCTCCAGTAGCGGGGCATGGCCGGCCGCAAACGCATCCGGCGCGGGGTAGGTGTCCGTGGTCGCCACGTGCCGACCCTCCTCAGCGCAGTCTCGGGTCGAAGGCGTCGCGCACGGCGTCGCCGAGCATGATGAACGCCAGCACGGTGACGGTCAGGAAGGCACCGGGGAACAGCAGCATGTGCGGCGACTGGCGGATGTAGGTGGAGGCGTCGTTGATGGCCACACCCCAGGAGATCACGGGCGGCTGCAGGCCGATGCCCAGGAATGACAGCGTGGCCTCGACCCCGATGAAGATGCCGAACACGATCGTCGCGTAGACGATCACCGGGGCGACCGCATTGGGCAGCACGTGGCTGCGCAGGATGCGCGCTGCACCCCCGCCCAGGGCCCTGGCGGCGCTGACGTAGTCGGCGTGCTTCACCTGGATGACTGTCGAGCGCATGATCCGGGCCAGACTGGTCCAGGCGAGCACCGCCAGAGCGAAGACGACCTTGCCGATGGTCACCAACTCGGGGGTGTCGGGGCCGGACGGGAACGACGCCAGCACCAGCACGCCGCCGAGCAGCAGCGGGATGCCGAAGAAGATCTCCAGGATGCGGGACAGGATGTTGTCGACCCAGCCGCTGTAGAAGCCGGCGATCATCCCGATCAACCCGCCGACGATCGTGACGGCGATCGTGGTGAAAAAACCGACCAGGATGGAGGCACGGGCCCCGTAGATGGTCCGTGCGTACACGTCGCAGCCTTGGACGTCGTAACCGAACCATGCGTCGGCGCTGGGCGCCTGGCGGGACAGGTTCAGGTCGCAGAACCGTGGATCCTTGTTGGTGAACACGCCCGGGAACGCCGCCATGATCACCAGCACGAAGATGAGCACTGCCGAGACGATGAAGATCGGGTTGCGGCGCAGGTCGTGCCAGGCGTCGCTGGTCAGCGACCGCGGCTTGTCCGCCTGCCGTGGCTCGCCCGGCGGTGCCTCGGTGCCCGCCTCGAGGGCCGTCTCCGACGCCGGGTGCACCTTCTCGTCGGCGACGGCCGCGGTCGGTGGGTACAGCGCGTTCGGGTCAGTCATAGCGGATCCTCGGGTCGAGTGCCGCGTAGAGCAGGTCGACGAACAGGTTGACGAGGAGGAACACCAGGACCAACACGGTGACGGCGCCGGTGACCATGGCTCCCTCGCGGAGCCTGATGTTACGGAAGATCAGCCCGCCGACCCCGCCGATGTTGAAGATCCCTTCGGTCACGATGGCACCACCGAGCAGCGCTCCGAAGTCCGCACCGATCAGCGTGATGACCGGGATCAGCGAGTTGCGCACCGTGTGGACGCCGACGACGCGACGGCGGGCGAGGCCCTTGGCCGTCGCTGTTCGTACGTAGTCGGAGCGCAGGTTCTCGACCAGGTTCGTGCGCATGACCCGCGCGACGTAGGCGAGGGTGCCGCTGGCGAGCACCAGTGCGGGTAACAACAGTTCGTAGAACGTCGCCTCCGACGACACCGTCACCGGGAAGATGCCCAGCTGGACACCGAACAGCAGTTGCGAGATGTACCCGATGACGAAGATCGGGATCGCGATGAAGAACAAGGTGCTGAGCAGCACCAGGTTGTCGATGAAACCGCCCCGGCGCAGGCCGGCCATGACGCCGGCACCGATGCCGATCACGATCTCGATGAAGATGGCGAGGGCGGCGAGCTTGACCGTGGTCGGATAGGTCCGGGCGAGCTCGTCGGCGACGCTGATGCCGCTGATGGTCTCGCCGAAGTTGCCTTGGATCAGTTGGCCCATGTAGAGCGCGTACTGCACGTACCAGGGTTCGTTCAGGTTGAACTTCTCGGTCATCTGCGCGACGTACTGGGGCGGACAGGGCCGGTCACCGCACTTGCCCGCGAACGGGTCGCCGGGCAGGGCCCACACCATCACGAAGATCAGCAGGGTGGTCCCGATGACGACGGGGACCATCTGCAGGACGCGCCTGATCGTGTAGCGGCCCATGCGCCCCTCCTCGATGCCGAAGTCGCCGCCGACCCCGGGGCGGTTCGTCGGGGACTGGCGTCAGGGTAAACCGCGCTGCCCGCACGGGGCCACGTTGTGCTGACGACGAAATGATCCCGGCGGCACTCGGCCTGCCGGACCAGGTGGTCCGGCAGGCCGAGTCAGTCGTGCCCTTCCTACTCAGCCAGCGTGATGGAGAGCAGGTCGGTGGTGCTGAACGGAGTGATCTTGACGTTGTCCACGTTCGACGAGTAGCCGGCGATGGTCTTGCCGTACCACATCGGGATCGCGGGCATGTCCTCGGCGAGCATCAGCTCAGCCTCCTGGTAGAGCGCGATCGCCTCCTCGGGGCTGGGCGCGCTGGCGGCCTCGTCCAGCTTGGCGTCGAAGTCGGGGTTGCTGTAGTCGCCGTCGTTCGCCGAAGCGCCGGTGGCGTAGATCGGCACCAGGAAGTTCTCGATCGACGGGTAGTCCATCTGCCAGCCGGTCCGGAACATCCCCGTCATCTCCCGGGCGTTGATGGCCGCGCGGAAGGTGGCGAAGTCGACCACCGGGGTGGCCACACAGTCCACACCGGTGGCGTTCTTGATGCTGTTGCAGGTCGCCTCGGTCCACCCCTGGTGGTCGGCGTCGGCGTTGTAAGACAGCGTCAGCGTGCCGGTGAACCCCGATGCCGCCACCAACTCCGATGCCGCGTCCGGGTCGTAGGTGCAGAACTCGCCGCAGGCCTCGGGCTGGTAGCCGTCCACCACCGGCGAGACCCAGCCGGTGGCCGGCTCGCGGGTGCCCTGGAAGATGTTCTGGATGATCAGGTCACGGTCGATCGCCATCGACAGACCCTTGCGCAGGTCGGTGCTGGACACCGCGGGGTCGACGGCCTCCGGCGCGAACGTGACCGTCTGGATGACACCGGTCTCGCGCTCGATGAACCGGTCGCCCAGGTCGGCCTTGTACTGCTCGCCGGCCAGAGACGTCTCGGGCAGCTGGGTCATCACGTCGACGTTGTCGGCCAGCAGGTCGTTGTATTCGGCGTTCTGGTCGGTGTAGATCCGGAACGTCACGTCCTGCACGCTCGGCTGGGTGTCGCCGGCGTAGCCGTCGTAGGCGGACAGCTGGATGTCGACGTTCTCGTTGTACTCGACGACCTCGAACGGGCCTGAACCGATGGGGGCCTGGCCGAACGCGTCGATGTCGTCGAAGAACGCCTCGGGCAGCGGTGCGAAGGCGGTGTAGCCCAGCCGCTGCGGGAAGGCCGACTGCGGCGAGGTCAGCGTGATGGTGAACGTGCGGTCGTCGACCACTTCCAGGCCGGACATGGTCTCGGCCGTGGCCGAACCCTCGATGTAGGCGCCCTCGTCGTCGAACTCGCCCTGCACCTCGGCGAAGCCCTCGATCGGCTCGAAGAAGTACGAGTTCAGTGCGGCGCTCTCGCCGAGCGCAGCCCAGTTCCACGCGTCCACGAAGCTGTTCGCGGTGATCGGGCTGCCGTCGTGGAAGGTCCACCCGTCCTTCAGCGTGACCGTCCAGGTGATGTTGTCGTCGGACTCGATCGACTCGGCGATCTCGTTCTCCGGGGCCGCGGTGTCCGAGTTGTACCTCACCAACTTCGAGAAGACGGCGTCCAGCGGGTCGCCGCCGCACGTCTCGTTGGTGTTCGCCGGAACCAGCGGGTTCTCGGGGCTACAGCCGCCGATCACGACCGAGCCGGACGGGCCTTCAGCCTGGCCGCCCTCGTCGCCGTCGTCGCCCTCGTCGTCGCCGCCACATGCGCTCAGCACGAGCGCGAAGCCGACGGCGCCGATGATGGCTCCCTTGCGAGCAAGTACTCGCATGGATGTCCTCCTAGGGTCTGATTGCTGCCCGGGACAATGGGCACGCGCACGACGCCGGTTGGCGTGCCGCGCCTTGCTCCCCTCCGGCGTGGTGAACTGTGCCGAAAGGGTGGTCCGTCGCATTCTTAGGCGTCGCTGTGTCGGGCAGGCAAGCCCGCGGGCCGCATCGGACCAGTCCGAAATCAGACTGTGACCAACCTGCCGATTGCTCGTGACGCGACGTTGCCGATTCGGTTCCCGCGCGTCACATCCGCCACATCGTGACCAGGTCAAGCCCACTTCCGTTGATCATGGCAAAGCGGGGCTTCTCGGGCCCACGAGAGCCCCGCTTTGCCATGATCAACGGAAGTGCAGGACGCGGCTCTGTCCACAGGGCGGCAGCGGCGTCGGAGTCTGTCCACAGTCGAGGCTCGCCGCGTGGAACCCGCGGGATCAGGACGGCGAGCGTGGCACCCCTTATGACGGGTCTCGTGAACGCCGAAACGCCGCGACCGGGCGCTGTTCCAGCGGCTCTCGACGGCGGACCATTCCTACTTTCCGAGGCCCGACGGCTGGGAGTGTCCCGAGATCGGCTCCGTGGATCGGCGTTCCGGAACCCCACGAGGTCGGTCTACGTCTCAGCCGAGACTGCGGTCGATCTCGAGCTCGAAGCCCGCTCGTGGGCCTTGGTGCTGCCGGCGGCGATGTTCGGCACGACCGCCGCCGCGTGGTACCAGCTGCCGGTGCCGCGCGACGAGGCATTCCACGTCATCGTTCCGGCCGGCCACATCGTGCCACGCCGCCGGACGGGGCTTGTCCCGCACGAGGGCCTGGGTGAGTCCGAGTGGTGTCTCCGGCATGGACTGCGTGTGACGACCCCCGAGCGGACGTGGCTCGACCTCGCATCGGTTCTCGGTCGAACCCGCCTGGTGATCGCCGGGGACGCCATGGTGAGCGGCGGACTCACCACAGTCGAAGGATTGCAGGCCTTCAGCGCGGCCACCCGAGGACGGCGTGGCGTGGTCCTGTCCCGTGCGGGTGCGGCACTTGTCCGCTCCGGCGTCGATTCCCCGCCCGAGACGATCGTTCGTCTCATCATCGTCGACGGAGGTCTGCCGTGCCCACAGCCCGGACTCGATGTCTACGACGAAAGCGGTGGCTGGATAGGACGGCCGGATCTCTGTTACACCGTGCTCAAGTTCGCCATCCAGTACGAGGGCGACGTGCACCGCACTACGAGGAAGCGGTGGCGGGCAGACATCAGCCGCGACGAGGTTCTGCTCGATCACGGATGGGACGTCATCCGGGTCACGGGCAACGATCTATTTCGGCCTGCCGCGCTGTGCCGCCGCATCGCCATCCGTCTCGAGCGGCAAAGCCGCCGCCTCGACCTCCCGCTCCCCCGTTGAGAAGGTGGGAGGGGCCCAGCCGGTCAGGCTCGGCCGTGGCGGCGTCGGGCGGCCGTGCGGCCGCGAACACTGGCATCGAGCACCACCTTGCGTAGCCGCACCGCCCCCGGCGCGACCTCGACACACTCGTCGTCGCGACAGAACTCCAGGGCCTGCTCGAGCGAAAGCCGTCGGGGTGGGATCAGCCGCTCCAGCTCCTCTGCGGTCGAGGACCGGACGTTCGTCAGCTTCCTCTCCTTGGTGATGTTGACGTCCATGTCGTCGGGGCGCGAGTTCTCACCGACGATCATCCCCTCGTACACCTCGGTGCCCGGTTCGACGAACAACGTGCCGCGTTCCTGGAGGTTGAACATCGCGTAGGAGGTCGCCACCCCGGGCCGATCGGCCACCAACGACCCGGTGGGCCTGGTCCGCAGGTCGCCGAACCACGACTCGTAGCGGTCGAACACGTGGTGGGCGATGCCGGAGCCGCGGGTCTCGGTCAGGAAGTCGGTCCGGAACCCGATGAGCCCGCGGGCCGGCACGACGAACTCCATCCGGACCCAACCGGTGCCGTGGTTGGTCATGTGCTCCATCTGCCCCTTGCGCATCGCCAGCAACTGCGTCACTGCTCCGAGGTACTCCTCGGGCACGTCGACCGAGAGGCGCTCGACGGGTTCGCCGAGATGCCCGTCGATGATCCGCGTGACGACCTGAGGCTTGCCGACGGTCAGCTCGAAGCCCTCGCGACGCATGGTCTCCACCAGGATCGCGAGCGCCAACTCGCCGCGGCCCTGGACCTCCCAAGCATCGGGACGCTCCGTCGGCAGCACACGCACCGAGACGTTGCCCACCAGCTCCTGGTCGAGGCGCTCCTTGATCAGCCGGGACGTCAGCTTGGTGCCGCCGGAGCGCCCGGTCAGCGGCGAGGTGTTGGCTCCGACGGTCATCGACAGGACAGGTTCGTCGACGGTGATCAGCGGCAGCGGACGTGGGTCGACGTCGTCGGCCAGGGTCTCACCGATGGTGATCCCGGGAATGCCGGCGACGGCGATGATGTCGCCCGGGCCCGCCGATTCGGCCGGCACGCGGTCCAGGGCCTCGGTCACGAACAGTTCGGCGACCTTCACCCGATCGACCGAACCATCCCGGCGGCACCAGGCGACCCGTTGGCCCCGCCGGATCTCGCCCTGATGGACCCGGCACAGCGCGAGCCGCCCGAGGAACGGCGATGCATCGAGGTTGGTCACCCGCGCCTGCAGCGGCGCGCCATCGTCGAACGTGGGGGCCGGGATCGTGGCGATGACGGTGTCCACGAGTGGCCCCAGGTCGTCACCATCGGGGATCGCTCCGTCCGCGGGCCGATGCAGGGACGCCCGGCCATCGCGGGCCGACGCGTACACGATCGGGAAGTCGAGCACCGTCGGGTCGGCCGTGCCGTCGAAGCCGTCGTCGACCAGGTCGAGGAACAGTTCGTAGGTCTCGTCGACGACCTCGGCGATCCGCGCGTCCTGCCGGTCGGTCTTGTTGACGACGAGCACGATCGGCAGCCGGGCCGCGAGCGCCTTGTGCAGGACGAAGCGGGTCTGCGGCAGCGGCCCCTCGCTGGCGTCGACGAGCAGCACCACGCCGTCGACCATGGCCAGGCCGCGCTCGACCTCGCCGCCGAAGTCGGCGTGTCCAGGGGTGTCGATGATGTTGACCGTCGTCCCGCCCCACCGAAACGCCGTGTTCTTGGCCAGGATCGTGATGCCCTTCTCGCGCTCGAGGTCCTCCGAGTCCATGACCCGCTCGGTCACCGACCGGTTGTCGCGAAATGCGCCGGACTGCCTGAGCAGGGCGTCGACGAGCGTCGTCTTCCCGTGGTCGACGTGGGCCACGATGGCGACGTTGCGCAGGTCGTCGCGGGTGCGGGTGGGCATGGCTGAGCACTCGATCCGATCGGTGGGGTTGCCTGTCATGCTACGGCCGGACGCCACCCGTGCCCGCGCCGACGACGGACCACTTCACCGGAGTAGCGGGCGGGCAAGATCGACGAATGGTCGATCCGCCTCCAGCCAGGGCACCTCGCGGAGGTCGTCGGGCCCGAGCCAGCGCAACTCGTCGTGGTCCTCGAGAGGCCGCGGCTCCCCCGCGGTGATGGTCGCCGTCCACACGTGGAGCTCGTGGTCTGGTCCCAGCGGGCGGGCGCCGTCCAGCCGTACGCCGACGACGATCTCGACGCCGAGTTCCTCCTGGCACTCCCGGATGAGGGCCTCCTGCTCGGACTCACCGGCCTCGACCTTGCCACCGGGGAACTCCCAGGCACCAGCCAACGCCGATGGTGCACGACGACGGGCAGCGAGCAGGCGGCCGCGGCGGATCACAGCGGCGCCGACGACGATCACTGGGCACACCGTCGCAGCACCGTCGCGAGCCCCCTGGAAACCGGAGCGGTGCTCTGCCAGGCTGCCGCCCATCGCACTCCGCCGATATGCCAGGCTGGACTCTGCCGATAGCCGACGTTCCGAGGGAGGCGGTATGCCTGCGCACGACAGCCGGGCAGCCTTCGGCGCAGCCGCCGGTCAGCTGCAGTCAACCGTCGCCTTACCGGACGCCGACTCCGAAGGCGGCGGCTTCGGCACGGTTGATCGGCACGTGCTCTAGTGGCCACGGGAGTCACGTCGCCGGTGCGGGCACGCATCCCCGCCCGCACCCTACGCACCGACCGCTGGTGGATCGAGCCGGTGTTCACCGCGCTCGGCCTCACCGCCTGGGTCGCCTATGCGACCATCCGGGTGTTCCTGCAGGAGAACTACTGGGATGCGGAGCACCACTACCTGACCCCGTTCTACTCACCCTGTGTCTCCCTCGCGTGCACGCCGGAGGCCGCCCACTTCGGCCGGATCCTGCCGGACCATCCGCTGATCCCCTACGCGGCGTTCAGCCTTCCGCTGCTGCTGGTGTTCCGGCTGACGTGCTACTACTACCGGAAGGCGTACTACCGCAGCTTCTGGCTGTCGCCTCCGGCCTGCGCCGTGTCCGAGCCGCACCGGAACTACAGCGGCGAGACGCGCCTGCCGCTGATCCTGCAGAACGTCCACCGCTACACCTTCTACGCCGCAGTGATCATCACGCTGATCAACACCTACGATGCGGTTCTCGCCTTCAGCGGTGAGGAGGGCTTCGGCATCGGGCTGGGCAACGTGATCCTGGTCGGCAACGTGATCATGTTGTGGGCCTACACGCTGTCCTGTCACTCGTGTCGACACATCACGGGCGGACGGTTACGCAACTTCTCCCGCCACCCCATTCGGTACCGATGGTGGACGTTCGTGTCGAAGCTCAACGCCCGGCACATGCAGTTCGCGTGGATCACACTGGCCACGCTCGCGATCACCGACGCGTACATCATGGCCCTGGCCGCCGGCTGGATCACCGACCTGCGGTTCGTCAACTAGGAAGATGCCGATGAGCGATTCGCCCGCCACGGAGCGCCACGCTTACGACGTTCTGGTCGTCGGTGCCGGTGGAGCCGGCCTGCGTGCCGCCATCGCCGCACACGATGCCGGAGCGCATGTCGCCATCGTGTGCAAGTCGTTGTTGGGCAAGGCTCACACCGTCATGGCCGAAGGCGGTGCCGCCGCCGCAATGGGAAACCTCTACCCAGAGGACAACTGGCGGGTCCATTTCCGTGACACCATGCGCGGCGGCAAGATGCTCAACCACTGGCGCATGGCCCAGCTGCACGCTCAGGAGGCACCCGACCGCATCTACGAGCTCGAGGAGTGGGGTGCGCTCTTCGACCGTACGCCCGACGGCCTGATCTCCCAGCGCGACTTCGGCGGGCACCGATACGCCCGCCTCGCCCATGTGGGTGACCGCACCGGACTCGAGCTCATCCGCACACTTCAGCAGCGTGCCGTCGCTCTCGGCATCGACGTCTACATGGAGTGCACGGTCACGCGGCTGCTGCAGGACGCCGGTCGCATCGCCGGCGCGTTCGCGTACTGGCGGGAGTCCGGTCGGTTCGTGCTGTTCGAGTCGCCGACCGTGGTTCTCGCCACCGGCGGCATCGGCAAGTCGTACAAGGTGACGTCGAACTCCTGGGAGTACACCGGCGACGGGCACGCGCTCGCATTGGAAGCCGGCGCCAGCCTGGTCAACATGGAGTTCGTCCAGTTCCACCCGACCGGGATGGTCTGGCCGCCGTCGGTGCGCGGCATCCTCGTCACCGAATCCGTCCGTGGAGACGGCGGCGTGCTGCGCAACAGCGAGGGCCGGCGGTTCATGTTCGACTACATCCCGGAGTACTTCAAAGCCGAGACGGCCGACTCCGAGGACGAGGCCGACCGATGGTACGACGACAAGAAGAACAACCGCCGACCACCAGAGCTGCTCCCGCGCGACGAGGTCGCCCGCGCGATCAATGCCGAGGTCAAGTCCGGACGTGGCTCGCCGCACGGCGGTGTGTTCCTCGATATCGCGTCGCGGCGAACCGCCGACTACATCCAGCGGCGACTGCCGTCGATGTACCACCAGTTCAAGGAGCTCGCCGACGTCGACATCACCGCCGAGGCAATGGAGGTCGGCCCCACCTGTCACTACGTGATGGGCGGTGTGGCCGTCGCGCCCGACACGGGCGAGTCGTCCGTGCCCGGCCTGTACGCAGCCGGCGAGGTCGCCGGGGGTATGCACGGCGCCAACCGCCTCGGCGGCAACTCGTTGTCGGATCTGCTGGTGTTCGGCCGCAGGTCTGGACTCAACGCGGCGTACGCCGTCGACCGGATGCGGACTCGCCCATCGGTGTCCGACCTCGACGTTCGCGCCGCGGCCGACGCCGCGTTGGCACCCTTCGCCGAGGAGGGCGGCGAGAACCCGTACGCCGTGCAGCAGGACCTCCAGGAGGTCATGCACAGTCTGGTCGGCATCATCCGCACCGCCGACGAGATGGAGCAGGCGCTCAAGGAGATCGCCGGCCTGCGCGAACGAGCGGCGAAGGTCACCGTCGAAGGCCACCGGCAGTACAACCCCGGGTGGCACCTGGCGCTCGACCTGCACAACATGCTCCGCGTCTCCGAGTGCATCGCCCGCGCCGCCCTCGAACGCACCGAGAGCCGCGGCGGCCACACTCGCGACGACTTCCCGGTCACCGACGAAGCGTGGGGGACGGTCAACCTGCACTGCCGACTGCGCGGCGAGGACGTCTCGGTCGACCCGGAGCCGCTGCCGGTCATGCCCGACGACCTGCGCACGTTGTTCGAGGAGAAGTAGATGGGCTACGACCTCACCATGCGGATCTGGCGCGGCGATGCCACGGGCGGCAGCCTGACGGACTACACGGTGCCGGTGGAGGAGGGCGAGGTCGTCCTCGACGCCGTCCACCGCCTGCAGG
>DASUYL010000195.1:0-3411 GCA_036377395.1 Jiangellaceae bacterium
GGGTCGTCGTCCAGACGTCGAGGAGGGTCTGCGCGACGAAGGGATCGGGGCCCCATCCGTACGGTGCCGCTGCGACGAGTGGTGTCGGCGCTTCGTCGGCGTGTTGAGCCGCGAGGCCGACCAGAGCAGTCTCGGCCAGCCAGCTCTGCCGTAGTCGGAGCGCGGCGGCGCTGGGATCAGCGGCGGTGAGAGCGTCGTCGACAGCGCCGCCGAGGCCGCTGTCGAGGAGAACGGCGTCGATCTCGTCGTCTCCGACGGCAACCCGCGCGACCGGGTTGCCGGTCGCCGGCTGGACGCTGTCGGCGGACAGTACGACGGTTCTGGTTCCGGCGGCCGCCAGCGCGGACAGCGTTGGTTCGTCGGCGACACCTCCCGCGGGCCAGGCCAGGCCCGCGCGCCCGGACGACGGCCGCTCGACGAGCCATTCCCGGGTGCGGGCGAACGCTTGGCGGGCCGTATCGGACGCGGCGCCGGCGTCGAACCGGGCAACCGCCTGCACATCCGGGTTGGCGTACGGGAGAATCGACGGCTGGTCGCCGTCGGTGGCGATGGCGAAAGCCTCGCCCCACGCCACCGCATCGACGGCACCGCGACCCTCGCTGGTCGAGCCGTCGGGGCCGACGACGTCGTAGCCGTCGGTCATCGTCTCGGCCGTCGCGAGCAGGTCGGGATCGACGACCCAGCTGACCGGTGCGTCGCCAGGGGCCTCGACCAGATTCGACAGGGCGCCACCGACGGCGATCTGCGTCGCCAGGTCGTCATCGATGAACGTGCCGGTCGGGAGAAGCGACGGTTGCGCCGCCAACGGCCACAACAGCGCGACCGCGACCTCGGGCAGCGGTTCGGCGCCGGCCAGCCATGGTACGACGGTGCGCGAGGTGTCGACGGTGAGCCGGTCGCCCGGAGAGTCACCGTCCACCCTGATGTCCACGCCGACGGCGTAGACACCGGGGGCACCGAAGTCCATCGTGTCGACGGGGACCTCGATGCGGTAGTCAGCGGCCTGACCGGGGGGGAGCGGGTCAGCGAGCGGATCGAAGAAGTCGATGTTGCGCTGGCCCCACGCCACTCGCTGATCGGTGGGGACCGCGCGTACGTCGGCCCGGTCGGTCAACGGAACCCGGCTGTAGCGCAGCAGGGCCTGAACGTCGTGCAGCGGTTCGTCCCCGGTGTTCTCGACCGTTCCGGCGAGCACCAGTGTGTCGCCGGGTTCGGGTGCTGCCGGCTCGACGGTATGGAGGAATGCCCGTACGGTCGGGTCGGCGTCGGTGCCGGTGGTGTCCTGCGCCGCAGCGGACGGCGTCGTCAGCAGCCCTGCCGCGACGACGGGCAGTGCCACGGCCAGGAGGAGCCTGCGGGTCACGTCGCCCTCGCCTCGCGGAGCAGGGCGGGTAGTCGCTCCAGCAGGCGTCGTTCGGAGGGGTGGCGCAGCCGGCTCACCAGCTCGTCGAGTGGCACCCAGGCCACCTCGCTCACTTCCATGTCCTCCGTTCCCAGCGTCCCGCCGGTCGCCTCCAGCAGGTAGTGGTGCACGGTCTTGTGCACCCGGCGGCCGTCGGCGACGAACCAGTATTCGACCGGCCCAAGGGCGGACACGATCCGCGCGCGCAGACCAGTCTCCTCCCGAATCTCGCGCACGGCTGCCTGCTCGGTGGTCTCGCCCGGCTCGACGTGTCCCTTGGGCAGTACCCACTCCAGCCTGCCGCGCCGGTCGATCCGGCCGATCAGCGCTGCAGTGGTCGCGGCACCGACGCGATCGACGACCAGACCGCCGGCCGACGTCTCGCGGACCGACCGCAGCCGTCGCCCGTTGCCGCTCACCGACGTCCGGCGTCGTCGTCTCCCGGCGCCGTCACCGGATCGGGACGCGAACGGGGTGCCGGGCACCGTCCAAGGGTAGCCGCGGCGCCGACCGGCATCGGGCAGCGCAGCACGACCGGCTGCCGTCCATCGCGGTGGCTACTGCCAGGCGCCGATGATGAGCGCTGCGGCGATGATGCCCAGCGCGTGGTAGCCGGCGTTGATCGCGCCCCACACCATCGGCTTCGGCTTGTTCGACTCGAAGGTCGCGGTGACCAGGGCGATGGCCAACGCGAACCCGACGGCACCGACGATGCCCAGCGCGAGGCCTTCGGTGAACGTGTCCGTACCGGTGGCCTCGGCGAGCATGCCGAGTGCGACCGCCGTCAGGACGCTTCCGACCAGCGGAACCACGTAGATGCCGGGCCCAGGGCGCTGGTCGTCGGCCGGCATCTCCATCCCGCCGGCGGCCATCCAGGTCCGTCCCATGACCGGGGGCGCGTACCAAAGCGCGCCGAGGACGAAATACGCCAGTGCGGCCACGATGACGGCGAGCCAGTTCAGCTCGCCCAGAACGTCGAAGCTCATGCCGTGCCTCCAGTCTGCCGACCGCGCAGAGTAGTCCTCCGGGTGCGGTTGTGGAAAGATCACTTGCGGCCTTTCGGCACGCGTCCGGCCGACCCGTACCCTGGTGCGTCGTGACCCAGCCACCCACGGACGGCTCGCCCAGTCGGGCCGCTCTCAGCGACGCACAGCGCCGGGCGGTGCGGCACCTGCTGCGGGTGGCCCCGGTCGCCGACGAGCTCGGGGCCGCCTTCACCGCTGCCGGTCACGAGATCGCGCTCGTGGGCGGTTCAGTCCGCGATGCCCTGCTCGACCGCCTGGGGTCCGATCTCGACCTGACGACATCGGCGCGGCCGGAGCAGACCGAGCGACTGCTGTCGGGCTGGGCCGATGCGGTGTGGAATGTCGGCGCCGCCTTCGGCACCATCGGTGCCCGCAAGGGCCCGTTTCACATCGAGGTGACGACCTACCGGGCCGACGCGTACGACCCGTCCAGTCGCAAGCCGGCGGTGTCCTTCGGCGAGTCGATCCTCGACGACCTGGTCCGGCGCGACTTCACCGTCAACGCCATGGCCGTCCGGCTTCCTTCCCACGAGTTCGTCGACCCGCACGGCGGCCTGACGGACCTGACCCGCGGCGTGATCCGTACGCCGGCCACACCCGAGTCGTCGTTCTCCGACGACCCGCTGCGAATGCTCCGGGCGGCCCGGTTCGCCGCTCAGCTCGGCTTCCGGGTGGAAGGGCAGGTCGTGAGCGCGATGACCGCCATGGCCGACCGGATCGCGATCATATCCGCCGAACGTGTCCGCGACGAACTG
This sequence comes from Jiangellaceae bacterium, assembly GCA_036377395.1. Taxonomy (GTDB): domain Bacteria; phylum Actinomycetota; class Actinomycetes; order Jiangellales; family Jiangellaceae; genus DASRTE01. Next base: position 3,183 of record DASUYL010000195.1, read on the forward strand.
GCCAAGCTCCTGCTCTCCGAGCGGCCGACGACCGGCCTGCGCCTGCTGGTCGACACCGGGCTGGCCGACCGGGTGCTGCCCGAACTGCCCCGGCTGCGGATGGAGATCGACGAGCACCACCGGCACAAGAACGTCTACGAGCATTCCCTCACCGTGCTGGAGCAGGCGATCGACCTCGAGCCGCGGCTGACCGACGGAGGGCCGGACCTGGTGACGAGGTTGGCGGCCC
>DASUYL010000196.1:0-3868 GCA_036377395.1 Jiangellaceae bacterium
ATCGAGGTGAGCTCCCGAAATGAAGTCGTTCTCTTCCCGCCGGTGGACGGGTCGGCTGTGAGCCGTCGGCTCAGTCTGCGTACGCGGACCGTCGAGGGTTGCCTCGTCGTCGAGGTGGCCGGCGAGGTCGACATGACCTCCGCGCCCACGCTGCGGGACCACCTGCTCGGCCACATCGGGCTCGGCGAGCCGTGCGTGGTCGTCGACCTGTCGAAGGTCGACTTCATGGACTCGACCGGACTGTCCGCGCTGGTGGTGGCATACCGCCAGGCCAGCGAGGTGGGGAGCTCCCTGCTCGTCGCCGCTGCCCAGCCTTCGGTTCGCCGCGTGCTGGAGATCACCCAACTCGACGTGCTGCTGGAGCATCGAGACGATGTCGCGGACACCGTCGCCGCAATGCGGTCCAGCCGCGATCCCGGATCGACGGAACCGTTCGCACCGACGGTCTGAGGCCGCCGCGGACCATGAGCTGAATCACCTGGCGGCGACGCGCACCCGCTGCTCGGCCGCCGGCGCCGTCGCCGTGCCAACTGGCAGGAGTCCCTCCGACGGCATCAGGAAGTGGTGCCACAGCGCGCACCGGATCTTGGCCATCTCGACCGGGCCGTCGGTGCTGGCCACGATGGAGCGCCACACGACGTCGGCCGGCTGGCCGCAATCAGGACATGTCACGAGGTCCATGAGAGACCCCCCTTCTTGCAGTTCCTCATATGAGGAGCGCCGGCGCGTTCTGATACATCGACCGTTCGCGCCGGCTGCGACGATGAACTCCGAAGCGGTCCCGGTTCACCCAGCGGAGCTCAGCATGAAGATCAGGGTTTGGCGGTACGACGTGCGCGCCGGATCGATGGCGGACTTCGAGCGCATCTACGGCCGGGACGGAGCCTGGGCCCGCCTCTTCTCGCGTGCGGAGGGGTACATCGGCACTGAGCTCTACCAGGCCGTGGACAGGCCGGACCGTTATCTCACGGTCGACGCGTTCACCGACGACGCCGCATGGCAGAGGTTCCTGCTCGAGCACCGCGTCGCGTACGACGACCTGGACCGGCAGTCGTCGGCACTGACCGTCGCGGAACAGGAACTCTGCTGATAGCGGCAGGCGTACGGTCTGCCGACCGCTACCGGTCTACTCGCGGAGTGCGCGCGGCCAGCGCGATGGCGAGCACCCCCACGCCCAGCAACAGCACGCCTGCAACCAGCAGACCGATTCCCAGCTCGTCGAGCCAGTCGATCCGTGCGCCCACGGTCAGGTCGACCGCGACGTCGGGCGACGCGTCGGCATTCATGACGACGAGCGCCCAGCGCCCGTCCTCCATCGACCACGTCACGGTCGCCGTGTCGGTCGACGTGGCCGAGGCAACCCAGATGTCCACGCCATCGGGGCGCCCGGCTTCGGTGTCGCCCGCTATGGCGGTTCCCGGCCCGCCCAGGCCGGTGAATTCCTCGTGTGGCACGTCGGCGAGAAACGCATCGACCTCCGCCTCCGGGGCGATCCCGACGAACAGTTCCTCGCCGCCTTCGCTCACCGCGTTCACGCGGATGGTGCCGAGCGATTCGGCATTCACGACCCAGTCCGGCACACCCTCGAGGTAGATGTCGACGCCTTCCGAGGTGATCGCGTAGGTCTCGGTCGAGACGGATTCATCCGGCGCGAGGACGAATCCGTCGGCATCCCGCTGCGCGGCCTCGTAGACCAACGCAATCACACCGGCCGTCGTGAGGCCGAGACCGAGCAGTGCGCCGATCGCCCCGAACACGATGACCGTGACGCGGCCGGCCCCGAGCCCCGGCCGCTGCGGTGGCGCCGACTCTGCCGCACGTTCGGGAGCTGGGAAGCCGGGATCGTGCATGGTTGCCATTGGGCACCTCCGCGCTCGGACTCGTCATCCTTCCCTTGATGCCGACGTTGCCGTGCCGATGCCGCGGAGACCCGGGTCGAACGTCCCGATGTCTGGCGACCTCGGTCCCTGGCAACTCCTGGGCCGGCCGGGCACGGTGGAATCGGCCGTGATCCGGATCCGTGAGGTGGCGAAGATGTCTGTGCCGATGCGCACCGCCGAACGCATCGATGATGGGGAGGCGATCGCACGCCGTCCGGTGCGCACCGGCGTCGCCGCGTTCGCGTTGGCCGTCGGTCTCCTCGGGTTGCCGGTCGGGATCGGCGTCGGCGTCATGCACCTGACGAAGGCCGGACTGTCCGTGACGGCGGTCGCGGGACTCGTCGTCCTGCTGTGCTCGCTGATACTCGTCGTGTTCGGCAGCATGGAACTTCTCCGACGGCTGCCGAAGTGGTGGCGCCTGGTGTCCATCCCCGTCGCACTCGTCCTGTTGCAGTTCTACCTCCTGCCGGTGGCGCCTGCGGTTTACGCGACGAACCTGCCGCCCACGGAGGTCGGCGACGCCACCCCGGCCGACCGCGGGCTCGCGTACGAGGAGGTCGACTTCATCACGACGGACGGTGTCCGGCTGTCCGGCTGGTACGTGCCTTCAGCCAACGGAGCCGCGGTGGCCCTCCTCCACGGGTCGGGATCGACTCGTTCCGCCGTGCTCGACCATGCCGAGGTATTGGCGGACAACGGCTACGGAGTCCTGCTCTACGACGATCGTGGCCACGGCCGCAGCGACGGCGACGGCATGGACTTCGGTTGGTGGGGCGACCTCGACCTCGGGGCCGCCGTGTCGTACCTGAAGACGCGATCCGACGTGCTGGCCGGTCGGATCGGTGCGGTCGGCATGTCGATGGGAGGCGAGCAGGCAGTCAATGCCGCGGCCACGGACGACCGGATTCTCGCCGTCGTCGGGGAGGGTGTCGAGCCACGTGTGCCGGCGGACACGACGCCATCGCCGGGACCACAGGGCTGGGTCGAGCAAGCCGTCAACCGGATCGTCGTTTCCACTGCGGCTCTGCTCACCGACGCGCCGATGCCGACGCCGTTGCGGGACGCGATGACGGCGATTGCACCGCGACCGGTGCTGCTCATCGCCGGCGCAGGCGAGGTCGAAGCCATTCGGGACGTCACGGCGGGAGCGCCTGGCACCGTCGAGGTCTGGGAACTCCCGGACACCCCGCACACGCAGGGCCTGGCGGACCAGCCCGACGAGTGGGAGGCGCGCGTCGTGGGCTTCCTCGACGACGCCCTCGCACCCGCACTTTGATTGACAGCGGCGGAAGGAGAGCACGATGAGAGTCCTGGTGACGGCGGCCAGCCGGCACGGGGGAACCGACGAGATCGCCAGAAGGATCGGCGACGAGTTGGAGAAGGCCCTCGATTTCCCCGCCCTGGAAGTGCATGTCCGGCCTGCCGACGAGGTGGACGACGTCCTCAGCTACGACGCCGCCGTGATCGGCAGCGCCATCTACATGGGCCGGTGGCAGGAGCCGGCGCGGCGGCTCGTCGAAGCCGTGGACACCTCTCGCCGTGAGCTGCCGGTATGGCTGTTCTCCAGCGGCCCGATCGGGGATCCCCCGCAGCCGGAGGGCGACTCGGAAGACGCCGTCGCCCTCGCCACATTGCCGTGCGTTCAGGAGCACGCAACGTTCGCCGGCAAACTCGACAAGCACGAGCTCCGGCTCACCGAGCGAGCAGTGGTCAAGGCAGTCAGGGCCCCGGAGGGCGACTTCCGCGACTGGACCGCGATCGGCGACTGGGCACGGCACGTCGCGTCGCAGATCAACTCGATCCCGGTCCGTCGAGGCTGACGCGCATCGCGTAGCCGGGGCGAGCTTCCGGCCGCCACGTCGTCCGGCAACGCGCCACCGGCCGTGTCTGTCGACAACCGCCTACCAGCGGGCGATCACCCGGCATGGCCCCCCGGAACCCTGCTCCCAGGGGATCAATCCGACGAACAGCTCGGTGCCGCGCGGAGG
>DASUYL010000197.1:0-2010 GCA_036377395.1 Jiangellaceae bacterium
CATTGCCAGCACGGACTCCCGCGCCGCCGCCAGGATCTCGTCGGACAGCTCGCCGGGGCCGACGGCCCGGGCTACCAGGACGGCGCCGACGAGGGCACTGAGCGCCGCCGCGGCCCGCTTACGGTCGCCGAGCAGCGCTTCCAGGTGCACCAGATACCGCTGCACCTGGCCGATGTAGGCCATACGCACCCGCTGGTCCGCACGCGGCGCGTCGGCACCGAACGAGACCACCGCGCACCCCGCACCCGGGGTGTCGCGGTGCTCGGCCGAGGTGTACCAGTCGACGAACAGCCCGAGCGCGGCGTGCGAATCCGCGGCACCGGCCCTGAGCGTGGTCATGAAGCCGTCGTTGTCGCGCATCGCCCGCTCCACCGCCTCAGCGACAAGATCGTCGCGCGAGTCGAAGTGCTTGTAGAAGCCGCCGTGGGTGAGACCGGCCGCCTTCATCAGCTCCGCCACGCCCGGCCCGGCGGTGCCCGACTCGCGCAGCCGCGCGGCAGCGATCTCGACGATGCGCTCGTGGCTGCGGGCCTTGTCGTCGCGAGAGTGACCCATGACATGGATGATACCCGACATCCTCATCTGGATGATGAATATACTCCAGAACTGTCAACGCCAGACCATGGGAGGCATCATGAAGATCGAGGGCTCGGTAGCACTGGTCACCGGCGCCAACCGCGGCATCGGCAAGGCCATCACGACGGCACTGCTCGATCGCGGCGTGGCCAAGGTCTACGCCGCCGTCCGCGATGTGACGACCGTTCCCACCGACGACCCACGACTCGTTCCGGTGCAGCTCGACGTCACCGATCCGGCGCAGGTGCGATCCGTCGCCGACAAACTCGGCGACGTCGAGATCGTGGTCAACAACGCCGGTATCGGCCGACCGGCCACACCGCTGACCGCAACGCTCGATAACGCCCGGGCCGAGCTGGAGGTCAACTACCTGCCGCTGCTGGCCACCACACAGGCGTTCGCCCCCATCCTCGCCGCGAACGGCGGGGGCGCGTTCGTCAACATGCTGTCCGCGGCGTCCTGGGTCGGCATGCCGACACTCGCCACCTACTCGGCGTCGAAGTCGGCCGCCTGGAGCTTCACCAACTCCGCCCGGGTCGAGCTCAAGCGCCAAGGCACCCAGGTCGTCGGCGTGCACGTCGGCTTCGTCGACACCGACCTCACGGCCGGGCTCGACACCGACAAGATCCCGCCGGCCACAGTCGCCGGCTCAGTGCTCGACGCACTGGAGGCAGGCGCCTCGGAGGCCGTCGTCGACGAGCTCAGCCGCAACATCAAGGCAGGGCTACACGACGACCAGCAGCTCGTCTACCCGGGTATCGAGGCGCAGTTCGAGGCCGCGCGGTCCGTGGAGCTGCGGTAGCGTGATGCCCCGCCACGGCCGGGGACACGGTCGCGTTCCCGTGGCCCGCGTGCTCGGTCATCTCCGCGAGCAGCACGGCCGGTAGCACCGGACAACGGATGGGCGGTCACGCTCACTGCGGGAAGTCATCACCAGCAGACACGACGAGCACGACCGAAACCCGCTCCTTGTGCAAGCGAGACGAGCGCAGGATCCTGGCCGTACGACGACAGGACTGCGCCGTCCTGAAAGGAGCTGGAGCATGGCCGCCCAGGTGACACTCACCGAACCCGAGGTCCGCGCCTTCTCGTCGCTGCTGAGCAGGGTCAGCGACCGGCTGGCCACCTACGAGGAGCAGACACATCAGGACAAGCGGCACGCCGAAGAGCTCAAGGCGGCAGCCGACGATCTCCTCAGCCGGCTCGGCCAGTAGAGCGACGTCGGCCGCGGCCGGGATCCGCTGGGGTTGCCGCCCGACCCGAGCGGGAACCGATGAGGGTGAGTTCCAGCGCACAGAGGGGCGCGGTCGCCCCGGTACGGTTCGGGCTGGTCGGCTACGGCTTCGGGGCCCGCTACTTCCATGCCCCGTTGATCGCCTCCGCCACCGAGTGCGAGCTCGTCGCGGTCGCGACCCGGTCCGCCGAGCGGCGGGC
>DASUYL010000198.1:0-2517 GCA_036377395.1 Jiangellaceae bacterium
CCACCCATCGGCAGGCCGGCGACCGCCATCTTGGTCGTCATCGCCGCGGCCAGCCGGGTGGCGTCGGCGACCGCGTCGCCCACGCTCGGGTAGACCATCGCGCGGGTGCCGCCGGAGGCGGGCCCGAGGCGGGTCGAGTGCACCGCGATGACGAACCAGGCGCCCGTACCGCGGTCGAACCGGACCGAACACAGCTCGCCGTCCCACGACGGCAACACGGTCTCGATGTCCATCACCGTCTCCGATCGGGCCTCAGAAGTTGCCGCGCCGTTCCTGCTCCCGTTCGAGGGCCTCGAACAGCGCCCGGAAGTTGCCTTTGCCGAAGCCGAGCGAGCCGTGCCGCTCGATGAGCTCGAAGAAGACCGTCGGACGGTCGCCGACGGGCTTGGTGAAGATCTGCAGCAGGTAGCCGTCCTCGTCGCGGTCGACCAGGACCCCGCGGCGCTGCAGCTCCTCGATCGGCACCCGGACCTCACCGATCCGGGCCCGCAGCTCGGGGTCGGTGTAATAGGAGTCGGGGGTGTCGAGGAACTCCACGCCGCGGGCCCGCAGGGTGTCGACGGCGGTGAGGATGTCGGTGGTGGCCAGCGCCACGTGCTGCGCGCCGGGGCCGGCGTAGAAGTCGAGGAACTCGTCGATCTGCGAGCGCCTCTTGCCCACCGCGGGCTCGTTGAGCGGGAACTTGACGCGGTGGTTCCCGCTGGCCACGACCTTGCTCATCAGCGCCGAGTACTCGGTGGCGATGTCGTCGCCGACGAACTCGGCCATGTTGGTGAAGCCCATGACGCGGTGGTAGAAGCCGACCCACTCGTCCATCCGGCCCAGCTCGACGTTGCCCACCACGTGGTCGAGCGCCTGGAACAGCCGCCTCGGCGCGCCCTCCGGTGCGACGTGCTTCGATCGGCGCGCGACGTAGCCGGGCAGGTAGGGGCCGCTGTAGCGGGAACGGTCGACGAGGGTGTGGCGTGTGTCGCCGTAGGTGGCGATGGCCGCCAGGCGGACGGTGCCGTGCTCGTCGGTCAGGTCGTGCGGCTCCTCGACGACCGTCGCGTCCTGTGCCCGGGCGCGGGCGATGCACCGGTCCACGTCGGGCACCTCCAGGGCGATGTCGACGATGCCGTCACCGTGGCGCCGGTGGTGGTCCAGCAGCGGGCTCCTGGGGTCGACGCCGCCCTTGAGCACGAAGCGGACCGCACCGCTGCGCAGGACGAAGGCGTGGTGGTCGCGGTTGCCGGTCTCCGGTCCGGAGTAGGCCACGAGCTCCATGCCGTAGGTCGCCTGGAAGAACAACGCGGCCTGGGTGGCGTTGCCGACGGACCAGACCACCGCGTCCCAGCCGGTGACCGGGAACGGGTCGCGCTCGTCGTCGTACTCGACGAGCCCGATCAGCTGGCGGAGCTGGTCCAGGTCGAGCTCGGCCAGCCGCTCCTGGCCGGTGAGCAGCGGGGTGTGGTCGATGGTCACGACGGGCCTCCCGGGCATCGGACGACGCGAATGCACCTGCCGGAGCTGCGATGACACCTGATCCACAGACTGCTGGGCAACAGTGCCTCGTCCGGCTGGCCAGAGCGAGCAGAAGCACCGGTCTGACCGCGATCCAGCTGTACATTATGTCTATGTCCGGCCTCCTCGACGCACTCGACGTCGACCTGCTCCGCACGATGCGCGAAAACCCCCGGATCGGGACGCTCGAGCTCGCGCGCCGGCTGGGGGTGGCCCGGGGCACCGTGCAGGCACGGCTCGACCGCCTGGAACGGGCCGGCGTCGTCACCGGCCACGGACCCGACATCGACCTCGAGGCAGCCGGGTACGGGTTCCAGGCCTTCGTCTCGCTGGAGATCGCGCAAGGCGAACTGACCGACGTCACGGCCGAGCTCACCGCGTTGCCGGCCGTCCTCGAGGCCTACGCCACCACCGGATCGTCCGACGTTCTCTGCCGTATCGCGGCGTCCTCACACCAGGACCTGCAGAACGCCCTGCTCGCGCTGAGCCGCTCGCCCTCCATCAGCCGCTCGACCAGCGTGGTGGTGCTCTCCACCGTGGTGCCGTCCCGCGCGCTGCCCCTGCTGGCGAGCGACCCGCGCAGCACCCCGCGGCGCGCCCCGGCCTACCGGGACGCCCCGTGAGGATCGCCCGCCTGCGGCTCAGGCTGGCGCGGTGACCTCACGCAGCAGCCGCTGCACCCGGTCGTCGTCCACCTCGGCGAAGAACCCGCCCACCACGTCCTCCACCTGGCCGTAACCGTCGCCGCAGAACAGGATCGGCTGGTAGTGCGTGATGTCGTAGGTCTGCACGCCCATCCGCGCGATGTTCAACGGACGCAGGTCCGCCCGGGCGACCTGCTGGATCTCGCCGAAGGAGGACAGCAGGCCCGCGCCGTAGCAGCGCACCTCGCCTCGTTCGCGCACCACGCCGAACTCCAGGGAGAACCAGAAGACCTTCGAGACGAACTCCAGCGCCTCGGTGGTCTGCACCCGTCGAGCGGCGGCCCCGGCCAGGCGGTAGAGCCGGGCGAAC
>DASUYL010000199.1:0-5525 GCA_036377395.1 Jiangellaceae bacterium
CGGCCTGATGGGATCGGGCATCGCGCAGGTCGCGGCCCAGGCCGGGTGGCAGGTCGTCTTGCAGGACGTCTCGGACGATGCCCTGCTGCGCGGCCGCGAGGGCATCGAGCGGAGCACCGCACGATTCGCCGAGAAGGGCCACCTGTCAACTGAGGACCGTGCGGCCGCGTTGGACCGCATCACGACCACGACGGAGATCGACGCCGCCGCCGACGCCGACCTGGTGATCGAGGCCGCGTTCGAGAAGATCGAGGTGAAGCAGGAGATCTTCCGGACCCTGGACCGCATCTGCCGTGACGGTACCGTCCTCGCCACGAACACCAGCGCGATTCCGATCACCACGATCGCGTCGGCAACGGGCCGTCCGGAGAAGGTGGTGGGGACGCACTTCTTCTCGCCGGTTCCGTTGATGGAGCTGTGCGAGCTGGTGAGGGGCCTGCACACCTCCGACGACACGCTGGCTGCCGCCCGGTCTTTCGCCGAGTCCGTCGGCAAGACCTGCGTGGTGGTGAACCGCGACGTCGCCGGCTTCGTCACGACGCGGCTGATCAGCGCGTTCGTGGTCGAGGCGGTCCGGTTGTACGAGTCGGGTGTGGCCTCGGCCGAGGACATCGATACCGCCTGTCGGCTCGGCTTCGGTCACGCCATGGGGCCGCTGGCGACCACCGACCTGACCGGCGTCGACGTCTTGCGGCAGGCGACGTCGACCATCTACGCCGAGACCGGCGACCCGAAGTTCTTCCCGCCCGAGACGCTGAGCCGGATGGTGGCGGCGGGGGACCTCGGCCGCAAGACCGGCCGCGGCTTCTACACCTATTGAGCCGACGCCCCGGTCGGCGACTTGTGGTGGGAAAGGAACGCCTCGGCCGCCGCGGACACGTGCGCAACCCGCCACAAGACGGTGGCGCGGGCCGGCGGAATCGGCGGCCCGCTGAACCCCGGCGGGTGCGGGCGGCGTTGCACAGGGTGTGCGCACCCGCCACGTCGCTGACGACGACCTGCTGCGGACCCTGTACGACGAACACGCCGTCGCCCTGCTCGGTTTCGTCCGGCGGCTCGTGGACGGCGACCGCCAGCACGCCGAGGACATCGTCCAGGAGACCCTGCTCCGGGCGTGGCGGCACCCGGATGCGCTGACGGGGGATCGGACCCGGCCGTGGTTGTTCACCGTGGCGCGAAACCTGGTGATCTCGCGATATCGCGCGCGTCGGGCACGGGCACCGGAGGTACCGCTGCCCTCCGGTGATGTCCTGGTGGCCGACGACGAGTTGGACCGGGCGATGCTGTCGTGGCAGGTGGCGGATGCACTCGGGAGGCTCACGCCCGCACATCGCGACGTGCTCGTGCATCTGTTCTTCGGCGGTCAGTCGATCGCAGAGGCGGCGGCAGCGCTCGGCATACCCGAGGGAACGGTGAAGTCGCGCAGCTTCTACGCGCTGCGCGCGCTGCGACTCGTGTTCGAGGAGAACGGGATGCGGCCATGACGAGCTGCCAGATGACCGAGTCGCTCGGCCCCTACCTGCTGGGTGCACTCGACACCCGCGAACGCGCCGCCGTGGAGGCGCACCTGGCGGACTGCGCTGCGTGCCGGACGGTCGCCGACGAGCTCCGGCCGGTTCCGGTCCTGCTGGGCCGGCTCCACTTCGACGACCTCACCCCGCCCGAGCCGTCCCCGCGCCTGCTCGAGCGCCTGTTGGCGGCGCAGGCGACCACCCGTCGCCGCCGTCGTGTCGGTGCTCTGGTGGCGGCCGCCGCGCTGGCCGCCATCGTGGGCGTGGCCGGTGGCGTCATCGGCGCCGGTGCACCTGCCGACGAGCCGTCGGCGGGAACGGTGGCCGTCACGGCTGCCGACAATGCCGAGGGCGTCACCGCCACCGCCTGGCTCACGCCCAACACCGCCGGGACCGGAATCCGGCTTCATCTCGAGGGCGTGCCCGGCGGCGAATGGTGCAGCCTGGTCGTCCGCGACCGTGACGGGCGCACCGAGACGGCGGCCACCTGGCAGGTCCGGTACGGAGAGGACGTCGACGTGCCGACGGTCACGACCGAGGTGACCCTCGACCGCATCGACGGACTCCTGGTGACGACCGTCGACGGCAAGGAACTGGTGTCCTTCCCGCCGGTCGAGATGTGACCTACCTCCCGGCGTGAGCCGGTTCACACCGCGTGTCCCGGACGTGTTACCGACGAGTACAGTCCGGAGAGCCGTCCGAGGAGGCCGCATGCGCGAGCGACCCTGGCTCATGCGGACCTACGCGGGCCATACGTCCGCAGCCGAGAGCAACGCCCTGTTCCGGCGCAATCTGGCAAAGGGCCAGACCGGGCTGTCGGTGGCCTTCGATCTGCCCACCCAGACCGGCTATGACCCCGACCACGAGCTCGCCCGCGGCGAGGTGGGCAAGGTCGGGGTGCCGGTGGCCCATCTCGGTGACATGCGTGCGCTCTTCGACGGCATCCCGCTCGACCGGAGCAACACCAGCATGACAATCAACGCGACGGCGACCTGGCTGTTCGCGCTCTACCAGGTCGTCGCCGAGGAGCAGGGCGCCGATGTGGGCAGTCTTGCCGGGACGACCCAGAACGACATCGTCAAGGAGTACCTGTCGCGTGGAACCTACGTCTTCCCGCCGGCCGCGTCGCTTCGGTTGACCACGGACCTGATCGTCCACAGCGTCGAGCACGTACCGCGCTGGAACCCGATCAACGTCTGCAGTTACCACCTGCAGGAGGCGGGCGCGACACCGGTACAGGAGGTCGCATATGCGCTGTCCACGGCGGTGGCGGTGCTCGACGCCGTCCGTGACTCGGGCCGCATGGCTGCGGAACGCTTCCCCGACGTCGTCGGCCGCATCTCCTTCTTCGTCAACGCCGGTGTCCGCTTCGTCGAGGAGATGTGCAAGCTGCGCGCCTTCGCGCAGTTGTGGGATGCGCTGCTGGCCGAGCGGTACGGGATCACCGACGAGGCGCTGCGACGGTTCCGCTACGGCGTCCAGGTCAACTCGCTGGGACTGACCGAAGCGCAACCGGAGAACAACGTCGCGCGGATCATCATCGAGATGCTGGCAGTGACCCTGTCGAAGCGGGCGAGGGCACGGGCCGTCCAGCTGCCCGCTTGGAACGAGGCCTTGGGCCTGCCTCGACCGTGGGACCAGCAGTGGAGCCTACGACTCCAGCAGGTTCTGGCGTTCGAGACCGACCTGCTCGAGTACGACGACCTGTTCGACGGTTCGCCCGTCGTCGAGGCGAAGGTCGCCGAGATCGTGTCGAACGCACGTACGGAGATGGACCGGATCCAGGAGATGGGCGGTGCCGTGGCGGCCGTGGAGAGCGGCTACATGAAGCAGCGGCTCGTCGCCGCGCACGCCGAACGCCGGCGGCGGATCGAGACCGGCGAGGACACGGTGGTAGGGGTGAACCGGTTCACCGAGACCGAGCCGTCCCCGCTCACCTCCGATCGCGGCAGGTCCGTCCAGACGGTCGACCCGGCGGTCGCCCGGACCGCGGCGGACGAGGTGCGCGCATGGCGGGCCGGTCGGGACCAGCGGGTCGTTGCCGAAGCGCTGGAACGGCTGCGTACGCACGCTGCGGACGACGTCAACCTGGTGCCGGCCTCGCTGGCCTGTGCGCGCGCCGGCGTGACGACGGGTGAGTGGGCGGGCGCACTGCGGGAGGTGTTCGGCGAGTACCGGGCACCGACCGGGCTGACCGGCTCGGCTCCGATCGCGTCGGGTGACGAGATCGCCGAGGTGCGGGCGGCGGTGCGGGCGACCGGAGACGAGCTCGGCGGCCGGCTGCGGCTGCTGGTCGGAAAGCCGGGCCTGGACGGTCACTCCAACGGCGCGGAACAGATCGCCGTACGTGCTCGTGACTGCGGGTTCGAGGTCGTCTACCAGGGCATCCGCCTCACTCCCGCCCAGATCGTGGCTGCGGCGGTCGCCGAGGACGTGCACTGCGTCGGACTGTCGGTGCTGTCCGGCTCACACATGGAATTGGTGCCGGAGGTTCTGGTCGGACTTCGCGATGCAGGCGCCGCCGACGTCCCCGTGGTGGTCGGCGGCATCATCCCCGGCGCGGACGCAGCGGCGCTACGGCAGCTGGGCGTGGCTGATGTGTTCACGCCGAAGGACTTCGGGCTGACCGCGATCATGGCCCGCATCGTCGAGGTGATACGAACCGCCCGCGGCCTGACCGGCTAGGTAGGTGTCTGCGGTGCGGGTTCCGTCTCCGTGAGAGAGGAACGGATCCGACCCCCGCACTCCAGGACCACACGCGAAACGCTCAGCCGGCGTCTCGGCGCTGCCAGCGGAAGGTCCGGACGCAGAGCACCAGTCCGAGGACGATCCACACCGTGAGGACGGCCGCGGTCGCGCCGTGCTGCCACGACCCGGATACTTCGTTGGCCTCGAACTCGGGCGGCAGGAACACCGACCGCATGCCTTGGGCCATCCACTTGAGCGGGAAGACCTCGGCGATCCGCTGCAGCCACGTCGGCAGGTCGTTGTAAACGAAGAAGACTCCGGAGATGAACTGCAGGATCAGGACCGGAGCGGTCACGACCGCCGACGCGCTGCGGGCCGATTTCGGCACCGACGAGAACGCGATGCCCAGCACCGTACCGGCGGCGGCTCCGAGGACGAACACCCAGGTGAAGGTCAGCCAGCTCTCCGGATCGGTGGGCAGTGCGACGCCGAAGACGACAGCTGCGACGGCCAGCAGGAGTGCGGTCTGCGCGATGCTCGTGACGAGCACCATGCCGATCTTGCCCAGGAAGTACGACAGCGGCGGCATCGGAGTACCGCGAAGGCGCTTCAGGGTCCCGTCCTCGCGCTCGATCGCGATCTGGATCGCCAACGTCTGGAAGCTCACCAGCATGATCCCCGCCGCGACCATGCCCGGCAGGAAGTACTGGACGAAGTCGATGCCCGATCCCTCGCCGTCCTCGAAGACGGTTCCGTCGCCGCCGCCGAAGACCACGGCAAAGATGCCGAGCAGGATGATCGGGAAGAAGAAGGCGAAGATCAGCGCGTCCTTCTCCCGGAAGAAGGCCCGCAGCTCCAGGGCGGCCCGGGATGCGCCGAGCCGCGGCGTCGACGGCGCCACGGCGGTGCGGGCCTTTGCGACGGTGGTTTCGCCGGCCGGTGTCACAGCTGCTCCGTACGGTCGACGCCGTGCGGTGCTCGCCCGCCTCGAGCCAGCCGACCGTGGCCTGCGCCTCGGAGCGGCCGCCGAGACGGGCGGGTGTGTCCAGCGCGACGATGCGGCCGGCACAGATCACGGCGACTCGGTCGGCGAGCTGCTCGGCCTCGTCGAGGTAGTGCGTGGTGAGGATGATCGTCGTCCCGCCGTCGGCGAGGGAGTCGATGAGACCCCAGAACTCCCGGCGCGCCTGGGGGTCGAAACCGGTGGTCGGCTCGTCGAGGAAGAGCAGCTCGGGACGGCCGAGGATGCCCAACGCCACGTCCAGGCGACGCCGCTGACCACCGGAGAGGTGTCGTGACCGGGTGCGGCGCTTCTCGTCCAGGCCG
>DASUYL010000200.1:0-21539 GCA_036377395.1 Jiangellaceae bacterium
GAGGTCCGAGTACGAGTTCCACCACCTGCTGCTCCCGCGCGGAACCTCCCGCGGCGCTGCCCAACGGCTGCTGACCGACCACGCCGAGTACGGCCACTGGGAGCTCGCCCGGCTGCGGCTGTACCCCGACGGCACGCGCAAAGTGACCCTGCGTCGACGCATCCTGCGCGTTGCCCGCACCTAACCCTCGAGCGAACCTCGGGGCTCGGCCTCGTTCGCTGCAGTCCACCGGTCCTCCACACAGACCCCGCGGAGCGCGTCGTATCCACAGGGTGCGTCGCGCGCCTTGGCGCGCGCCCGAGGGAATGAATGGGGTGGACGCATGCCCGTTCTTGCAATGGTGCCCGCCGAGCTGACCGGCGCGCCCTTTCTCGGCAGCGTTGCCGTTGACGCCGGCCTGATCACCCGGCGCCAGTTGCAGTCCACGCCGTGGGTGCGAGTCCTGCGCAACGTCTACGTCCACCACGATCTGCCGCTGACCGACCGGACGCGGGCCCGCGCGCTATTGCTCGTCCTGCCCGCCAGTTCGGTCGTCGCCGGCATGACGGCAGCCTGGCTTCACGGCGTGTGGCAGCCGTTACCGGGCCGACCGGTACCACTGCAGTACGCCCGGCCCCGAGCGGCACCGAGCAGTCGACCGGCAGCACTCCACCTGTCCCGGCGGGTTCTGCACGTCGACGACACCGGTCTGAGCGATCTCACCCAGGTCGACGGCATCGTCGTCACCTCACCGCTTCGAACCTGCTTCGACCTTATGCGGGCCCGCGGCCTCGTCGAGACCGTGGTCGTTGCCGACGCCTTCGCCCATGCCGGCGTCGTCGACCTGCCGTGGCTGGCCGCCTACGTTGCGATGCACCGCAGGTGGCCCGGCGTTCGGCGGAGTGCCATGGCCGTCGACCTGTCGTCGGCGCGGAGCCGTTCGCCAGGCGAGACGCGGCTTCGGATGGTCGTCGTGCTCGCCGGATTCCCGGTGCCGCTGGTGAACCCGCCGGTGTTCACCGGTGATCCGCCGGTGCTCGCGGGCTACCCGGACCTGGTCATCGTGGTGACCTCTCCGGTGCTCGGCCTGGAGTACGACGGCGCCTATCACGACGATCAGTGGCAGCGACAGGCGGACAACCGTCGCGAGAACACACTCACACGCGCTGGTCTCCCCTTGCTCCGCTACGGTGCTGAGTCGGTACGGCGCGAGCGCGAGTCGATCGTCGCCGACATCACCGCGATGACCGGCCTTCGAGCGGTTGCCGAGCTGCGTGCCGAGGACTTCCGCCGCCCTCCGCCTCCCATGACCTGGTAGTCATCCGACTTGTGGCGGGTTGCGCACGCCTCGACCGGCCGGGAGACGTTGCCAACCCGCCACAAGTCGGTTCGAGCGTGACGCGGCGGCCGACAGCGGGTCGTCAGACGAGGTCGTCAGACGAGGTCGTCAGGCGAGGTCGAGGAAGCGGTCGAGCACCCGGGCGCCGAAGCGGAGGCCGTCGACCGGCACCCTCTCGTCGACACCGTGGAACATGCCGGCGAAGTCCAGGTCCGGCGGCAGCCGTAGGGGTGAGAACCCGAACCCCCTGATACCGAGGCCGCTGAAAGCCTTGGCGTCGGTTCCGGCGGATATGCAGTACGGAACCGTACGGGCGGCGGGGTCCTCGGCGAGCAGCGCCGCGCCCATGGCCGCCACCAGATCGCCGGTGAACTCGGTCTCCAGCGCGATGTCTGACACGAGCACGTCGCGTCGCACCCGAGGTCCGAGGATCTCGTCCAGGGTGGCGTGGAACTCCTCCTCGTGACCGGGCAGGAATCGCCCGTCAACCATGGCCTCCGCACGGCCGGGAATGACGTTGTGCTTGTAACCGGCCTTGAGCATCGTGGGTGTGGCGGTGTTGCGGAGTGTGGCACCAACCATCTTCGCCACGTTGCCGAGCGTCCGGACGAGCTGCTCGCCATCCTCGGGATCGAGCGCGACGCCGTAGGCCTCCGACGCGGCATCGAGGAAGGACCGCACGGTCGGGATCATTCGCAACGGCCACTCGTACCGGCCGAGCCGCGCGACCGCCTCGGCGAGATCCGTCACGGCGTTGTCGTGGTTGACCATCGAGCCATGCCCGGCGGTGCCGTCGACGGTCAGCCGCATCCACTCGATGCCTTTCTGGGCCGTCTCCACCAGGTACAGACGCAGGTCGTCGCGGACGGTGAGGCTGAACCCGCCCACTTCGCTGATGCCCTCCGTACAGCCCTCGAACAGCTCTGGATGGTGGTCGGCCACCCAGTGGCTGCCGAGGATCCCGCCGGCCTCCTCGTCGGCCGTGAAGCACAGGACGACCGGACGTGCCGGCACGCGGCCCGTGCGCAGCCGGTCGCGGATGACGGCCAGGATCATCGCGTCCATGTCCTTCATGTCGATCGCGCCGCGGCCCCAGAGACAGCCTTCGGTGATCTCACCGGAGAACGGGTCGTGCGTCCACTCGGCCGCCTCGGCCGGCACGACGTCGAGGTGCCCGTGGACGAGCAGGGCGTCGGAGCGCGCCGGATCGCCGCCGTCGAGGCGGACGACCACCGTCGTGCGACCCGGCTGTGATTCCAGCAGCGTCGGATCGAGCCCGACGTCGGCCAGCTTCTCCGCGACGTACTCGGCTGCTTTGCGCTCACCGGGACCGCTGCCGTCGCCGTAGTTGGAGGTGTCCTGCCGGATCAGGTCGCGGCACAGGTCGACGACCTCGTCGTCGGGCCCGGGCGGCCCTGTTCGCTCGGTCACAGCACTCATCCAACCCGAGGATGCCAGCTGCGGTTCTTCAGCGTCGTTTCAGCCGCCGTGCGTCACGATGTCGGTGAGGCGGTGTGGGCCATGCGGATTCTGGTCGTCGAAGACGAGCAACGGCTGGCCGCCGGACTGCGTGCGGGCCTGGAGGCCGAGGGCTTCGCGGTGGACGTGGCGTCCAACGGCGTCGACGGCCTGTGGCTCGCGCGTGAACGGCCACCGGATGCGATCGTCCTCGACATCATGCTGCCGGGCCTCAACGGGTATGTGCTCTGCCGGACGCTGCGGGCCGAGGAGAACTGGACGCCCATCCTGATGCTGACCGCCAAGGACGGCGAATGGGACCAGGTCGAAGCGCTCGACACCGGTGCGGACGACTACCTGACCAAGCCCTTCTCGCATGCGGTTCTCGTCGCCCGGCTACGAGCACTGATGCGCCGTGGTGCGCCCGAACGCCCGACCGTTCTGGCCGCCGGCGACCTCTGTCTGGACCCGGCCGGCCGTCAGGCATGGCGCGGACCGACGCAACTCGATCTGACGACGAGGGAGATGTCGCTGCTGGAGTTCCTCCTCCGCCGCCGCGGTGAGGTGGTGTCCAAGCACGAGATCCTGGAGCACGTCTGGGACTTCGACTTCGACGGCGACCCGAACATCGTCGAGGTCTACATCGGGCACCTGCGGCGCAAGGTGGACCGACCCTTCGGCCGTACGGCGATCCGGACCATCCGCGGAGCCGGATACCGGCTGGAGGCCGACGGTGGCTGAGCGCGTGCGCACCTTCGCCCGGCGGTGGCGGGCACGGACCGGCACGGTGCGGGCGCGGACCACGGCGGTGGCCGTCCTGGTGGTCGGGGTTGCGCTGCTGGTGGGCGCCGCAGCCCTCGTGGCGTCGCTTCGAGAGGTGTTCACGACCGAGGTCCGCACGGCCGCCGAGGCCCGTGCGGACCGAGCGGTGACAGCGCTCGACGCCGGTGCGGCACCCGCGTCGGTCGTGGTCACCGACGACGACGACGTCGTCATCCAAGTTCTCGACGCCGACGGCGACATCCTGGCTGCCAGCAGCAACGCGATGGGCCATCCCCCGATTGCCGATCTCGAACCAGGCGACGAGGCCGAGATCACCGTCCCCTTCGACGACGACCGTTTCCTCGCGGTCAGTGCGCCCGCCGGTGGCCAGGACGGGCCCTACACGATCCTCTCCGCCCACACGCTGGACTCGGTGAGCGAATCCGTCGGTGCGATGACCGCCGCCTTGTCACTCGGGCTGCCGCTCCTGCTCGCGGTGGTGGGCGCGACGACGTGGTGGCTGGTGGGGCGGGCGCTCGCGCCGGTCGACGCCGTGCGCCGGGAGGTCGACGCGATATCCGCGAGTCAGCTGCACCGTCGCGTGCCGGAGCCGGGCAGCTCGGATGAGGTGGCCCGGTTGACGGTCACCATGAACCGGATGCTGGACCGTCTCGAACAGGCGCGGGACCGGCAGCGCCGCCTCGTCTCCGACGCGTCACACGAACTGCGCTCGCCTGTCGCAGTGATCCGCCAGCACGCCGAGGTGGCTCTCGCGCATCCGGAACGCATGCCGACCGCTGCGCTGGCGGAGACGGTCGCAGCGGAGGGACTACGCCTGCAGCAGCTCGTGGACGACCTGCTGCTCCTGGCGCGTGCCGACGAGGGCACCCTGCGGCTCGACCGCCGCCCGCTCGACGTAGACGACGTGGTCTTCGACGAGGTACGCCGCCTGCGGGCCACCACGGTGCTTCATGTCGACGCTACTGCCGTCTCCGCCGGTCGCGCCCTCGCCGACGCGGCGGCCATCCGGCGCATCGTGCGCAACCTGGTCGACAACGCCGCCAACCACGCACGAACCCGCATCGGCCTGTCGCTGACGGAGACCGACGGCCGGGTCGTGCTCCATGTCGATGACGACGGCCTGGGCATCGCCGCCGACGACAGGGCCCGGGTATTCGACCGTTTCGTGCGCCTCGACGACGCCCGCGCCCGCGACGACGGCGGCGCCGGGCTCGGCCTGGCCATCGTCACGGAACTGGTCGCCGCGCACGGCGGCGACGTCGCAGTGGCCGACAGCCCACTGGGGGGTGCACGGGTGACGCTCCGCCTGCCCGGCGCAGGCGAGCCCGCCGACTGACCGCGAGATAGCTCGCGTTCAGCGTGGATTCAGCCGACCGGAGGAATGGTGGTCGGGGTTCGACCAGCGGACCGGCAGGAGGGTTCCGATGACACGCATGACGAAGCTCGCGGCCGCGGCGGTGTCCGGTGCGGCCGTGGTCGCCGCGAGTGTGGGGGTTGCCGTCGCCACATCCGGCGACGACGACGAGACCGAGCGACCCATCAGCGGCGACGCGCTCCAGAAGGCGTCCGAGGCGGCGCTGGAGCACACCGGTGGCGGCTCCGTCACCGGCACCGAGGTGGGCGACGAGGAGAGCCTTTACGAGGTCGAGGTCACGCTCGACAACGGCCGTCAGGTCGACGTCCAGCTCGATGAGAACTTCGCCGTCGTCGACACGGAGGGGGACGACGACAACAGCGAGGACCAGGACTGACATGACCGCAGCGAGGCGCGCCGCCGTCGCATCGATGGCTGTAGCTGCAGTCGTCGCCGCGACGATCGGCGTCGTCCTCACCCTGACAGACGGCGACGAGGCGCAGACGCGGTCGCCGGACGGCGAGTCCGCAGCGGCATACTCGCCGTCGATCGATCCGGCCGGCTTCACCACGGCGGTCGACAATCCGTACTTCCCGCTGCCCGTCGGTGCGCGGTGGGTGTACGAGGGACGCGTCGAGGACGGCCTCGAGCGCACGGTCGTGGAGGTGACCGGCGATACGCGAGAGGTCATGGGCGTGACGTGCGTCGTCGTGCGCGACACCGTCACCCTCGACGGCGAGGTGATCGAGGACACCTTCGACTGGTTCGCGCAAGATGCCGACGGCGCCGTCTGGTACTTCGGAGAGGAGACCTACGAGTACGAGCACGGCGAGGTCGTCAGCACCGACGGCGCCTGGCAGGCAGGGGTCGACGGCGCGCAACCGGGCATCGTGATGCTGGCACAGCCTGGAGTCGGTGACTCCTACCGGCAGGAGTACTACGAGGGCGAGGCAGAGGACGCCGCGGAGGTACTCAGCGTGACCGATTCCGCAGCCGTTCCGGTCGGCACGTACGAGGACGTGCTGGTGACCGAGGAGCTCAACCCGCTCGAGCCGGATGTCGTCGAGCACAAGTACTACGCCCGCGGCGTCGGGCCGATCCTCACCGTCCAGGTCCAGGGTGGTTCGGACCGGGAGGAGCTCGTCGAGATGTCGCTCTGACCCTCGGCTACCCGGCCGCGGCCGAGGAACCGCTGGCCTCGACGATGCTGGCGGCCAGCACGGTCCTCCGATAGAGGACGCTCCGGCCCGAACGCCAGGACGTCACCAGGCCGCTTCTGCGCAGCACCGACAGATGCTGGCTGATCGACGGCGGGCTCTGGCCCAGCTTTAGCGCGAGCTCCGTGGTGGAGTGCGGGAGCTCGAGGCAGGTGAGGATGGCCGCCCGGCTGCGGCCGAGCAGCGCCCCGAGCGCGTCGTCGTCGGCGGCCGGTGCCTCCGAGGCACCCCAGATCTTGCCGACGCCACGTGCGGCGTAGGTGAGACTCGACGGTCCCTGCGAGCCGGTCTCGAAGATCACGTTCGGCCAGGTGAACACCGACGGCACCAGCAGCAGGCCCGCGCTGGAGAGGTCCTGCTGCCAGCTGTGCCTCTTGTCGATGCGGATCTCCTCGTCGCGAACGCTGATCTGGGGGTGCAGGTCGGCCAGCACCTCGCGCAGGCCGCTTCGCGTGAGCGCGGCGGCTCGGAACGCCACGTCGTCGTCGAGCACGGCACGCATGTCCCGCCAGTACGGCTCGATCGCCACGGTCCAGTACGCCGACAGTGCCTCGGCGAGCAGTGCCGGACCGGCCGAGCCCGTGGCGGCCAGCTGCTGGACCCGCACCGGCGGCGGCTGCCCGTGCCAGGCGTCCTCGATGTCGCCGCGGATGCGGTCGGCCGGCAGGCCGGCGAGCTTCTCCAGCTGGCCGGTTATCGTCCGGGCCGGGTAGGTGGCACCCGGCAGGAGGAAGTCCGCGATGTACGAGCGTGCAGGGACGACGGCCTGCAGCAAGTCCAGGTCCGTCGCGTGCAGGCGCTCGCGAACAGCGGCGTGCCACGCGCGGTGGACAGGCGCGATGCTGCCCGACGACAGCATGTAGAGACTTTCGGCGACCTCGACCAGCGGCGAGTACGCGAACCGAACGCGACCGAGGTCGCCCACCCGCAACCGGACCTGGATCACCGCGTCATGCTAGGGCGGCGTTCTCGGCACCTCGAACGATTCGACCAGGACCTAATCTCTGGTCAGGTCCGCACCTTCCGGAAGGCGTCCTTGCGCACGACCTGTCTGCCGCGGAACTCGAGAATGTCGCACCCACGGGTCAGCACGTCGCCGGCGTCGTCGTACTCGCACCACTCGATGAGGGCCATGTCGTCGCCCGCGGGATGAACCGGACCGAACCTGGTGTGGTCGTCGCGGTCGCGCAGCCTCTCGGCGAAGGCGGCCAGCACCGCCGGCCTCCCTCGGTACTCCGTGCCCGGGGTGGGTCCGCTCGTCGAGCTGTACAGGCAGTCCGGGGCGAGCAACTGTGCCAGCCGGCTCAGATCGCCTGACACCCAGGCGTCCCTGAACACCGTGCCGAGGGCGAGAGCCGTCGAGATGTGTGAGCGGTTCGACTCGACCATCACCATCGTGACCACCTCCGGGTCGAGCGTGCGGCCGTCGATCGGATCCGGGCAACGATTCCGTACCTGCTTCATCCTCGGTCCGCATCCACCGGCGAGGTCCGTGCGTCGGCGGGACCGACCGTTCAGCTCACGCGAGGGCTGACCGGCACGCCGAGCCGGCGCGAACTCGAGCCACGCGGCGGCAACGAAGAAGCATCCGAAGGCGAGCGTCCCCCATGGGAAAGGATGCCCACCCAACAGGAACACCCCGGCGAGGATCAACAGGACGAAAGGGCCTCGTGACGCACCGGCGCGTCGCAGCGCCAGCGCCGCCGCGATCACCGCCACCACCCAGGCAGCGGTTCCGACGATCGACAGTACGAAGATCAGACTCAGCCCTGGCATGTCGATCGCCGTCTCGTACACGGCGGTCTGCTCCTCAGGCGAGAGCTCCTGCGCACCCTGCAGGACGAACCCGGTGGCGATGCCGGCCGCCGCATCGTAGGCGCTGAAGAAGACCGCGAAGACTGCGGTGGCCCAGCGGCTCACCCTCACCGTCGGACCGGCCAGCCCGTCGGTCAGCAGGTACACGGCCAACGCTATGAGCCCGGTGAGCAGGAGCTGGATCATGTGGAACCACAGGAACCACCCACCCTGCTCCACACCCTCGGCGACACTGTCCGGCTGCGGATGGAAAACCTCCAGCACGGCGAGGGCCAGCGGCGTCGCGAGCAGGACGAGCCGTCGCCATACCGAGGGGTGCAACACGTCGGCCCACGATGGGTGATGAGACCGGCAAGGGCAAGGCCCTGCCTCGGCCTAGGCGGCGCCGGCCGGGGCCGCGGGTGGCTGGTTCGCCCTCTCCGGAACCAGGCTGAAGGCGCCCTCTTCCTCCTGGGCGTTGTGCAGGCGAAGGATGGCGTAGAGCCCGTAGAGCAGCCGCCGCAGATCGACCACGTCCTCGGGCTCGACGGTGTCCGCCATGTCCTCAAGGATGTGGCGCAGCCGTCCGATCTGGTGCTCGATCTCCGCGTGGGTGCGGCTGATCGCGCCGGTCGGGTCCGCACCGCCCAGCGCCTTGGCCATGATCGGTAGAAGCTCTGCCTCTTCGGCCCGCTCGTGCGGCAGCAGGTCGTTCTCCAGCCGGTCCAGCACTCGGCGGACCGGATCGAGGTCGCAGTCGGCGGCGGTCAGCGCGTCAGCCACCGTGCGTAGTTGTTCGACGATCGGCCGCACGGCGCGGTGCTCGGCGTACAACCGCTGGGCGGTGGCGATGTCGACCGGTGCCATGGTCACCGTGTGGGTACGGGCCGGAAGAAGGGCGCGCAGCGCGATGGCGATGGCCGCAACGTCGATGAGCTCTTGGAGGAGCGCGCCGGCCGCAGGTGCGAGTTGGCCCGCGGCGGCGGCAAGCATGGCGGCCAGGGACAGGCCCATGCCGACGACGACGGCCTGCCAGGCGATGCGGCGGGCCCGCCGGGCGATGAAAATCGCGTCGGCGAGCGCGTCGACGCGATCGACGGTCAACACGACGTCGGCGGCCTCGGCGGAGGCGGTGACGCCGCGGGCGGCCAACGCCACACCGACGCCGGCGGCGGCAAGTGCCGGCGCGTCGTTGATGCCGTCGCCGACCATGATGGTGGGTGCCCTTGCCTGCTCGGCCCGGACGATGGCCAGCTTCTCGGCGGGATCACGCTCGGCGTGCACGGTGTCGACGGCCACGATCCGTCCCACCGTCTCGGCAATGTCGGCGCGGTCTCCGGTGACCAGGACCATGCGGTTGATCCCCGCAGAGCGCAGCGCCCTCATCATCCGCGGTGCGTCAGGCCGTACCGGATCTTCGAGCAGGAACGCACCGGCCGGCACATCGTCGACCGATGCGAACACGGTCAGCGAGCCGTCCAGCGCAGCGCGGCGACGCACGTGACGGACCCAGTCGGGAGCGGGTCCGGTCATGATCCAGGATGCCTTGCCCAACCTGACCCGCCGGTCGCCGACCATGCCTTCCACCCCGTAGCCGGATTGCTCGTATGCCTGAACCGGCGGCTGCAGCACCATGCCGCGCGCGCGTGCGGCGGTGACGATGGCGCCGGCCAGGACGTGGGCAGAGACCTGGTCCAGAGACGCGGCCAGGCGAAGCAACTCGTCGGGGTCCATCCGGGCGTCCGCGCTGATCACATCGGCCAGTACCGGCCGGCCGCGAGTCAGCGTGCCGGTCTTGTCGAACAGCAGGACCTGCCCGGCGGCCAGCCGCTCCAGCGCCGATCCGCCCTTGACGACGACACCTGCCCGTGCGGCGCGCGACAACCCTGACATGATCGCGATGGGCACGGCCAGGAGCAGCGGGCAGGGCGTGGCCACGACGAGCACGGCCACGGCGCGCACCGCATCTCCGCTGACCGCCCATGCGGCGCCGGCGAGCACGAGCGTGAGCGGGACGAACGCCGCCGCGAAGCGGTCGGCTGTGCGCACGAACGGGGCGGTGGATGCCTGGGCCTGTTCGACGAGGCGGACCACGCCCGCGTAGGTGGACTCCTCGGCCATCGCGGTGGCGATGACTTCCACCGGCCGGCCGGCGTTCATCACACCGCTGCGAACGTCCTCGCCCGCGACGCGTTCGGCGGGCAGCGGCTCACCGGTCAGCGCCGACTCGTCGAGAACGGCCGGTCCCAGCAACCGGCCGTCGACCGGCACGATCTCCCCGGATCCGACCAGCAGGCGGTCTCCCTTGGCAACGTCGCCGACCGGGATCTCGACCACTCCTGTGACGCCGTACCGCCGCGCCGTCCGCGGAGCGCGCGCCACCAGCAGGCTCAACTCGCGCCGCGCCCGGGCCGCGGCCCGAGCCTCCAGCAGCGCACCACTGGCCAGCATCAGCGCGATGACCGCGCCGGCCAATGCCTCGCCGACCAGGAGCGCACCCACGAGGGCCAGCCACGCGATCAGGTCGACACTCGGCTGGCGCCGCCGGAGCGCGTCGACTATCGATGCGGTCGAATAAACCAGGCCCAGCAGGGTCGCTCCGACCCACAGGCCCGTCGCGGCGCCGCCTGCGTCGACGATCCACGCCAGAACCCCCGCCAGCAGCAACAGCGACGACGCGGCGAACAACGCCACCTCACGCCCACCCCACAGCCGGCTCACCACGCGCTCGCTCGCGTCAGTGTCATCGACCCACCTGTCCTCCGCCTCCACCCTCGGGCATGCGGGGGGCGTCGGTGCAGGGCCGAAGGCCACATTCGACTCGGGGCGAACTGCTCCCCCGGAGGAGCCTGTTCCGGCCCTGCGCGGGAGCTCGCTGCCATCAAGGGGACGGCGGCTCCGGCTCATCGAACTGGTCGGGACCCTCGGTAACCAGCGTCTGCGTCAGGTAGTCGTCGTAGGCGACGGTGATGCCGAGCACCTTCACGCCCTGCCTGATCCAGATCTCCGCCTGGTCCTTCGGGACGCCGACGTACCGGTCGCCGAACTGCGCTCGGTAGGCGTTCGTGCCTAGTCGGAATAGCTGCATGTCCTCGTCTCCTGTCAGGTTGGGTGGCGGTAGCGGTGTCCCGACAAACACCCGGGCCCGAGCGACGACGAGCGGCATCTGCTCGACGCGCCGGTTCCCTGGGCACACCTTTCCAGGGGAGGACGACCACCGCTCGCAGGTCGAGCACCGCCACGGGTCGATGCCCTGCCGGTGCCAGCCGATCCCCCGGCTCGACTGCGCGGTGTTCGGGATGAGCCTCAACGGGATGCCGTGGGTGACGTGCAACCAGGCGGCGATCTCCGCGTTGGCTTCGATCTGCGCTGGGGTCCACGCTGGCACGTTCTCCCCGCCCCAGGCTGGGAAGCCGGTGCCCATGTCGGCGGTCTCGACTGAGAGCACCCGGTCCACGCCGTCCAAGTTGGCATCGGCCCGGTAGCGGGTGTCCTGCCATTGGAGAATCTCGCCGTTGTAGCCGACCCCGAAGTGGGACTCGGTGCCGCTGTACCCGCCCTGGCGGAAGTAGTTGTCGGTCCCCCACAGCGAGCCGACCATCGTGTGGAAGCAGAGGATGTCGTAGCGGGCCATCGTCCCCTCGACCTGCGGGTTCGACCCCAGCGGTCGGTAGGTCGCACCTGGCATCCTCGCCATCAGTCGGCATCCACTGGGAGAATGTCACCCTCGGCGACCTTGCGATCCCACTCCGCCTGCTCCTCGGGTGTGAGCTGCGGTGGCCGGTCGGCACACACGGGGTCGGGTGTTACCTCGGTCATGCGTGCTCCATTCGGGTCAGAGCCACGGCCCGGACAAGGACGCGCCGCTCGTACCTGGTGCCGATGGCTCCCGTCGTGCCGGCCTGCTGGGTCCGGACGTTGTGGCTGCTGCCCGGGTCAGGCCGCTGACCATCCTGTCGTAGCTGGCCTCGTTCTGCGCCGGAATGGCTGTAGCCGCGACCACCACATGGGCGTCGCTGCGCCGACGACGACGGTGCCCGAGCCGATGTCGGGCTCGGTGTCGGTCAGGTGCAACAGAGTCGCCGGGCCGTGGCGGGGCCGCCGCAAGTCCGAGGTGGACATCCGTTCGCACACCGGCCCGCCGGCGCGTCAGGTGGCGTTGGCATCACAACGCCGGTACCCCCACGCGTGAAGGTGCTGGAGACGCAAGGCGAAGCCGGCGCCGATCGGAGGAACGACGACGCGAGCGCACCGTGTGGTTGAACCCATGCCGACTCCGGTGCGTGGCATGGACGGGACCGATCAACTCGGAGGTTTCCTGTGGAGAAGTGCCAGCCCTCGAACAGGCTCAATCGCCGCATACTGCACCTTGTCGTCATCCTCGCCGGAACGGTATTGGCAGCCGCAGGCTGCGGCGGTGACGACGATGGCTCGGCCGCGACGACTCCGAGCCCCGCCACATCGGCCGAAACAGGGAGCACCGCTGCCGGAACAGTGATCAACGTCGACGAGCGGGACTTCACGATCGAGCTGTCGACAATGGAGCTCACGCCAGGCACGTACACATTCGTCGCGACCAACAGCGGCCAGACCACCCATGCCCTCGAGATCGAGGGTCAAGGCCTCGACGAGGAGACCGCCGACCTCGCCCCAGGCGACTCCGCGGAGCTCACCGTGACGCTGGAAGCGGGCGAGTATGAGCTCTACTGTCCCGTGGGCAACCACAAGGACAGGGGTATGGAGCTCGACATCACGGTCGAGTAGGCCCTCGCACTGCCCATAAAGGTGGTCCGGGCGGCCGCAGCTCATGTGCCACTATCGGCAGGTGGCTCTGGCGGCATTGGCCGAGGCTGTTACCTGCGTGGATGCCGCCGGTGGCGGTGTCGACGGGCGACGATGGTCAGCCAATGCGCTCCCACGTGTGGCCCGGAAAGGCAACCGAGACGCTCCAACCGGCCTCGAAGCATCCCTGCGGTGCGCAGTCGGGCAACACCGGATCGAGCATCAGGGTGTGGTTGTCGTCGGTGATCACGTAGTGGAATGTGACGCCGGGATCACCGATGACGACGGTTGTGTCGTCGATGATGCGGTAGGGGCCGTCGTCCACCTGCTCCCCCTCGTGGTTTCGGGAGCCGAACTGGCCGGATTCGCTGAAGAAGTGCGAGTGGATTCGAGGGACGGCTCCCTGACATGGCTGGGACTTGTCAGCGAGCTGGTTCGGGTCGTTGACAACTCCTGGCACCAACTCAGCTCCCGCCACCATTTCTGGGATGGTGTTCTCCAGTCCCGCCCGCGTCAGCGCCTGCGCCAGTTCCTCGCACATGTTGACCCGCTGCCATTCCCCCACCAGCGGACTCGGACGCATCTGGGTCGTGGGCTGCGCGCTGGGCGCGGGTGTCGCGGTTGGCTCTCCGTCGGAGCCGCATCCGGGCATCAGCAGCAGCGCGATCACTGCGGCAGCCGCTCGCCACGTACCGTTCCCCTTGAACTTCGCCGGCATGGTCTCACGGTAAGCCGACCGCCGGGCCCGAGGTTCCGCAACTTGCCCCCGAAGCCCGCCCTTGGCAAGGCCGGCGGTGAGGACGGTGACTGGCTGCAAGTGGCGTGACACTCGCCTGGTTGGTTGGTCGTTCGGTGCCCACCCGGCCGGTGTCATGTTCGGCGACCACAGTCAGGTAACGGTGCCCGAGCCGGTAGGAGAACTCATCGACTCCAATCCGGGACAACCGATCCAGTCGGGTGTCGTCGAGGTGGTCTGCCACCACCCGTTTGACCGCCCGGTCCACGGTCTGCCAGGCGCAGCGCAACCAGCCGCGACACACTGGTCTTGTCCATCCGCTGAGCACGCGGACTAGCTGCCGGGCGGGCGCTGCGATCGGCGCTGGCATATCGCAAACTGCCGGCGAGGGGTACCCCTTTCGCTTACCATGACCCGACCAGCGCACTAGGCCCTCCGATCGCGCCCCGCCCGTCTGCAGCCCCCCGCAGGCGAGCGGGGCGCTCCACCGGGGGTCCACGCCAAAGGCCGGCGAATACGGAGAGGTTGCCCGTGGCGACGATGCAGCGAACGGCCTGCGCCCTGCCTTGACCCATTAACTAGGGGAGATCGTAGATAATCCTGCCGGATGCGTTGACCGCGTGATGTGCCAGGCCTATAGGTGAACAAAGGTGTCTCACATACGGGGGGGACACCGCTGGGGGATGGGGGAACACCATGAGCAAGCTTGCCATGCGGAGCGTTGCGGCGACCTTTGCCACAGCGCTGTTGCTGTCGACGGCGGTGCCGGCCTTCGGCAACCCGCCTCCGCCCACGAACGGCGGTAACGGCGCCGGTTCTTCCGGCCAGTGCACCGGCAACCCGGACGACCGTCCGGCGTCCTGCCACAAGTAGTAGGGGCGACCATGAGGCGCACTCTCACCGCCGCCGCGTTCGTCGTCGCGTTGAGCCTGGGCACCGTCGGTCCCGCGTTCGCCGACCCGCCTCCGCCCGCTTCGGGCAACGGCGGCGGCAACTCCGGGCAGTGCACCGGCCCACAGGACGACCGGCCCGCCTCGTGCCAATCGCAGGGCGGACCCGGCGACTGAGTGCGTGTCTGACGCGTCCAGCACGGGCGGAGTCTGACGCAAGGCAGGTTGGCCAACACCACACGACGGCCCGCACCTCGAGCCTGGGGCGGGCCGTCGTGTGTGCCGTCTGCGGGGCCTCAGGCGTAAGGAATCAGACCTCCGAGTTCCCGCTCGGCGCCGACCACTCGCGGGAAGGTGAGTAGCTGATGAGGGGCAGCGTCGTCAAGCGCGGCAACGGCTACTCGGTAGTCGTTGAGCTCGATCGCGACCCGGCGACCGGCAAGCGCCGGCAGAAGTGGCACTCGGGCTACCGGACCAGACGTGACGCCGAGCGGGCGCTCAGCGAGATCGTCGCCGCGTTGCACGCGGGCGTCTAGGTCGAGCCGAGCAGGCAGAGCTTCGCGGAGTTCGCGGCTGACTGGCTCGCCGCCGTGGAGCCGACGATCCGGCCGGCGACGCTGCACAGCTACGCCCGGAACCTTCGGCTGCACGTCCTCCCGCGGCTCGGATCGGTGCAACTCCGCCGCGTCGATGCCGGGATGCTCAACGGCCTGTACGCCGCGCTGCTTACGGACGGGCGGCAGCCGTACGGCAGCCGTGGACTGTCGCCCCGGAGCGTGCGCTACATCCACACCATCGTGCACGGGCTGCGTGACGCCGTCCGTTGAGGATGGATCGCCCGCAACCCCGCCGATGCGGCGGACCCACCACGGGCAGCGACGACCTCGCGGCCGTGACGACAAGATGGGCCGCCGAGGAGGTGCGCGCCTTCCTCGAGCACACCGTGGACCACAGGCTGCACGCCGCGTTCGTGACGCTGTCGGCGGGCGAGCATCCGAAGGTGGTGCAGGAGCGGCTCGGGCACGCGGCCATCGCCATCACACTCGACGTGTACAGCCACGTCACCGATGGCTGCACGGCGACGCCGCCTCCAGGGTGGCCGGGATCATCTTCGGGACGGGCGTTAGCACGCCGTTAGCAAAGGCCGGCGGTGAGGACGGTGACTAACCGCCCGACCTGCATGTTTGTGGTGTCCGAGGGGGGACTTGAACTCCGAGCGTGCCCGCAGCCGCTCGTGTCCCCCGATGCCCTTCCGCGCCTGTCCGTGCCGTGAATCCGGCCTAATCGACCGTGCTCGTGGCCCTCCGTGGCCGCCCATAACCGCCGTTCCGTGACCAGTTCTGTGACCACCCACTGATCAACAAAGGCGGCCCCGCCCGGTGCAGCAACACCAGGCGAGGCCTCGACCGTCCACCTGCCAAGACAGGAGAACGACCGTGAACCACATCATTCCCGAACCCGGATCCAGCGACGCGCTGCGCCGGCTGATCCGGGCCCTACGGCCCGGCACCGACGCCGAGCGCGGCCTGCTGGTCGCAACCGTGACCCTGCTCGGCGGAGAAACCTCTGGCCGGCTCGCCGATCTGGTCGAGCGCGCCAACGCCGACGCCTACGATCGTGGCTGGACCGAGCGAGACGAGCAATGAGCACCGACCGTTGTCGACACGACATGCCGATCGGCACTTGCGCCATTTGCGCTGCACCGGCCACTCCGCCGGTCGGCGGGTCGCTGGTCCTGGTCTACAGCCCGGACAACCCGGCTGACCATCGGGTGCATGAGCCTTGGTGCTACTGGGCTACTCACTCGCAGGACGTAGATGAGCCGTGGCCGCGTAAGCCGATCATTCGGCAGCAGGCGGCCGGGATGATCCCGTGCGGCCAGTGCCAGCCGTCGCTGCCCAAAGCCCGCCCGCAAGGGCCGGCCGCGGGCGACGACGAATACAGCTAGAGCCTTTGCTTAGAACTAAGCGCCCATCGCGCACCGCAAGGGCCGGGGCCTAGGTTTTCCACGCCTCAGTCGCGGCCCTGCGGCCAGGGGTGCGCCTCAACGGGCCAGGCCATGTTGGCCCTCCGCGGCTCGGCCCCGGCCACGGGTGCGAAATGCGCCATACTGAATCGGCAGTGGGTATCTCCACACGCGCGGGCCCGGCTTGCCGTCCTGCACATCCCACTCGCCGAGCATAAGTTCCGAATCGGGCGAAATCAGCGCAAATCGGTCCGCGCTTCGCCGCGGCTCGGTCCAAATAGGTGAGCGATGAGGTCTCGATGACGTCCATTTGCCGGATGGTAGGCGAGTCGGGGACGGCAGCCCGCGACCTTCACAACAACCGGCCGATCCGAGCGTTGGCCCGCCGTGTGTCAAGCCTGCGGGAGTTCGTCCCAGCCTCTACGCCGGCCCAACGTCGTCGATCGCTGGTTCAACCGTCTCAACAGTGTGGCCCGGGGTGTTTGGTGGTGGTGCGCGTGACCGATCATGGTTGTGCCGTGGCCGTCGCTGGATGCGCCGGTGTGGCCGGGTGGGCGGGCGTAGCGGCGGGTGCGTTGCCGGCGACCGGCGTGGGTGTGATGCCTGCCGCGGCGTACACGTCCTTCTCGTCGAGAGTTTCGTGGACCAGGAGTTGCTCGGCGACGTTGTCCAGGTGGTGCCGCTTCTCGCGCAGTAGCCGGCGGGCCTCGGCGTAGCATTGGTCAATCAGCTGGCGGATTTCTTCGTCGACGGTGTTGAGCATCTGGTCGGAGACCCCTGCCGTGCGGGCGTCACCTTCGGAGGGGAGCACAGACACCGGGCCGATGCGGTCGGACATGCCCCAGCGGCCGACCATGGCGCGGGCGATCTTGGTGGCGTTTTCCAGGTCGTTCTCGGCTCCGGTGGTGACCACTCCGAGCACCTCCTGTTCTGCGGCCATCCCGCCCAGGGCGCCGATGATGCGTCCGCGTAGGTAGGTGGCGTCGTAGCCGTACCGGTCGGTCTGAGGCGTGGAGAGCGTGACGCCGAGCGCGCGGCCACGCGGGATGATCGAGACCTTGCGGACTGGGTCCGCGCCGGGTTGGATCATGCCGAGAAGGGCGTGGCCACCCTCGTGGTAGGCGGTTCGGCGGCGTTCCTCTGCCGACATGACCACGTTGCGGGCGGTGCCGAGCTGGATCTTCTCCAGGGCGCCGGTGAGGTCGCTATGCCGTACCCGTTGCCGGTTGGCGCGGGCCGCGGCCAGGGCGGCCTCGTTGACCAGGTTGGCCAGTTCCGCTCCGGTCATCCCGGGCGTGGACCGTGCGATGTTGTCCAGGTCGACGTCGTCGTCAAGCTGCACACCACGGCTGTGGACCTGCAAGATCTCCAGGCGTCCCTTCTGGTCCGGTGCGTGGACGGTGATGGTGCGGTCGAACCGGCCCGGCCGAAGGAGTGCCGGGTCGAGCACGTCGGGGCGGTTGGTGGCGGCCAGCACGATCACGCCTTCGGTGCCGGAAAAGCCGTCCATCTCGGTGAGGATCTGGTTCAGGGTCTGTTCCCGCTCGTCATGCCCGCCCATGCTCACCGAGCCGGCGCGGGTGCGGCCGATGGTTTCGATCTCGTCGATGAAGATGATCGCCGGGGCGACCTTGCGGGCCTCGTCGAACAGCTCCCGAACTCGGCTGGCGCCCACCCCGACGATCATCTCGATGAACTCAGAGGCGCTGGCAGAGAAGAACGGCACGTCGGCCTCGCCTGCGGTGGCGCGGGCCAGCAGTGTCTTGCCGGTTCCCGGTGCACCGGTCAACAGCACGCCCTTGGGGGCCCGGGCCCCGACCCGGCGGTACTTGTCCGGCGCCTTGAGATAATCCACGATCTCGGTGATCTCGGCCTCGACCTCATCAATGCCGGCGACGTCGTCGAAGGTCACCCGAACACTGTGCGGATCCACCGGCTTCTTGCGTCGGCCGCCGAGCAGCGCACCCATGCCACCGCCCATGGCGCCCTGCCGCTTGAACAGCCAGTAATAGAAGCCGACCAGCAACACGATCGGCGCGAACGAGATGAGCAGGTTCCACCACACGCCCCGCTCCTGGACGACCGGGGTGGCTCGCACAGTGGCGCCACCGTCCTCGAGCTCAGCGAGCAGGTCGTCCTGGGCGAAGGTGGGCCGCTCGGTGGTGAAGCTCGTGTAGGTGCCGTCCTCGCCGGGAATCGGCTCCTCGGTCTTCAAGCGGCCCTCGATGGTGTCACCGCGGGAGAAGATCTCCTCGACGTTCTGGTCCTGAACCTGCTCGGTGAACTCCGTGTACGTAATCTCCTGCGCGCCGCCGAACTGATCCTGCACCGTGGCGAACAGGAAGAACAGCAGGTACACCGCGGCTAACCAGGCCAGCAGACGGAACCAGTTCGGCCCGCCCCCATCCTCACCCCGCTCAGTCTTCGGGAGTCCTTCGGTGCGCCACGGCTTGCCCGACGAACGACGCCCAGGCCGCCCTTGAGCCGGCCCCGGTTCATCCGCCGTCGCCCGCCCTC
This sequence comes from Jiangellaceae bacterium, assembly GCA_036377395.1. Taxonomy (GTDB): domain Bacteria; phylum Actinomycetota; class Actinomycetes; order Jiangellales; family Jiangellaceae; genus DASRTE01. Next base: position 18,816 of record DASUYL010000200.1, read on the forward strand.
GATTTCCGTGGGTCTGGTCGGTCGCCATGTGTCGCCTCCTCAGTCCGCCACGCCACGTCGGCCTGACTCTTCAGCTCGTCGAGCTCGGCAAGGACGCGAGCCTTCGCGTCGCGCCAGCCTTTGCCCGTCGCGGTGCCGACGTCGGAGAAACGCGTGCCGATCGAAACTCGGCGCTGCCGCAGATCGGCGATCACCGCCTCCGCCCGCTCGCGTGCGACCCCCGTCTTCGCCGCCGCCTTCGTCTGCATCCTGTCCAGGTACACGTCCCAGCGGTGCAGCTGCGCCTCGAGCGCGTCCGTGAGCTGGTCCTCTGTCGCCGCAAACTCCGCCGCCACCCGGTGCTCGGCCAGCTCGAGTTCGTTGTCGAGCTGGCCGAGCCTTTCCTCCAGGGCGGCCGCCCACCTGCGAGCCGAGCCCCACGTGGATTCCTGGTCGCGGCGCAGTGTGTTGATGTACCGCTGCATCCGGGACCTCGCGTCCGCCGTGCCCCGCTGCACCGTCGCCTCGAGATGGGCGATGCGGCGGCGCACCTCATCCAGGTGTTCGTCCGTTGCTGTCGCCATGAGGGCTCCGTTGTCGCGCTTACCGATCCACGACAAGCATGGCCATCGCCTCTGCCAGACGGCTGCCATGAGCTCGGCTGCCGCTGCCATCCGGGCCGCCGGTGCGGGATCGCCGTTCAGGCTGGCGCGACCGCGGCCGAGGTCACTGTACGGCCGTCGCCGAGGCCGGCCAGTCCAGCCGCAGCCGCCGCGGCCGGGTCTTCGACCAGCACGACGAAGAGGCTCTCGCGTGGCCGGTGGGGGCGTGGCAGCTTCGACCACGCGAGCACGTCCCGGAACAGCTTCGCGGCCGTCTTGGTGTCGCCGGCCGCCGCGAGGATGTGGCCGAGCTCGACCCGCGCATGGGCCGGCCCAGGCCGCACGCGCCGCCTCGGCCGTCGCGAGCGCGCGCCGCTCGAGTTCTTCGGCGCGGGCCAGGTCTCCGCCCGCGAGGGCGCGTGAAGCGAGCCGGGACAACGCGAACGCGGCGTGGTCGGCGAAGCCTATTCGATCTGCGAGATCGAGCACGCGACGGTACGCACCCGTCGCGGCGTCGCCGTCGCCCCGTCGCTCGGCAACCCACGCACTGAGCAGCATCGCCGGGACGCGGAATGCGTCGAGGTCCGTCGCGTCGGCGTGTCGGTACGCGTCCGCCGCCATAGCAGCGACCGTGGGAACGTCCCCCGCTGATGCTGCGACCTGCGCATGGAGGAGGCTTGCCGCTGCGATCACCCAGTGGTCGTCGCTTGCTTCGAGCGTCGCATGCGCCTGCTCCGCAAGTGCCTGCGCCCGCTTGATGTCCCCGGCCTCGGCAACCGCCAGCGCAAGCACTGCCTCCACCAAGCCGATTTCCGGCGGTGCCATCCCGGTGGCTGCGACCGTGAGCGCCCGCTCGCCAATCTCGATCGCTGCATCGAGGTCGCGCTCTTCGATCGCCAGGTAGCAGAGAAAGGCGAGGAACTCGAGCCGTTCAGCGACCGAGATGGTCTCTGACGCCGCAGCTAGCGCAAGGTCGAGGAAGCGGCGGGCCTCGGTCACGCGCTCGGCGAGGATGAAGTACCAGGCAAGGGACGCCAAGCGCGCGGAAATGCCGCTGTCGCGCGCATCGCAAGCGTACGTGAGCGCAGCCCACAGGTTGTCGTGGTCGAGCTCGAGCCGGCGGACCCACGCCCGCCACTCGGGTCCCCGAAGTCCCGCCCGCGCCGCGTCGGCGAGCCTCGCGAAGTACTCCGCGTGCGTCCGCCGGGCAGCGGCGAGGTGGCCGCTTTCGGCGAGACGCTCCAGCGCGTACTCCTGCACGGTATCCAGCAGGTCGTAGCGCGCGCCGTCGTCGGGGAACGTTACGGAGAGGATCGACTTGTCGACCAGCACGCCGAGCAGGTATGTCACGGTTGTCTCGTCGAGTCCTATGGCTTGCACCGGCGGCGACCAGCGACGGCAACGACGCGCCGCCCCGATGTACCGCGACCTGGTGGAGCAGCGACTTCTCGTCCGCATGCAGGAGGTCATGGCTCCACTCCACGAGCGTGGCGATGGCCGCGCGGGTCGCGTCGGATGCCGGCCGGTTGCAGAGGAGCTCGAGGCGGTGCTCGACGAGGGAAAGGATCTCCGCGAGGCCGAGGACGTGGGCGCGCGCGGCCGCGAGCTCGATCGCGAGGGGCAGCCCGTCGACCTGGCGGCTGATCTCCGCCACGAGCGGGGTGTTCTCCGTCGTGAGCTCGAATCCAGGTCGCGCTGCCCGTGCACGCTCGACGAACAGTTGCACAGCTGGCGAGCCGGCGGTGTCACTCGCCTGCGTATCGGGCCGTTCGAGCGGCTCGACCGTCACGCGGACTTCGCCGGGCACACGTAGCACCTCGCGGCTCGTTGCCAGCACCCGCACACTCGGGCAGCCGGCGGCGACCGCCGAGGCGACGCGCGCCGCCTCACCAACGACGCGATCGCACCCGTCCAGCAATAGGATCGCGTCGGCGTCCCGCAGGCGCCCGATGACCCGCGGGAGCGGATCGCCGCCGCGAACGTCCACGGCGTGAGCGACGAGGCGCACCGCGTCGTCCTGGCCGCCGGCGCGGGCGAGGTCGATGAACCACGCGCCGCCAGGTAACTCGCTTTCGAGCGAGCGAGCCGCCTCCAGCGCGAGCCTGCTCTTTCCGACTCCTGGCGGTCCAGTCAGAGTCACGAG
>DASUYL010000201.1:0-8262 GCA_036377395.1 Jiangellaceae bacterium
TCCGGAGCCTCCTGTGATGTCGCTCACCTGTCAAGCGGTGAGAGCCATCAGCGGCACAGGAGCTGCATGAACACGGTGGAGACGACCCGTACGCTCGGGTGACGTGACAACGTTCCCGGCGCCGATTCGTCGCTCGGCGCCGCTGGCGCCGCTGGTCGTGCGGACCGTCGCGATACGCGATCCCGGCCCACTGCTCCGCCTGCTCCCCGAAGAGGCACCGCTGGCATGGCTGCGACGGGGCGAAGGCCTTGTCGGTTGGGGTCGAACCGCCTCGTTCGAGGCGCTCGGGCCGCAGCGGTTCGCCGATGCCGACCGGTGGTGGGGCGACCTGGTCGGTGCAGCCGTCGTCAGAGACGAGGTGGGGCTGCCCGGTTGCGGGCCGGTGGCCTTCGGGTCGTTCGCCTTCGCCGATGATCCAGGGCTGTCCGTCCTCGTCGTGCCCGAGGTCGTCGTCGGCCATCGGGCCGGCCGGTGGTGGGTGACGACGGTCGCGCTCCAAGGTGCGCTACCGCCCGGCGCCACACTGCACCGCTCGACACCGATCCGGCGGCCCGATCCGATCATGTTCGCCGACGGGGCGCGCAGCGGCGCCCAGTGGGAGCTCGTCGTCGCCGAGGCCGTCAGCCGGATCGCCGACGGCAAGCTCGACAAGGTCGTGCTGGCCCGCGACCTGGTCGCCGAGTCGCCGTTGCCGGTCGACCCGCGCTGGCCCCTGGTTCGGCTGGCGGAGCAATACCCGCGGTGCTGGACGTTCAGCGTCGACGGGCTCCTCGGCGCCACGCCGGAACTTCTCGTACGCCTCGAGCGCGGACTGGTGACGTCGCGGGTTCTGGCCGGCACGATCCGGCGTACCGGCGACGACGCCCACGACCTCGCCCTCGCCGCATCCCTGGCGCACTCGAGCAAAGACCTCGAGGAGCACGAGTACGCGGTGAGCTCCGTGGCCGGCGCGCTGACGCCGCACTGTTCCAGCATGAACGTTCCCGAGACGCCGTTCGTCCTCGACCTGGCCAACGTCATGCACCTGGCCACCGACGTGACGGGAGTCGCGGCCGACTCGTCGAGCTCGCTGACACTGGCCGCGGCGCTGCATCCGACGGCTGCGGTGTGCGGAACCCCGACCGCCGAGGCGGCCGCCCTCATCGGCGAGATCGAAGGGCTCGACCGGGGGCGCTACGCGGGCCCGGTCGGCTGGATCGACGCGTCCGGCGACGGCGAGTGGGGCATCGCCCTGCGCTGCGCCGAGATCGACCGCCGGGATCCTGGCCGGCTCCGACTGTTCGCCGGGTGCGGGATCGTGGCCGGCTCCGACCCCCAGGCCGAGCTGGCCGAGAGCGTCGCCAAGCTCCTCCCCATGCGCGACGCTCTCACCAGCTGACCGCTCCCGGACCTCCCGGGCCTGAATGATCACGTTGAGAGGGTTTCTCCCCCCTTTGCCAGGTCTGCAGTCCTGGCATCGGACGGAGAAACCCTCTTAACGTGATCATTCGAGGGCGGCGGCGACGGCTTCCCGAATGCGGGCGTGGAGTTCCCGGTGACTGGAGCGGTCGACAGTGACCTCGACGACCCGCAGGCCCTTCCGCGGCGCCAGAGCGGCACCGACTTCATCGAGTCCGACCCGCTCGTGCGGAGTTCCGGTGGCGGCGCAGAGCGCGGCCAAGTCGGTCCCGTGCGGGGTGCCGAAGACGCGCTCGAAGACCGCCGCGTGCTCCGGCGCTCCCTGTTCGAGCAACGCAAAGATCCCGCCGCCGTCGTCGTTGAGCACCACGACGCAGAGGTCGGGTTGAGGCTCGTAGGGACCGATGACCAGGCCGTTCGCATCGTGCAGGAATGTCAGGTCTCCCATGACCGCGTAGCTCGGCAGATCGTCGCCCTGCCCACGCGCAAGCGCCGCGCCGACCGCCGCGGACACGGTGCCGTCGATGCCCGAGACGCCGCGATTGGCCAGGACGTGGGTCGGGAGCCGCTCAGCTGCCAGGTCGACGTCGCGCACCACCGACGACGATCCCAGAAACAGCACAGCATCCGGCGGCATCCCGCGCAGGACCTGGCGCGCGGCGGCGGTGCCGCTGGGCAGCCCGCCACCGGCCAGCGACCGGTCGAGGACAAGGCCGGCTGCGTCGCGCGCGCGCTCGCCTGCAGCAACCCACGCGGACAGCAATGCCGACGACCGCGTCGCGGCTCGGCCCGGACCGCCGCGAGCGTGGACGGCTTCCCACAGGTCCCGGTCCACGAACACACGTCGGGCCACGTGACCCTGGTCCGGCCACTGCGGACCCGACGCCACGACGTCGACCGGAGCGACCGACCCGCCGACCAGGTGCGCCACCTGACGGGACAACGTCGGCCGACCGACCACGAGCACGCGGTCCGGAGCATTCCTGCGCATCCACTCGCTGCTGCCGACGACGAGCCGGCCACACGGGACTCCGGCGGAGCGCCGTGTCCACGGCTCGGCGATGACCGGCCATCCACATCCGGCAGCGAGTTCCCAGGTCGCCGTCACCGCCGAGGCCGGCGCATCGCCGAGGACCACGACCGTCCGATCCTCGGCTACCAGCACCTGCCCACCGTCGCCCGGCCCGGCGCGGAACGGCTGCGCCCTGCCGGCCGCGGTCCATGGCCGTTCGCCGGCCCGGCCGTCGAGCGGTTCCACCCATGACTCGTCCCCGTCGGGAACCAGCGGATTGCGGAACGCGACGTCGAGGTGGACCGGGCCCGGATTCGCGTCGACGACCCCCAGCGCCGCGATACACGCGCGCGAGACCGTCGAGCGCCAGTACGCGACCTGGCCGGGGCGCACGTCCGGTGCAGCGATCTCATGGAACAGCCGGACGGCACGGCCGAAAACCCCCACCTGATCGGTGGTCTGGTTCGCGCCGACGCCGCGCAACTCGTCAGGCCGATCGGCCGTGAGCACGATCACAGGGATGCCCGAGTGGTGGGCCTCGAGGACCGCGGGATGGAGGTTGGCGACCGCGGTGCCGGAGGTGGTGACGACCGCAGCGGGTCTGCCATCGGACTTGGCCATGCCAACGGCAGTGAAGCCGGCGCTTCGTTCGTCGATCCGCACGTGCAGCCGAAGCCGCCCGGCCCGGTCGGCCGCGTGGAGCGCGAACGCGAACGGAGCACTGCGAGAACCCGGTGCGAGTACGACGTCGCATACGCCGTTACGGACCAGCTCGTCGACGAGGACGCGGGACAGCGCCGTCGACGGATTCACGCAACGATTCTGCCGGTCTCGACGCTACGGACTCGGCCGGGGTCTCAGGCCGCGAGTCGGGCGACCCGGGAGACGCGCTCGCGCCACCATGCGACCGTTGCGTCGTCCGCGCGTGCCGCGGCCATCGCCGCCGGGGCCGGCGTGGGACGTCGGACGGAAAGTGACCCGTCGACAGCGACGAGTGGATCGGCCACGACGTCGCGGGCCAGCAATCCGACCGTTGCGAGGCCGCACGCGTATGGCAGCTCCGGTAGGGCGGCCGCAAGGGCGACGCCCGCGGCTATTCCGACCGACGTCTCCAGTGCGCTGGACACCACCACGGGCAGCCCGATGCTCTCAGCAAGGCGCATGCAGGCCCGGACTCCGCTCAGAGGCTGCACCTTGAGCACGGCGACGTCAGCAGCTTCCAGCCGGGCCACCTCCAACGGGTCGCCGGCCCGCCGGATGGACTCGTCGGCGGCGATCGGCACGTCTACCCGGCGTCGCACCGCCGCGAGGTCCTCGATGCCCGGGCAGGGCTGCTCGGCGTACTCGAGGCCCCCTGCCGCCCGGTCGTAGCGCGGCAGCAGCCAGGCGGCGGTGTCCACGTCCCACGCGCCGTTGGCGTCGACCCGGATGTGCCCGCCGGATCCGAGAGCGTCGCGCACCGCGGCCAGCCTGGATTCGTCGTCGCGCGGACCCTGACCAGCGACGGCCACCTTGACCTTGGCCGTGCGGCAGCCAGGAAACCGGGCCAGGACGGTGGCCACGTCGTCGGGTTCCACCGCGGGAACGGTCGCGTTGACCGGAATTCGCTCTCGCACCGGAGGCGGCCACCCCCGGTCGGCCGCCTCGCGTGCCGCCGCCCACCAGGCGACGGCCTCGGCGTCGTCGTACTCACGAAATGGCGAGAACTCGCCCCAGCCTGCCGGCCCGTGCATCAGGACCCCTTCCCGCACATCCACGCCACGGAACCGGGCACGAAGGGGAACGGCGTACACGTGGAGGTCACCGGCGCGGACCGGGGGTCCGGTCATGACGGTTCGACGTCGAGCGAGCCGGTCAGCTGGTCGAATGTCTTCTCGACGAGGTCACGCCGGTTCGCCGGTCCGGCGACCAGCGGTTGCAGCACGTGGTCGTCGGCGTCGATGAGCTGGAAGCGCACCACCTGTTCGCGGCCGTACGAGACCTCCACGTCGACCGCCGCATGGCCGTCGACGGCTGTCGGCAGGGACGACACGATCCGGCCGTCCAGGCTGGTCGCGACCTGCTCGACGCCCGCGTCGAAGTCGTAGCGGCCACCGCGGGTGTCGAGCACGTTGAAGCCGACCTCGAGGGCACCACCAGCCGCCGACGCGGTGTAGTTGCGCAGCGTGACCGTGGGCCCGTTGGCCGCTGCCGCGGTGTCTGCTGTCGGCTCGGCCGCCTCCGGCAGGTCGATGCGGGCACCGCTCGGCCCATCGGTGACCGTCGCCCAGCCATCGACCGGTTCGGCCGGCTCGCCCGCACCACAGGCCGCGACGGCGAAGACACCGAACGCGGCAATCGGGACAAGACGACTCATCGAGGAGCTCCGCGGGAGAACGAGTCGACCCCAGTCGTGACTGTCCGAGGCTAGTCCGGTCATCCCTACCGTGCGCGTCGTGCCGCGCCGAATGTGGAGGGTCCTATCCTCGGATGACCGCGGTAAGGAGCGCGCATGACGTCCGGACCGTTCGATCCCTCGCTGTGGCGCCCTGTCGACGAGTTCGACTTCACCGACATCACGTATCACCGCCATGTCATCGGTGGAGCCGACCGCGGAACCGTGCGGATCGCGTTCGACCGCCCCGAGGTGCGCAATGCCTTCCGGCCGCACACCGTCGACGAGTTGTACCGAGCCCTCGACCACGCCCGGATGGCCACCGACGTCGGCTGCGTGCTGTTCACCGGCAACGGCCCGTCGCCCACGGACGGCGGATGGGCGTTCTGCGCCGGTGGTGACCAACGCGTCCGGGGGCGCGACGGCTACCGGTACACGGTGCCCGGCGAGGCCGGAGCTGCCGTTGGTGAGACAGTCGACCCGGCGCGGGCCGGCCGGCTGCACATCCTCGAGGTCCAGCGTCTGATCCGGTTCATGCCCAAGGTGGTCATCTGCGTTGTCCCCGGTTGGGCCGCAGGAGGCGGGCACAGCCTGCACGTCGTCTGTGACCTGACCATCGCCAGCGCCGAGCACGCACGGTTCAAGCAGACCGACGCCGACGTCGGCTCCTTCGACGGTGGCTACGGCTCGGCCTACCTCGCCCGCCAGGTCGGGCAGAAGTTCGCCCGCCAGGTCTTCTTCCTCGGCGAGGAGCACTCGGCCCAGGCCGCACACGCGATGGGGATGGTCAACGCCGTCGTTCCGCACGACTCGCTCGAGACCGTGGCGCTGGAGTGGGCGGCCCGGATCAACGCCAAGAGCCCGATGGCGCAGCGGATGCTGAAGTTCGCGTTCAACGCCGTCGACGACGGCATGGTCGGGCAGCAGATCTTCGCCGGCGAGGCGACCCGGCTGGCGTACATGACCGACGAGGCGGTCGAAGGCCGCGACGCATTCCTCGAGAAGCGTGCGCCGGACTGGTCCGGCTTCCCCTGGTACTACTGACCCGTTCGGCGACCCCCACGGACGTGACGGATGGTCGCCAGCTACGTACCCTGAGGCGCGGCATGCAGACCTCGACTTCTTCGGCGCGGCCGCTCGATGCTCTCCGGGTGCCACTCGGGCCGGCGGTGCTCCGGCGGATCTTCCCCGCGGTCGCCGCCGCCCTCCAGGGCGGGCCGGCACTGCTGCCGGTGCCCGAGCGGCCGGCCCTGGTCCGGGAGACCACACTGCAGGCGTTGCAACCGAGCATCCCGGTCGAGGCATTCGCGAATGACCACGTCGCCTTGGTCGTCCCGACCTCGGGATCGAGCGGGGAGCCCAAAGGGGTGCTGCTCGGTGCCGCGGCGGTCACCGCGGCGGCCGAGGCAACGCACGCGCGGCTGGGCGGTGCCGGGCGCTGGCTGCTCGCGTTGCCCGCCACGCACGTCGCCGGATTGATGATCCTGGTCCGTTCGGTCGTGGCCGGCACCGAGCCGGTCGCGGTCGACCTCACCGACGGCTTCGACCCCGAGTCCTTCGCGGCGGCAAGTGTGCACGTCCTGGGTGGCACCGCCCAGCGACGCTACACCGCGCTGGTTCCCCGCCAGCTCGGGACGATCCTCGACGCCGGCGGAGCCGCAGTGGACGCGCTAACCGCCTACGACGCCGTCCTCGTCGGTGGTTCGGCGGCAGCACCGGGGCTGCTCGACCGCGCCCGAGAGGCCGGGGTACGAGTGGTCACGACGTACGGCATGACCGAGACGTGCGGCGGCTGCGTCTACGACGGCTTCCCGCTCGACGGCGTCCGGCTCGCGATCACCGATGAAGGAGTCGTCCGGGTCCGTGGGCCTGTGCTCGCCCGCGGCTACCGACTGCGCCCGGACCTGACCGTGGAGGCGTTCGCAGGCGGCTGGTTCACCTCCGCCGATGTCGGCCGGATGGACGCTGACGGCCGACTCGAGGTCTCCGGGCGGGCCGACGACGTCGCCGTCTCCGGGGGTGTCAACGTGCCCCTCGTTGCGGTCGACGCGGTCGTCGGCGACCACCCTGGAGTGGCGGCGGTGGCGAGCGTCGCCGTTCCCGACCCGGACTGGGGCCAGCGGGTCGTCGCCGTCCTCGTCCCCCGCGATCCCGACCACCCACCGACACTGGAGTCGGTTCGGGCCTATGTCATGCGCAGGGCTCCGGCAGCGCATGCGCCCAAGTCGCTCCTGATCGTCGACGCGCTACCCATGCTGCCCAGCGGCAAGGTGGACCGCGGGAGGCTGGCCGCACGTCTGCGACCGGCCGCCACTGCCTGATGTCCACCGCCGCACTCTGGACCGCGGGTGCCCGGCCACGGACATTGCCCGCGGCCATCGCTCCCGTCCTGGTCGGTACCGGCGCCGCGGCGGCCGTAAGCTCGGCGGTCCTGCCCCGCGCTCTTCTTGCGCTCGTCGTCGCGGTCGCACTCCAGGTGGGCGTCAACTACGCGAACGACTACTCCGATGGTGTGCGCGGCACCGACGACGACCGGATCGGACCGCTGCGTCTGGTCGGATCCGGGATCGCCTCGCCCGCAGCCGTGCGCGCCGCGGCATGGATGTGCTTCGCGATCGCCGGGCTGGCCGGGCTCGTGCTCGTGCTGATCACGGGTGCGTGGTGGCTGCTCGGTGTCGGTGCCCTGGCGGTCGCAGCCGCCTGGTTCTACACCGGGGGGTCCCGGCCCTACGGATATCGAGGATTCGGCGAGCTGTCGGTCTTCGTCTTCTTCGGCCTGGTGGCGGTGGTCGGGACCACCTATGTCCAGGTCGAGCGGGTGACGCCCGCGTCCGTGGTCTGCGGGATCGCGATCGGCTCTCTTGCCTGCGCGATCCTGGTCGCCAACAACCTTCGGGACATGCGCGGCGACGCCCGGAGCGGCAAGCGAACGGTCGCCATCTTCCTGGGTTCGCGGCGCACCAGGATCCTCTACCTGCTACTGGTGACCACCGCCTACGCGCTGGTGATCGCCCTTGCCGTGGCCGGCCGGGCCTGGGCGGGGCTGGCTCTGCTCTCGGCACCGTTGGCCGTTCGGGCGGCCGCCCCCGTCGCAGGTAAGGCACGCGGCGCGGATCTCGTTCCGGTGCTACGCGACACAGCGATGACAGAGTTGGTGTTCGCCGTACTGCTCGCCGCGGGCCTGGCCATCAGCGGCGGCTGAGCCATCGGATCCGGCACTTCGTGGAACGGTCCGCTCAGGCGTCCGCACCGCGGCGCAGGCAGGGGATCTGCACCAACACAGCCGCGCCGCGGTACGTCCACCCTTTCACTCGATGGCGTGGAGCGTTCTCTGCAGGCCATCGAGGAGCGAAAGACTGATATTTAGTTCTCCACGTGCAGGTGCACGTGCGCTATCGTGCTCCTCATGGCGTGCAAACGCAAGGGTCAGTGCACATGCAATCCCTCCGTGCAGCGGGCGACGGCCGATTCGCGGCCG
>DASUYL010000202.1:0-8597 GCA_036377395.1 Jiangellaceae bacterium
TGGCGGCATCGCCGGAACCCGCCCGATTCCTTGCTTGTTGGGCGTTGGCGACCGTGGCGAGCTCGGTTCGGTTGCCGACCCCGAGCTTGGCGTACACGTGTGAGAGGTGAGTCTTGACCGTCGCCTTGCTCATGAACAGGCGCGCGCCGATCTCGGGGTTGGTGTGGCCCTCGACGACCAGGTCTACGACCTTGAGCTCGGTCGGGGTGAGGCTGGCCCAGCCAATGGTCGGCCGGCTGCGGGTGCCACGGGCGCGCCTGGCGTAGGCGACGGCGTCGTCGAGGGAAAGGCCCCGGCCCTCGGCCCAGGCGGCGTCGAATATGTCGGCGCCGAGGGCGGTGCGAAGGGCGGCGACAGCGGCGTCGTACTCGGGCCGGCTGATCGGCGGTCGCGGGTAGCCCATCAGCTCGCGGGCGGCACCGCTCGCCGCGAGGAGACGGACGGCTTCGACAGAGCTCTCGGCCCGCGCCGCGAGGCCCGCGAGGGCGTCGAGGCTGTCGACATAGTGGGTGCGGAGGCCGTGCTCGACGCGCACTGCCAGCGCCTCGTGGTGCAGGTCCTCGGCCCGATCCGGCTCTTGGGCGGCGACGAGGAACGCCAATTCGTCGAGACCCTCGGCCAGCACATGCGGCATGTCGAGCGCGCGTGCGACGCGGACGGCCCGCTCGCTGTGTTCGCGGGCCGCCTCGAGCTGACCGAGTCGTCGTCGCGTTGCGGCGAGACCCGGCAATGTGCGAGCGACGATGATGTTGTCGACCAGCGGTGCCGCGTACGTTCTGCCGCGCTCGAACCAGTTGGCCGCTTGCTCGAGGTCGCCGTCCCAGAGGTGCAATTTGCCCAGCGTGACCACCATCGTCGGCACGTCGACGTCGGCGCCCGCGCCCTCGACGGATTGCACAACGGTGTCCATCAAGGCGCGGCCGGCGTCGATCTCGCCGGCGACACCTTTGACCCAGGCCAGGTTGCTCGTGGCCGAGCCAACGGTGAAGTAGTCGCCCAGCGGCTCGGAGATCCGGAGTGCTTCGGTCGCGAGCTCGTCGGCGTGTGGGACTTCGCCCGTCAACAGGGCGGCGTAGGCCTGGCCCGCGAGGGCGAACGTCACGAGCTGGCGGTCGCCGCGGCGCCGGGCCCGCTCGAGCGCCCCCTCGTAGACCGGGAGCGCCTCGGTGTGGCAATCGCCGTTGGTCCACGCCAAACCCTCCAGCACGAGAGCCAGCTCGTACGCGAACGTGTCGTCGGCGGCTTCGGCGCATTGTCGGGCCTCCGCGCAGAGGTCGCGGGCCGCCGCGAAGTCGAGGAAGAACTGCACGTACGCCAACATGCCGAGGCAGCGCCCCCGGATGCGGTCGTCACCGATGGCGGTTGCGATCTCCAAGCCACGTTGCGCGGACTCGGTGAGGAGCGGGAGCTGGCCGGCGGTGGTCGCCACCAGGGACGCACCGAACAGCAACCTCGCCTGGAGCGCCGATCGGTCGTCCGGGTTGGAGCCGATCGCCCGCTGCAGCCACCCGACGCCCTCATGTGCGTGACCGTGCAGCTGCCACAACCGGGGCAACGCGGCGGCGAGACGCCGACCGGCGGCACTGTCGGGCGTCGAGAGCCCCCAGTCGAGGGCTGCGCGCAGGTTGTCGTGGTCGGTCTCGAGCCGGGTCAACCAGGTGTCCTGATCGGCGGATTCGAGTCCGGGCTCGGCCGCCTCCGCCAGCTCGAGGAAGTGACCGAGGTGGCGGTCCCGGCTGGCCGCGGTCTCGCCGGCGGCATGGAGCCGGCTGTGCGCGTACTGGCGCATGGTCTCCAGCAGCCGGTAGCGGGCCTGGTCGCCCTGCTCTTCGGCGAGCAGCAGCGACTTGTCGACCAGGCGCGCCAGCGCGACCAGAACGTCGGTCTCGGCACCCGGTTCGGGATCGCACACGGCACGCGCCGCGTCGAGCATGAACCCGCCGGCGAAGACGGCGAGCTGGCGGAACACTCGCCGGTCGCCCTCGTCGAGGAGATCGTGGCTCCAGTCGACCGACGCCACCAGCGTCTGCTGGCGGGCAATCACGCCCCGAGGTCCACCGGTAAGGAGCCGGAACCGGTCGTCCAGACCGGACAGGATCTGCTCCGGGGTGAGGGCACGCACCCACGCCGCCGCCAGCTCGACGGCAAGGGGGATGCCGTCGACGCGCCGGCACAGCGTCCGCACCGTGGTCTCGTTGTCGTCGTCCACCGTGAAACCGGGAACCACGCTGGCGGCGCGCTCGGCGAACAGGCGCACCGCCTCGTCCTCCAGCAGCGACGGCACCCGCCAGATCGTCTCGCCGGGAACACCGAGCGGCTCCCGGCTGGTGGCCAGCACCGAGACCTGCGGGCAGGTGCGCAACAGCACCTCGGCCAACTCGGCGCTCGCGTCGAGGAGATGCTCACAGTTGTCCAGGCACATCAGCAGCCGCCGGTCTCGGAGCTGCGATTGCAGCGCGCGTAGCGGGCCGCCGGCCGGTTCGACCAGGACCCGCATGGTCGAGGCCGTGAGCGCGGCGACGAGTGCGGGATCGGTCACCGGTCCCAGATCGATCCACCACACGCCGTCCGGCCAGCGATCCGCGAGCTCGGCGGCGGCCTGGACGGCCAGCCGCGTCTTGCCGCATCCACCCGAGCCCGTGAGCGTCACGAGCCGTTCCGTGGTCAGCAGGCGCTGCACCTCGGCGAGCTCGCCGGCGCGCCCCACGAAGCTGGTGAGCTGCACCGGCAGGTTGTTGGGCAGCACGTCCAGCGAACGCAGCGGGGGGAAATCACCGGCCAGTTCGCGGTGGCGCAGCTCGAACACCCGCTCGGGCCGCGACAGATCACGCAGCTGAAACATGCCCAGGTCGTCGAGCCACGCGCCGTGGGGGAGTGCGTCCCCGACGATAGACGCCGTCACCGACGACAGGATCGTCTGGCCTCCATGGGCGATGTCGCGCAGCCGAGCGCAACGGTGCAAGGCCACGCCGGTGTAGTTGCGCGCATCGCGCAATCGGGCCTCGCCGGTGTGGATGCCCATCCGCACCCGCAGCGCCCACCCATCCGACCACGGCTCCGCGATCAGAGCACGCTGCGCGTCGAGGGCCGCGGCCACCCCGTCGCTCGCCGATCCGAACGCGGCCACGAGGCTGTCGCCCTCGCCCTGCTCCTCGGGCCGCCGACCGCCGTGCGACGCGACCGCCGCCACGACCAGCTCGTGCTGCCGCTCGATCGCGCGTGCTGCGCTGTCGGGGGCGGTCTCCCACAACGCCGTCGAGCCCTCGACGTCGGTGAGTACGAACGTCACTGTCCCTGTCGGGAGCGTCCCCGCTGTCTCGGTCCGGGCCATCGGCTCATCCGGGCGCCGTCGTCGGCTCGTCTTGTCGGGCGAGGTAAACGTGCAACTCCGCCACCTTCTGTGTGTCGAGATCGTCCTTCTGGACAGATCTTGCCCCAGGCTGCTTTGACGAACATCACGACCCGAGCAAAGTTGACGCGGTAAGCCTTCCGGCATGCAGGAACGAGAACTGCAGTCACCCCTGCCGTGGCTGGTCGGCAATGCACGGGGCGAGGCGATCCCGCATCTCCACGCGTTCTACACACTGTTGACCTACGTGTTCGGTTCGTCATCTGGGAGCTTCCGCGCGCGCACCAGCAGCCGCCCTCCGCCTACGCCACCGCGTGGGACGAAGTGCTTGACCGACTTGACGTCGCGTCCTACCCGACGCTGCGAGACCTACGGCCCCACCTCATCACCGCCGCCGCCTCATCCGAGCAGTTCGACTATTGGCTTCGTCGCGTCGCCGACTCGCTAGAGCCGCCGGGATGAGATCGGGTGGCTCATCCGGGCGGTGGTGTTAGGGCAGTCCGAGGATGGCGGTGACGGCGGCGCGCGGCGTTGGTCCGGCCAGCGCGTGGATGTGGGCGACGAGGCCGTTGTCGATGGTCAGCAGAACGAGGGCGAGCACCTTGCGGTCCCGCAGAGCGACGATGCCGAGCTGGTCGCCGACGGGCAGGTACAGCAGCGTGGGCGAGGCTGGCGGCCCGAAGTAGCGCAGGATGCCCGCGGCGACCTCGGTTGCGCCGGTCACCACGCCGGGAACGACGTCGGAGATGCCCTCGACGGCCGGGTCGAGGAGGGCCACCAGAGCTTCGAGGTCGCCGCCGGCGGACGCCTCGATGAATTGTTCGCTGACTTGTTGCTGGAAAGCGACGTCCACGGGGAACCGGCCGACCGAGGAGTCGGCCCGCAGGGCCCGGCGAGCTCGGCTGGCGAGCTGCCGGCACGCTGCGGGGCTGCGCCCGACGATGTTCGCCACCTCCTCGAAGGGGTATTGGAACACGTCGTGCAGGACGAACGAGGTCCGCTCCGCGGGACTCAGGCGCTCGAGGAGGGCGTGCATCGCCAGCGTGACGTTGTCGACGAGGGTGACCTGGTCGGCCGGATCGACCGCGGCGGGGTTGAAGGGATCGCCGGTGGCGTCCGCCACTTCGAGGGAGTCGGTCGGGTGCCGCCGCCGCCTCCGCAGCCGGTCGACGCACAGCCGGCTGGTGACCACCACCAGCCAGGCCTCGGGATCGTCGATGGCGGCGACGTCGGCGCGGGCCAGGCGGGAGAACGCCTCCTGCACCACGTCCTCGGCGTCGCCCAGGTCGAGCAGGATGCGGAACGCGATGTCGAGCATCCGGCGCCGGTCGGCCTTCCACAGTGCGTCGACGACCGGGTCGTCGCGCCCGGGCGGCGGGGGGTCGGCTGTCGGCATCGCGGTTCCCATCGTGGCGGTCCGGAGGACGGATTCGTCGCGCGGGGGCATCACGCCTTCTTCCGGATGCCTTCCTGCCATATCAGCTTCAGCATCGACGGCTTGGCGCTGGGGGTCGCGACCGCGATCGCCGAGCGCACATAGGTGTCGTCGAGCGCCTGGCGCAGCAGGCAGTCGGCCAGATCGATCCGGGCGGTGAACCGGTGGCCGATGTGGTCGATCTCGACGCCGTATTCCGAGACAGCCGGCGCTTCGAAGAGCCCCGACGGGCGGACGATCGTCCAGGCGAGGTCGCTGCCCGACACGATCGCTTCCATCCGGCGCATGTCGTCATAGAGGGTCTTGCCCAACTTGTTGACAACGTAGGGTCGCATGATCTTCTCGAAGACGAAACCGCCGAGCGGCTCGGGGTGGGGGCTGACCGCGCTCGAGCTGACGACCGCCAACCGTTTGACGCTCGTGGCGTGCATGCCGGCGACGATGTTCGTGACCCCGTCGGAGTAGACGCTGATCGGGGTCTTGGTGAAGGGCACGCCGAGGGTGGAGAGCACCGACTCGCTCCCGTCGATCGCCGCGGCCACGGCATCGGGGTCGTGGACGTCGCCGGCGGCGACCTCGAGGCGCGGATGGTCGAGCGGGAAGGCGTCGGGGTGCCGGGTGAAGGCGACCACGTCATGGTCTTCGTCGAGCGCCAGTCGGGTGAGGAGCCGTCCGGTCGGGCCGTTGGCGCCGAACACTGTGATCTTCATCAGCCTGATCCTTTCGCTGCGCCCGGGTGGGGGATACCCGAGGCGCTCCATCGGCAAGGACGCCAGCGTCACCTCCGATGTGACATCGCCACGTCGTGGCGGTATCCGGCTCGGCGGTCCCATTGCGTGGCGCCTTGCCGTGCACAACCCCAGCCGGCGCCGAGGGTGGAGATCACAGCGTCGCTGCCGGTTACGGCGTCGACGATCGTGGCTGGATACATGACATCGGCGACGACCACGTCGAGGCCGGCTCGGTCCGGGGCCAGCCCGTGGCGTCTCGAACGACGGCGCGCACGTGGTGGCCGGCGGCGAGGCCTTGCTCGATCACCTGCCAAGCCCGTGCGTCCTGTTGCTCCGAACACTGTCAACTACATTGGTGCCTCCTTGAGGACCGGGCACAACGCCCAGGGGGTGACCAGCGCTGGCCCTGATGCGGACGCCACGGGTCGACGGTGTCGTCGTCGTCACCCGAAGGTGGACGCGCGGGTGGCTTCCCGGGAGTGCGTGTCGTGGTCCAGGCGCGGCTGTCGACGAAGTTGACGTCGTAGCGGACCGGCTCCGGTGCCAGGCTCTCCGGAGGCTCCTGACCCAGGGCGATCCGTTGGAGGTAGCGGAAGTAGCCGAACCGTTCGACGCCCGGAGGGATGACGACCAGCACGTCGGCGGTCGAGCCCGGTGGACACCGAAGGCGTGGGGCATCCGGGGTGGCACCAGAACGAGGTCCCCCTCTATGGCGCCGTCGGGTAGCGGCCGGGAGCTCCAGCTGCTCCGCGTTGCCGTGGCGGACGATCACGGCCTGGGCCGGGGGTGCGCTGTCCGATGTCATGTCGGCTCCCTCCTGTCGACGGTGACGAACGCGTCGGTGGTCCTCGAGGACGGCCCTAGTGGGCGATGCTCGATGACCGTGTGAAGTCGCGGATGGCCGGCGCGAGCTGCGCGGGCTGATCCAGGGGCATGAGCGTGTAGCTGTCCGGGAACTCGACCAGGCGTCCCTGCGGAAGGAGCTCGGCGAGGCGGCGGCCGTGGTCGGGCGGTATGACGTGGTCCTCACTGGCTGGCCCCGGTGGGAGGAGGTCGGCTGACTGTGCCAGGTGGTTTCCACGCCGCTGTCTTGGGACGATGGCGTGGTGACACGAGCTGACGGAGGGCCGAGTTCCGAGGAGCTCGCCCGGACGGTCGACGAGTTGCAGGTGGAGAACGCGCGGCTGCGGGGACTGCTCGGTCTCGACGCCCGTGCCGGTGACGGGCATCGCCAGGCATGGTCGCCGACGCTGCTGACCGAACCGGCCGAACGACCGGTCGTGGATGCCTCGGCGAGCGAGGCGGAGAAGGAGGCGTTGCTGCGGTCGTGGTTCGGGGCGCGGTCGGATGTGTACGCCACCCGCTGGGAGAACCCGTCGACTGGGAAGTCGGGGTGGTCGCCGGCCGTGCGAGGGGGCTGGTCGAAGCGCCGGTCGTCCAAGGACCACACTCCCCGGTTCGTCGCCGCCTACCAGGAAGACATCTAGTGGCTCCACCTCCCCCGCGGGCTCCTCCAGCGGGTCGAGACCCTGGTCACCGACCTCGGCAGCCGCCTCGAGATCGTCGACGACCGCGCCGATCCTCCCGGTGTCGGGCTGGGCTTCGTCGGGACCCTGCGCCCCCAGCAGGCGACCGCCGTGGCGGACATGGTGGTGCTCGATCTCGGTGTTCTCGTCGCGCCGCCCGGCGCCGGCAAGACGGTGATGGCGTGCGCGGCCATCGCCCATCACGACGTCCCGACCCTGGTCGTGGTCGATCGCAATGAACTGGTCGACCAGTGGCGCACCCGGCTCGAGACCCACCTGGACATCGACCCGGCCAGGATCGGGCAGATCGGTGGCGGGCGCGACAAACCCGGAGGTGTGATCGACATCGCCATGATCCAGAGCCTCGCCCGGCGCGACGACCCGGCCCTATTCGACAGCTACGGCCTGGTCGTCGTCGACGAGTGCCACCACGGAAGCGGCCTCGGCGTGATCGTGGTGACCGGTGTACTGGTCGCGTCGCAGCAGCATCGCGGCGAGCATGGTCGGGAACATCACGGTGTGCTCCAGCATGAGCAGAACGTGTGAGTCGGAGACAACACCCGCTCCGAGCAACGTGAGCGCGCAAGCCGCCGGGAGCAGCATGGCGGCAGCCATCTCGTTGCACGCCCGCCAGCTGTGGCCGCGAACCCGCATCCATGCGGTCATCGGAACGGTCATCCAGACCGCCATCTCGACGAGCTTGACCGCCGTCCGGTCGGGCAGGTCGACCAACAGGTGCGAAGCCGCACCGAGGGCGACCATGCCAATCATCATCGCGGCGACCATCTCGAGGTAGTGAGCGACGAACCGCCAGGTCGTGCCCCTCACGCTGTCACCGCCGCATAGATCGCGGCACGAATGGCGGCGTCGTCGAGCTCCCGACCGCTGACGGCGACGCGCGTGGACTCCACGTCGACCGCGCAGCTGATATCTGAAACGTCGTGGGTGAGACTCCTCATCTGGCCTGCTTTGCTGGATCGGCGGTGTGGCGGCTGCCGGTAGCCAGCGTGCGCCGCGTGAATCGCTGGCAGCAAGGACAAGTGTCTGACGATTCCCGCCAGAGCGACGGATGTCCCGATGTACGGCGCGTCTTGTGCTCGCCGTGTCCCTGGCGACGCGCCGACGCCCGTTACACTTCGTCTCGTTTGTCGAGGGCTCGGAGTCCGAATGCAGACGGTCGTGCCTCCGGCACGGCAGAGTCGAGCGCCAGATGGACCCCGCCAGCTGCGATCGACAGACCTGCCACACCGGCGCCGTCATCGGGCCCTTGCGCGCCCGTGTCCGACGCATGAGACCCATCGCCGACGTCGAGCGGCCCGAAGGCTGCTCCGACCACGGCGCCGACACCCAACATTGCTGCGAGCTTCGGCGCGGTCTTCATCAAACGACCTCGCAGCCCGCCTCGTCGACCGCCGCTGCGAAGTTTGCAGACTCAACTGGTGCCAAGGACTTCAGGGCGCTTCAGGGCGTCAGTCTCGACGTCACCATCGCGCGGTATGGGCGCTCCAGCGTCCACTTCCACCGAGCTACGTAGCACCTCCCGATCGTCGTGGGGC
>DASUYL010000203.1:0-4073 GCA_036377395.1 Jiangellaceae bacterium
GCGGTGCTCGACAGCGACGAGCTCGCCCGCAACGACCTGGCACTGATGGCCCGCGCCTACGAGGTACCCCTCGGCGTCATGCGCGGCGTCGCGTTCGTCATCGGCAGCCTGGTGATCGCCCTGACCGCCTACAGCACCATCGTGGAGCGGCGCCGCGAGTACGGCATCGTCAAAGCGATCGGCGCCCGCGGCCGGCACCTGGTCGCGCTGGCGATACGCCAGACGATGATCGTCGCCGCCGTGGGTCTGGTCGCCGGAGGGTTGCTGTTCCTCGCCGGCCGCGCGTTCATCACCTTCGGTACGACCCCCAGTTCGTCATCCTCGCCACACCCGGCAACGTCGGACGGGCCGTCGCCGCCGCTGTGCTCATGGCCCTCGTGGCGGCGGTGCTGCCCGCCCGCCGCCTCGCCAAGCTCGAGCCCGCCACCGCCTACCGGGGAGGGTGAGATGGCTGCCGGTCGTGTGTCCCTGGCCCGCAAGAACCTCTTTCAGGATCGGCGCCGTGCCCTGCTCGCCTTCAGCGGTGTCGGCGCCGCCCTCGTGCTCGTGCTGGTGCTCGACGGGATCTTTGCCGGGGCGATGCGCCAGGTCAGCGCCTACATGCGGAACTCGCCGGCCGACGTGTTCGTCGCCCAGCAGGACGTGCGCACCATGCACATGACCCAGTCCGCCCTCCCGCCCGACACCGTCGACGCGGTCCGGGCCGTCGAGGGCGTCGCCTGGGCCGAAGGGCTCCGCTACACCAGCAGCATCGTCGACACCGGCGACGGCCAGCGGACCACCTACGTGCTCGGCTACGGCGTCGCCACCGGGCGCGGCGGCCCCCGCCGGATCGCCGCCGGCCGGCCGCCCGCCACCGGTGAGGCACTCGTCGACGACGTTGCCGCCGACGAGCTCGGCATCGCGGTCGGCGACACGGTCACGGTGATGGGCGAACCGTTCCGGGTCAGCGGCACCTCCACCGACGGGACCAACATCCTCAACACCACCGTGTTTATCCGCACCGAGGACTTCGCCCGCCTCCACGGCGACAGCGTCGCGTACGTGCTGGTCGGCGCCGCACCCGGCGTCGCCCCCGACGAGCTGGCGGCCCGGCTCGCGGCCGCTCTTCCCGGCACGACCGTTCAGACCCGGGCGGAGTTCGCCCGCCAAGAAGCCAACGTCGTGCGCGACATGGCTGCTGACGTGATGAAGATCATGACCGTCATCGGCTTCCTCATCGCCCTCGCCGTCGTCGGCCTCACCCTGTTCACCACCACCCTCAGCAAGCTCCGGGAGTACGGCGTGGTCAAGGCCCTCGGCGCCGGCCCGGGCCGGCTCGCCACCACGGTCGCCGCGCAGGCCGCGTGGACGGTCACCCTCGGCCTCGGTTTCGCCGTCGCGGCGGCGTTCGCTCTCGGCGCCGCCATCGGCGCGCTCACCCCCAACGTGACCGTCGTGATCCAACCCGGGTCGGTGTTGCGCACCGGTGTCGGGGCGCTGATCGTCGGCGGGGTCGCCGCGCTGCTCCCCCTACGCCGCGTGCTGCGGGTCGACCCCGTCACCGCCTTCAGGAGACCCTGACGACCGGCGCCGCCATCTCCGCGCGCAAGCTCTACAAGATCTTCGGTGAGGGAGAAAGACATCGCCGTCAACGCCGTCCGAGGCATCGATCTCGGTGTTGCAGCAGGCGAGGTCGTGCTCGTCATGGGGCCCTCCGGCAGTGGCAAGACGACCCTGTTGCTCATGCTCGGCGCCCCTGCTCCGCCCCACAAGTGGCCCGTGTCGGTGACCATGCCGGCGGAGTTCGCGAAAGGCGCCGTCGTCGAGCCCAGAGGCCCTGGCCACCTCTCGTCGGCGGTCGTGGCTGACGATGACGATGCCGTGGTGGTACTCGGCAGCGTGGCGGCGGTTAGCCGTTGATGTCGCCGATGGAGCCGCCGAGGTCGGGGTGCTCGCTGCTGAACAAGCCCCAGCGGCTCTCCCACCCTGGCACGTTCCACATGTGGGTCATCCAGAGGTTGTCGAGCGGCACGACGCGACCACCCCGCGCCTCGCAGTCTTCGGAGGTGGTGTTCTCGTCGCCGAGCACGCCGTCCCCACTGCCGAGGCAGAGCTGGCGGTGGACGTGCCAGGGATCGTTGCCGCCCACGAAGCCCTCGGGTGGCTGGTCCGGCTCGGTGAACACGAGGTAGCTGAGTCCGACGAGCTTGCTGTCGGGCGCGGTGCCGTCGAACAGGAGGATCTCGGGCTCCGAGGGATCGAAGGGGTTGCCCAAGGCACCGCCCTTGATGTAGTGCGCCGCGATGCAGGGCACGTAGGGCGTGATCCCTCGCCATCCGGCGGCCTCCGCGTCCCTCACCGTCGGGTACCGCGTCGCGACGTCGTTCGCCTGCCGCACCTGGGTCGCGAACGTGTCCCGTGTCGCGGCATCCAGCGGATCGAACGGGACCGGGCCACGCTCGCCGTGGCCGCTGTTGCCCTCGTTGCCGTAGCCGGACCGCTCGCACGCCGACGTGCCGTCGGCCGCGATGATGCTGTTCGTGTGGCCCGCGGCGCCGTCGCTGGCCGCCGCCCCATCTGCGGCGGGCGTCTCGGCGTGGTCGTCCGACGCGGCGGCGTCACCGTCGGTCCCGCCGTCGGTGCCGTGATGGGCGGATGCGAACGACGGGGCAAGCGCGACCGTCGACAGCACCGCGACCGCTACCCCGCTGAGCCCGATGCCGACTCGTGCAAGCGAGGGCCGGATCGAACGCTGTGCCACGGCAGGTCGCGCCAGGACGACCAACGCCAGGACGACGACGCCGGCCTCGAGTCCAGTGGCAAGTCCATCGGCGAACGACACCGACTCGGGCGTCCACGGCTCGGGCCCCAAGGGCACCCCCCACAGGCGCGACACCAACCACGTCGCTATCACGCCGGCGTTCACGATCGCACCCACGGCGAGGAGCCGCCGGGTCGGCCTGACGAGCACCACTGCGGCCCAACTCAGCTGGAACCAGGCCACCACGGCGAAGAACGCGCCGTGCCACCACGAGACGTCGAAGTGGCCGCCCGCCACCGCGAAGTGGATGACTCCGGCACCGACCGACAGCGCAAAGAGAAGCCAGGCGAGATAGCGCCCAATGGTTCCGTCGCTCGTCGTCATCGGATCCCCCCGAGCGTCGCTGCAGCCGGCGTGCAAAATCACTGTAGCTCCGATTGCGGCGGACCGCCCACGAACCCTGCACGGGCTCGAGTTGCCCGCGTGGAGATCAATGCGCTACTACCGTCGCGTCGTATCTGGTGACCCGGAGCTACACAATGTCCAGGCGAACCCCGACACGCCGGACGCGCCGCTCCGGCCGGACCGCGATCTACGCCGTCGCGGTCGTCGTTGCGATCACGCTTGCGACGCTGGGCGTCGTGGTGCTCACCCGCAACGACGACGACTCCTCCCCCACCGCGGGATCCGACGACCCGGGCGTGGCCCACGTGCACGGGCTGGGCGTCAACCCCGCCGACGGGTCGATCTTCGTCGCGACCCACTACGGGACCTTTCGGCTCGGCGGCGACGACGAGCCGGCCGAACGGGTCGGCGACAGCTTCCAGGACACCATGGGCTTCACCGTCGCAGGCCCGGACCACTTCCTCGGGTCCGGCCACCCCGACGTCGCCGGCACGCGGGAGGGACTCCCGGGGCTGCTCGGGCTGATCGAGTCCACGGACGCTGGCGCCACATGGGAGCCGGTGTCACTGCTCGGCGAGGTCGACTTCCACGGACTCGCCTACGCCCACGACCAGGTCTACGGTTGGGACTCCACCAGCAGCCGGTTCCTCGTGTCCGCTGACCAGATCACGTGGGACGAACGCTCCACCCTCGACCTCTTCGGCTTCGCCGTCGACCCCGAGGACGCCAACCACTTCATCGGCACCGGGCCCGACGGGCTCGTCGAGACCACCGACGGCGGCCGCACGTGGGCCCGCACCGGCGGACCGGGCCTCGTGGTGTTGTCGTGGGACGCCGACGCGGGGCTGTGGGGTGTCGATCAGGCCGGAGCCGTCTGGCAGCGGGATGCCGGCGACTGGACCCAGGCCGGCGAACTACCCGGGGG
>DASUYL010000204.1:0-10087 GCA_036377395.1 Jiangellaceae bacterium
AAGGTCAGGCAGTCGCCGATCGGCAAGGCGGCCACCTCGGCGATGCTCATGCCGCCGAAGGTGACCGCCAGGCTCACCGGCTTGAGGCGTGCCCCTCCGCACGCCGGGCACGGGACCTCGCGCATGAAGCCCTCGTACCGCTCCCGGCTGGTGTCGGACTCGGCCTCGGCGTGGCGGCGCTGGACCCACGGGATGACGCCCTCGTAGGTCGTGTAGTACGAGCGCTCGCGTCCGTACCGGTTGCGGTATCGGACGTGTACCTGGCCGTCGTAGCCGTCGATGAGCGCGGTGCGGGCTCGCGCCGGCAGCCGCTCGAACGCGACGTCGGTGCGGAATCCGATCGTCTCGGCCAGCGCCTGCACGATCCGGATGAAGTACTCGGAGGCCTGCCCGCCGGACCAGGGCGCGAGGGCACCGTCGTCGAGACTCCGGCTGGGGTCGGGGACGACGAGCTCGGGATCGACCTCCATCGTGGTGCCGATGCCGGTGCAGACCGCGCAGGCGCCGAACGGCGAGTTGAACGAGAACGAGCGCGGCTCCAGCTCCTCGAACGACAGATCGTCGTAGGGGCAGTAGAGGTGCTCGGAGAAGACCCGCTCGCGGTGCGGATCGCGTTCGGCCAGATCGACGAACTCCAGGATGACCAGACCGCCGGACAAGCGCAGCGCCGTCTCGATGGAGTCGGTGAGCCGGCGCTTCGCCGAGCCCGTGACGGTGAGCCTGTCGACGACGACCTCGATCGTGTGCTTCAGCTGCTTTTTGAGCGTCGGCGGCTCGGTGAGCTGGTGGACGACACCGTCGACCCGGGCCCGGGAGTAGCCCTGGGTCTGCAGGGTGCGGAACAGGTCGCCGTACTCCCCCTTGCGGGCCCGCACGACCGGCGCCAGGACCTGGAACCGCGAGCCCTCGTCGAGTTCGAGCACCCGGTCGACGATGGACTGCGGCGTCTGCCGGCCGATCGGCCGTCCGCACACCGGACAGTGGGGCCGCCCGGCCCGGGCGTAGAGCAGACGGAGGTAGTCGTAGACCTCGGTGATCGTGCCGACCGTGGACCGGGGATTGCGTGACGTGGACTTCTGGTCGATCGACACCGCCGGGGAGAGCCCTTCGATGAAGTCGACGTCGGGCTTGTCCATCTGACCGAGGAACTGGCGCGCGTAGGCGGACAACGACTCGACGTACCGGCGCTGGCCCTCGGCGAAGATCGTGTCGAACGCGAGGCTCGACTTGCCCGAGCCCGACAGCCCCGTGAACACGATGATCGCGTCACGGGGCAGGTCGAGCGAGACATCTTTGAGGTTGTGTTCCCGGGCCCCGCGGATGACGAGTTGGTCCACCACGGCGCCCAGGTTATGTGCAGGAGGCGACAAACTCCCATCGGAGCGATGGGCAGCACGAGCGGCGGTCAGTCGTGGTCCGGCCCGTCGTCGCTGCCGCGGCCGTGGCCACCGTCGTCGTCGCGACCGTTGTCGTCGCCACCGTTGTCGTCGCCCTCGTCGTCGCCCTCGTCGTCGCCGCGGTCGTCCCGGTGGTCGTCACGTCCGTCGCCGGCCTCGACCTTCACGACCTCGCCGGTCGTCGAGTCGACCTCGACCTCGTGGTCGCCGACGAACTCGACGTCCCAGATCTGTCGGCCGTCCTCCAACTCGAGGTCGATCTCCGCGAGGACCAGGGCGTCGGCTCCCATGCCGAGCTCCGCACGGGCGATCTCCACCGCCTCCGCCGAGGTGACGGACGGCTGGCCGGAACCGGCGGTTCCGGTTCGGTCACCCTGCTCCGGCGTCGGGCTGCTGCTAGGCGTCGATTCCGGCGACGAGGTTGCGGACGCGCTCGGCGCCGAGCTCGTCGCCGTGGAGCCGGACGGTCCGGTGGTGGCGACCGCCACCAGTGCCGATCCGCCGATCACGACGGCGCCGACGACGCCCGCGGCGGTCATCCAGGTCTTTCTGGCCATGGCCTTCTCCTTCGCTTCGGACACCCGGTTCGGGTGCCTCGGTACGAAGGCTGGTCGGCCGCGTCCTAGGGCCGCGCTACTCCGGACCTAAGGGAGGCCTAAAGCCCGCCGAGGTCGAGAGTCACCTCGGCGCCACCGGCAGCCGACCGGCCGATCGTGAAGGCGCCCCCGGACGACTCGGCCACGCGCCGGGCGATGTCGAGGCCGAGACCGGTCGAGGCCGCCCCGCTCGCTCCCCGGCTCACGTCCGCCTGGTCGAACCCCGTGCCCGCATCGGCCACGACGACGCTCGCCCCGCCACCGGCCCGGCGCTCCAGCCGCACCTCGAACGCGGTGCCGTCCGGCGTGTGGGCGAAGACGTTGCCGAGCAATACATCCACGGCAGCGGCGAGGTCGGCGGCGGCGGCCTGCACCGGCAGCGGACCCGGCGCCAAGGTGGCGTCCATGCGCCGGTCGGTGTCCTCGGCGAGCACCGACCAGAACGCCACCCGGTCGGCGATGACCGCCGCGGCGTCGCAGCGAGCACCGCCGGCCGCCGCCTGGTCCGAGCGGGAACGGGCGTCGCTGATGACCTGCGTGACGGCACGCTCGAGTGCGTCGACACTCTCGACGATCCGGTCGGACTGCTCGCTTCCGGGGAGCGCCTCCGCCTCGAGCCGGAGGGCGGTCAGCGGTGTCCGGAGCCGGTGGGACAGGTCGGCGACGGACTCCCGCTCCTCGCGCAGCATCCCGCCGATGCGGTCGGCGAGGTGGTTGAGACCGGCGGCGACCTCGCGGATCTCCGCGGGGCCGCCCGGGACCGCGCGAGCGTCGAGATCGCCCGCCGCCAGCCGGTGGGAGACGTCGGATGCCTCCACTACCGGCCCGACCAGGTTGCGGGCCAGCCGGTCGGCCACCACGACCCCGAGGGCGACCAGGCAGGCTCCCAGGACCGCGAGCACCAGCCATGTACGCACGACGCCGTCGCTGAGCTCCGCTGCTGACACGAACGTCTGGATCACCGCAGTGCCCTCGGCGAGCCCGACCGCGACGAGCACGACACGTCCACCGTCCGCATCTGCGACCAGGCTCTCGCCGCGGGTCGCGGCCAGCTCGACGGCGTTCGACCGTTCCGCCGCGGCTCCGACCGAACTGCCGTCGGGATAGAACACGGTGAACGGCTGGTCGGTGTCGGCCTCCGCCGCCGCCAGTGCGAGCCCGACGGTGTCGCTGTCCGACGTGGCAACCACGGGGGTCAGCGCGGCGGCCCGGCCGGCGGCCGCCGACACGGCCTGGTCGGCCGTCGTCGACCGGATCAGCACCGCCAACGGGACCAGGAACGCCACCAGGACCAGCGAGGTCGTCGCCGCGACGAGCAGGGCCAGCGACCTTCTCACGGCGTCACCGGCCGGTCGGTGCGGCGCACGCTCACGCCGGTGGCGGTGTCAGCTTGACGCCGACGCCGCGAACGGTGTGGATGTACCTCGGCTCCTGCGCCGTCTCCCCCAGCTTGCGGCGCAGCCAGGACAGGTGGACGTCGACGGTCTTGTCCGCGCCTCCGTACGGCGCCTGCCACACCTGGGTCGACAGTTCCCTCTTGCTCACGACGTGGCCGGCGCGGGCCGCGAGAAAGTAGAGCAGGTCGAACTCGCGGGGGGTCAGCTCCAACATGGTGCCGTCGAGCACCGCCTCGCGCGAACGCGGGTCGATGCGCAGCCCGGCCACGACCACGGTCGGGTCGGTCGTGGC
Source organism: Jiangellaceae bacterium (assembly GCA_036377395.1). Classification (GTDB taxonomy): domain Bacteria; phylum Actinomycetota; class Actinomycetes; order Jiangellales; family Jiangellaceae; genus DASRTE01. The sequence goes on from DASUYL010000204.1 coordinate 3,683, forward strand.
GTCGGCACCGGCACGGCGAAGCACCGCGCCGATCCTGGCGTGCAACTGTGCGCCGCTGAACGGTTTGACCAGGTAGTCGTCCGCACCCGCCTCCAGCGCGGCGACGATCTCGGGGTCGCCGTCCCGCGCCGTCGCCACGATCACGGGCACGTCGTCGACGGCGCGCAGCATCGCCAGCACCTCGCGGCCGTCCAGGTCGGGCAGGCCGAGGTCGAGGACGACCAGGTCCGGATGCTCGGCCATCGCCAGCTGAAGGCCCTGGCCCCCCGTCGCCGCCGACGAGACGGCGTGCCCGCGCTCGCCCAGCGCCCGGATCAGGGCCGAACGGATCGTCGGATCGTCCTCGATGAGGAGCACGTGCACCACGCGGGAACGCTATCCGAGTACGGCCGCTGTCAGCGGGCACGAAGCCGGACGTTACGGCGGCCTTAGCCTGGGGTTATGGTCCGGTGCGGCAGGCTCGGCGCGTGAGCGACGGTTCCCGGCGGTTCCCACGCAGCCTGGCCCTGTCCGGGTGGCTCGTGACTGCAGCCGTGGCCGCGGGCGTCACGCTCACGGCGGTCTCGTTGCTCGGCGCCGGAATATTCGGTGGCTCGACGGACACGATGACCAAGGACGAGGTCGCGCGTGCGCTCGCCGTGGCGACCGCGTCGTCCGAGCCCGGCACTGCGAGCCCACCGCCGTCGACGGGCACTTCTGCACCACCCTCCGCGACGACGGATCCGACCGGACCGGCCGGGTCGGCCCCCACCGTCGTCAGCAGCGCCGGGGGCCGCGTGATCGCACAATGCACCGGTGCGCTGGTCGAGGTGATCTCGTGGACGCCGGCCCAGGGATATCGCACCAAGGAGATCGAGCGGGGGCCGGCACCCGACGTGAAGGTCGAGTTCGAGTCCGACGACAGCGACGTCAGGGTCGAGCTCCGGTGCGTGGACGGGGTGCCGTCGGCCGAGATCGACGACGACGGCGGCGAGGATTGACCACGTCCTCGCTGCACCCGGCTTGACGGTGCCCTTACCGTCGACTCCGTGCAGGAGTTCCCGTCGGCCCAGCCCCTGGAACCGTCCGGTCCGGAACCGGACACCGCAGGCGTGGGGCCGGTGACGGCGGGCACCGAACGGCTGGTCCGCAGCGTGGAGCGGCTCGACCAGCAGGCGATGAACGAGCCGAGTCTGCTGCCCGGCTGGACCAGGGCGCACGTGGTGAGTCATCTCGCCCGCAACGCCGACGGGCTGTCCAACCTTCTCACCTGGGCGGCCACCGGCGTGGAGACGCCGATGTACGTGAGCGCGGAGGCGCGTGAGGCCGACATCGCTGCCGGCGCGGCACGCGAGGCCGGTGCCATCCTCGACGATCTGCAGGCGGCGGCGCAGCGATTCGCGGCCGCCGTCGCGTCGCTGCCGGACGAGGCCTGGGAACGTCAGGTGCGGATGGGACCGGCGGCCACCGGAGCCACGATCCCGGCGCGCAGGGTCCTATGGCAGCGCCTCAAGGAGGTCGAGATTCACCACGTCGACCTTCTCACCGGGTACACGCCGGCCGACTGGGCTCCGTGGTTCGTCGACCGGGCGCTGGCCGAGACGCTGCGGATGTTCGGACGCCGCGAGGACGTGCCCGGCCTGTCGCTGGTCGTCGATGGAAGCCCGGAGCGGCTCGGTCCCGGTGGTGACACGACGGTCTCCGGACCGGCGAAGGCAATACTGGGCTGGCTGACCGGGCGCACGGCCGGTGACGGTCTCGTGGTCGACCCGCCCGGACCGCTGCCGCATCTGCCGGCCTGGGCCTGATGAGCCGCTACACCGGCAGGGTCGGGCCGGGCGGGCCGCCCGACGTCCGCGAGCTCGCCCACCTCATCATCACCAAGGCCTCGGTCGGCCCCGGCGACAACAACGTCTACGTCCTTCGCTGCCGCCGCACCGGTGAAGAGCTCGTGGTCGATGCGGCTGCCGAGCCCGCGCGCATCCTGGCGCTGTGCGGTGAGGGCCCACTCGTCCGGGTGGTGACCACCCATCGCCACCGCGACCATTGGCAGGCGCTTGCGGCCGTGGTCGAGCGCACCGGCGCCGCCACCGTCGCGCACCCGGACGACGCGGCCGAGATCGAGGTCGCGACGACGGAGCCGGTGCTCGACGGTCACCGCGTGAAGGTCGGCGCCATCATGCTGAAGGTCATCCACCTGGTCGGACACACGCCGGGTGGCATCGCCCTCCTCTACGACGATCCGACCGGCTCGCCGCATCTGTGGACCGGCGACAGCCTGTTCCCCGGTGGACCCGGTCGGACGACCAACACCGAGGAGTTCATCGCCCTGATGGACGGCCTGGAGGAGAAGGTCTTCGCCCGCCTCCCGGACGAGACCTGGGTCTACCCGGGCCACGGGGCAGACACCACGCTCGGCACCGAGCGGCCACGCCTGAGCGAGTACCGCGAGCGGGGATGGTGACGCCGATGGCGCGCGGTCCGAGGAGTGAGTCCGCGAACGTAACGGTCGGCTGAGCGTCCCTGGCGTCACGCCATGGGCCGGGTGGACCGCTCGCCGCGTCGGACGTCGCGGCGCGTCTTGGCCAGGCTCGCAATCGTCGTGATCGCCAGGGTGGCCACGATGACGGTCAGCGAGAACCAGATCGGCACTTCCGGGATGTTCTCGAACGGCTCGCCGCCGTTCACGAACGGGAGGTTGTTCTCGTGCAGGGCGGTCAGGACCAGCTTGACCCCGATGAAGCCGAGGATGACCGCCAACCCGGCGGAGAGGTAGATCAGCCTGTTCAGCAGGCCACCGATCAGGAAGTACAGCTGGCGCAGGCCCATCAACGCGAAGATGTTCGCGGTGAAGACGATGAACGCCTCCTGGGTGAGCCCGAAGATCGCCGGGATCGAGTCGACCGCGAACAGGATGTCCGCGGAGGCGATCGAGACGAACACGATCACCATCGGCGTGAACACCTTCCGGCCGTCGACGCGGGTCCGCATCTTGACCCCGTCGTAGTCCCGGCTCAGCGGGAGGACCCGCCGCGCCCGCCGGATGATGGCGTTCTCGTACTCGTCGTCGCTGGGGTCGGCGTCCTGATGCATCTGCTGGTTGGCCAGCTTGACCGCGGTGTAGATGAGAAACAGCCCGAACAGGTAGAAGACCCAGGCGAACTGGTTGATGACCACGGCGCCGATCAGGATGAAGATCCCGCGTAGCACGACCGCGAGCAGGATGCCGAACATCAGCACGGACTGCTGGTACTGCCGCGGCACGCGGAACTGGGCCAGGATGATCACGAAGATGAACAGGTTGTCGACCGAGAGGCTGTACTCGGTCAGCCACCCGGCGTAGAACTCGCCGGACGCCTGCCCACCGGCCACCACCAGCATGATCACGCCGAAGATCAGCGCGAGCGCCACGTAGAACGAGACCCACAGGCTCGCCTCCCGCACCGAGGGCTCGTGCGGGCGGCGCGTGACGATGACGAGATCGGCCACCAACAGCACACTCAGTACGACGAAGGTGCCGACCTCGAACCAGACGGGCAGTTCGAGCACGGGCGAGGATTCCTCTCCGGTTGATCGGGTGCGCCGCGGGCGCCGCACACCGGCCGGAGGTCTCTTCCACCCGACGTCGGGTCGGCGGTACCGGGTGGCCCGTGCAGGCACCTACCGTGATGACGGCACCGCCGCGAAGGAGTACTCCCCTCCACGCCCCACCATTGTCTCACGCCCTGACGGGTGTCCCGGACGCTAACGTGCCGGCTGGGGCCGCAGGCGTCGCGGCAGCTTCGCCACCACGGCGGCGTACGAGTCGTCGACCGCCTGCAGCAACTCGTCGTCGGGAATCGCTCCGCCGTAGCGCAGCGTGTTCCAGCCGGAACGGCCGATGTAGGCCATGACGCTCGCGTCCGCGGGGTAGCGCAGGAGCCATTCGTCGGCCTCCTCGCGGCTGCTTCCGCACTTGACGCCGACCGAGCCACCGGACCCGAGAAAGGCGAAGATCTTGTCGCCGACCTTCGCGACGACGTCACCCTCCCACGGCTCGTCCTGCCAGGCACCCGGCTTGGCCAAGCAGTACGCGAGCAGGTCGGTGGGTGTCATCGCGCCACGCCGGCCTCGTGCATCCCGCGCAGCTCCTTCTTCAGCTCGGCGACCTCGTCGCGCAGCCGGGCGGCCAGCTCGAACTGGAGCTCGGCCGCGGCAGTGTGCATCTGGTCGGTGAGCTGCTGGATCAGCTGGGCGAGGTCGGCGGCCGGCATACCCGCCAGCTCGGCGGCGTGCCGCCCCACGTCGGACGTGCTCCGCATGCCCGGCACCGGGGCCTTGCCGCGACTCTGGGCTCGTCCGGATCCGCCGATGAGGGCGTCGGTGTCGGCGTCCTCGCGCGCCAGCAACTCGGTGATGTCGCTGATCCGCTTGCGCAACGGCGTCGGGTCGATGCCGTGCTCGGCATTGAAGGCGACCTGTTTCTGGCGGCGCCGGTTGGTCTCGTCGATCGCATTGTGCATCGACGGGGTGACGGTGTCGGCGTACATGTGTACCTGGCCGGAGACGTTGCGCGCGGCCCGGCCGATCGTCTGGATCAACGACGTGCCCGAGCGCAGGAAGCCCTCCTTGTCGGCGTCGAGGATGCTGACCAGCGAGACCTCCGGCAGGTCGAGGCCCTCACGCAGCAGGTTGATGCCCACCAGCACGTCGAAATCGCCGCTGCGCAGACCACGGAGCAGTTCTACGCGGCGCAGGGTGTCGACCTCGCTGTGCAGATAGCGCACGTTGATACCGTGCTCGAGCAGGTAGTCGGTGAGATCTTCGGCCATCTTCTTGGTCAGCGTGGTGACCAGGATCCGCTCGTCTCGCCGGGTTCGGGTCTTGATCTCGTCCATGAGGTCGTCGATCTGGCCCTTGGTCGGCTTCACCACGACCTCGGGGTCGACCAGGCCGGTGGGCCGGATGATCTGTTCGACCACGCCGCGGGCCTTGCCCATCTCGTACGGGCCCGGCGTCGCCGACAGGTAGATGGTCTGGCCGACCCGCTCGAGGAACTCCTCCCAGCGCAGCGGTCGGTTGTCGATGGCGCTGGGCAACCGGAAGCCGTGGTCGACCAGGGTGCGTTTGCGGCTCATGTCGCCTTCGTACATGCCGCCGATCTGCGGGACGGTGACGTGGGACTCGTCGATGACCAGTAGGAAGTCCTCGGGGAAGTAGTCGAGCAGGCAGTTCGGCGCACTGCCGGGGGCGCGGCCGTCGATGTGCCGGGAGTAGTTCTCGATACCGGAGCAGAACCCGACCTGACGCATCATCTCGACGTCGTAGGTGGTCCGCATGCGCAGCCGCTGGGCCTCCAGGAGCTTTCCCTGCCGTTCCAGCGTCTGCAGCCGCTCCACCAACTCGGCCTCGATGCCCTCGATTGCACGCTCCATGCGCTCCGGGCCCGCCACGTAGTGGGTCGCCGGGAAGACGTGGACGACGTTCTCCTCGCTGATCACCTCGCCGGTGAGCGGGTGCAGGGTCATGATCCGCTCGATCTCGTCGCCGAAGAACTCGACCCGCAGGGCCAGCTCCTCGTACATCGGGATGATCTCGAGGGTGTCGCCGCGCACCCGGAAGGTGCCCCGGGTGAAGTTCTGGTCGTTGCGGGCGTACTGGATCTGGACCAGCCGGCGCAGCAGTGCGTCGCGGTCGCGCTCCTCGCCGACCCGCAGCCAGACCATGCGGTCGAGGTACTCCTGCGCCGAGCCGAGGCCGTAGATGCACGACACCGTGGCGACCACGACGACGTCGCGCCGGGTCAGCAGGCTGGCGGTGGCGGCGTGGCGCAGCCGCTCGACCTCCTCGTTGATCGAGGAGTCCTTCTCGATGTAGGTGTCGGTCTGCGGGATGTACGCCTCGGGCTGGTAGTAGTCGTAGTAGGAGACGAAGTACTCGACTGCATTGTCGGGCAGGAGCTGACGGAACTCGGTCGCCAGCTGGGCGGCCAGTGTCTTGTTCGGTGCCATGACCAGCGTCGGACGCTGGACCCGCTCGACCAGCCACGCCGTCGTGGCGCTCTTGCCGGTGCCGGTGGCGCCCAGCAGGACGACGTCGCGCTCGCCGGCGCGGACCCGCCGTTCCAGTTCGTCGATCGCCTGCGGCTGGTCGCCGGACGGCTGCCAATCGCTGACGACGCGGAACGGCGTCATGTCGCGCTTGATCTCGGTCACGGGGCGCACACGACCACCGTACGTCGAGGCTCGGACAGGCCGCCCCGGACACATCCGGGCGTCCGGGTCAGGTGGGTGCGGTGGTCCATCCCGTGCGGTCGGCCCAGGCATCGGCCGTCGCCAGCGTGAACCGCATCCACGGTGTCTTCCCCTCCGCGTAGTCGTCGATGCTGTCGTGCGGCGCCGCCGCGAGCTCACGCTTCAGCCGGGCGTAGTCACCGGCTGCTCCGGG
>DASUYL010000205.1:0-16460 GCA_036377395.1 Jiangellaceae bacterium
GCGGACGAACTGGTCGAGGCCCTGCGGACCGTGGACGGCGTCGTCATCAAGAAGGTCAGCGACCGCACCTTCCTGGTGCACCTGGGTGGCAAGCTCGAGATCAGGTCCAAGGTGCCCATCCGCAACCGCGACGACCTGTCCCTTGTGTACACGCCGGGGGTGGCCAGGGTGTGCCTGGCCATCGCCGAGAACCCCGAGGACGCCCGCCGGCTGACGATCAAGCGCAACACGGTGGCCGTCGTCACCGACGGCTCGGCGGTCCTGGGCCTGGGCAATCTCGGCGCGATGGCGGCGCTCCCGGTGATGGAGGGAAAGGCGGCGCTGTTCAAGCGGTTCGGTGACATCGACGCATTTCCGATCTGCCTGGATACGCAGGACACCGATCAGATCGTCGAGATCGTCCGGGCGATCGCTCCGGTGTTCGCCGGCATCAACTTGGAGGACATCTCGTCGCCCCGTTGCTTCGAGGTGGAGGCACGGCTGCGCGATCTGCTCGACATCCCCGTCTTCCATGACGACCAGCACGGCACCGCGATCGTCGTCCTGGCGGCGCTGTACAACGCTCTCAAGGTGGTCGGCAAGGACATCCGTGCGGTCAGGGTGACCATGGCCGGAGCGGGTGCGGCGGGCCGGGCGGTCGCGGGCCTGCTGCTGGAGGCTGGTGTGGGCGACATCGTCGCAGCTGATCGCAACGGCGTGATCCACGCCGGCCGGGACAACCTGCACGGAGCCGCCGAGTGGTTCATCGAGAGGACAAACCCACGCGGTGTCACCGGGACGCTGCGCGACGCGCTGGTCGGCGCCGATGTGTTCATCGGGGTCTCCGGCCCCAACATCCTCACCGGCGACGACATCGCGACGATGGCCGACGACGCCGTGGTGTTCGCGCTGGCCAACCCGGATCCGGAGGTGGACCCGGTCGCAGCGGCCAAACACGCGAGCGTGGTCGCGACCGGGCGCAGCGACTTCCCCAACCAGATCAACAATGTGCTGGCCTTCCCCGGCGTCTTCCGGGGTCTACTGGACGCGCACAGCCGGACGATCACCGACGAGATGCTGCTCGCAGCCGCCCGCGCGCTCGCCGGAACGGTGAACGACGACGAACTGAACGCGGCGTACATCGTCCCGAGCGTGTTCCATCCCGGCGTAACGGAGGCTGTCGCGGCCGCCGTCCACGACAGCGTCGATGCGGTTCGGCGTCACGTAGAGGAGACCGGCGAGATACCAGTACGCGCGGTCTGAGGACGGAGAACGGCCGATCCAGCCCAGACGGATCGGCACGCCGAAGCCGGACGGCCTGGTCCCTAGGCTAGGTAAGCCATGCCTAAGTACTATGCAGGACGTTCCGAACCGACGTCCTGGAGACTCTTCGATGCGTCACCGCCGGCTGCTCGCCGCGATGCTGCCCGTGCCCGCACTCGTGCTCGCCGCCTGCGGCGGCACCGACGAGACCGCTGCGGGGGTCGACGAGTCCGCGCTCGTCGTCTACTCGGGGCGCCAGGAAGCGCTCGTCCAGCCGATCATCGACGACTTCACGGAGGAGACCGGCATCGAGGTGTCGGTGCGATACGGCAACACGGCACAGCTGGCGGCCCAGATCATCGAGGAGGGCGACCGTACACCGGCCGACGTCTACTTCGCTCAGGACGGCGGTGCGCTCGGAGCGCTGGCCAAGGAAGGCATGCTGGAAGAGCTGCCCGCCAACCTGCTCGACACAGTCGACCCGCGCTACCGCGCCGAGGACGGCACCTGGATCGGAACCAGCGGCCGGGCCCGCGTCATCGTCTACGACCCGGACCAGCTGACCGAGGACGAGGTACCCGACAGCGTCTTCGAGCTCACCGACCCGCGGTGGAAGGGCAAGGTCGGGGTGGCTCCGAGCAACGCGTCGTTCGAGGCGTTCGTCACCGCGATTCGGGTACTCGAGGGCGAGGACGTGGCACGTGAGTGGCTCGACGGCATGGCGGCCAACGACGTCCAGCTCTTCGACAACAACGTATTGATCCTCAACGCCGCCGAGGACGGGATCATCGCGCTCGGGCTGATCAACCACTACTACTGGTACGAGCAGGTGGCCGAAGAGGGCCTGGATGCGGTTCCGGCCCGACTGAAGTTCCTGCCCGACGGCGATCCCGGCGCGCTGGTCAACGTGGCCGGAGTCGGCGTCCTGGCCGCCACCGACCGCGACGACGACGCGCTCCGCTTCGCCGAGTACTTGCTAGGGGAGAGTGCGCAGACCTTCTTCGCCGATGTGACCAAGGAGTATCCGCTCATCGCCGGCATCCCGCTCGCCGAAGGCCTCCCACCGCTGGACTCGCTGCAGTCGCCCGACATCGACCTGTCCGATCTGGACACGCTGGAGGAGACCCTGCAGATGATCGAGGAGGCCGGACTGACCTGATGGCCGTCCCGAGGACCCTCGTCCGAATGCCCGGCGCCGCCGCCGGCGGGGGGCGCCGACAGCGCCCACCGCTGGTGCTCGTCGTCCCTGCCCTGGTCGCCGCGGGGGTTGCGCTCCTGCCGCTGGCATACCTGGTGGTGCGTTCGCTCGACGGCGGGCTCGGCGAGTTCGTGGAGACGTTGTGGCGCGAGCGGACCTTGCGCCTCACTCTGCGCAGCCTCGGGCTGGCGGTTTCGGTCACCATTGCGTGCCTCGTGATCGGCATCACGTTGGCATGGCTCACGACTCGCGCGAAGCTTCCTGGGCGCGCGGGATGGGCGGTCGTCGTCGCCCTGCCGCTCGCCGTGCCCTCCTACGTGGCGGCCTACACGTGGCTTGCGGCGTTCCCGACGATCCCGCCCTTCGTGGGATCTGTGCTGGTGCTGACGCTGTGCTGCTACCCGTACGTCCTGCTGCCGGTCGCGGCGATGCTGCTCCGCTCGGATCCGGCGCTCGAGGAGGTGGCTCGGTCACTGGGCCGCGGCCGGATGGCCACGTTCCTCTCGGTGACGCTGCGCCAGGTGCGCCCGGCGGCAGCCGTGGGTGCGCTGCTGGTGGCGTTGTACGTGCTGTCCGACTTCGGCGCCGTCGCGATCCTGCGCTTCGACGTGTTCACGCGGGTCATCTACACCTCGTACCGGTCCAGCTTCGACGGCACGGCAGCAGCCGCGCTCGGCCTCGTCCTCGTGGCCATCACGTCGGCGATCGTGTGGGCCGAGGGTCGCAGCCGCGGCCGGGCGAGCCAGGCCAGGATCGGCTCGGGGGCTCCGCGGCGGCTACGAACCGTGGCTCTCGGCCGTTCCGGCACCGCGGCCGGTCTCGGCTTCGCCATCGTGGTGGCCGGACTGGCCCTCGCGTTCCCGCTGGGCAGCCTGACCTACTGGCTGGTGCAGGGCGGCGCCGCCGAACTCGACCTGGCCGCACTCGGCGGTGCGGCCGTCTCGACGATCGCGGTGTCGGCTCTCGGGGCCGTGCTCACGACTGTGCTGGCCATACCCGTCGGCGTCCTGGCCGCCCGGTACCGGATGCGGCACGTGCGGGCCATCGAGCAGGCGTCGTACGCCGGCCATGCTCTACCCGGCATCGTCGTGGCGCTGTCGCTGGTGTTCTTCGGCGTCCGCTACGCCTACCCGATCTACCAGCGGACACCACTGCTCGTGCTCGCCTACGCCGTGCTCTTCCTCCCGGCCGCAGTGGGCGCCGTGCGGGCGTCCGTGGCCCAGTCACCACCCATGCTGGAGGAGATCGCGCGCTCGCTGGGCCGCAGCCCCGGCCGCGTGCTTCGCGACGTCACACTGCCGCTGGCCGGGCCCGGCGTCGCGGCCGGCGCGGCTCTGGTCTTCCTGACCTGCATGAAGGAGTTGCCGGCCACCCTGCTGCTGCGGCCCACCGGCCTGGAGACGCTGGCCACCGAGCTGTGGGCGGAGACCGAGGTGGCGGCGTACGCCGCCGCCGCCCCGTACGCGACGCTGCTGGTTCTGCTGGCGGCGCTGCCGACGTTCCTGCTCGGACACCGGCGCCGGTCGGTCACACTGGATGTGCACGGAGGTGGAGCGTGAGCGAGCTGGTCGTCCGCGGGCTGGAGAAGTCCTTCGACGGCACACAGGTGCTCCGTGGGCTCGACCTCGACGTGCCGGCGGGCTCGCTGGCCGCGGTGCTGGGACCGTCGGGATGTGGCAAGACCACCCTGCTGCGCGTCGTCGCCGGGTTCGAGATCGCCGACGCCGGAACGGTGACGGTGGGAGGCGCCGTCGTCGCCGCCCGTGGGATCCACCTGCCACCGGAACGCCGGCGGGTGGGTGTGGTACCTCAGGAAGGCGCGCTGTTCCCGCACCTGGACGTGGCGGGCAACGTCGGGTTCGGCCTGCCGCGAAGCGCGCACCGGGCCGCTCGGGTGGGGGAACTGCTCGAGCTGGTCGGGCTGCTCGGATACGGCGATCGGATGCCGTACGAACTCTCCGGCGGCCAGCAGCAGCGTGTGGCGCTGGCTCGGGCGCTGGCCCCCGACCCCGCGCTGGTGCTGCTCGACGAGCCGTTCAACGCGCTGGACACCGGGCTGCGCGCGGCGGTACGTGAGGACGTGTGCTCTGCGCTGCGCACGGCGGGTGCGACCGCCGTTCTCGTCACGCACGACCAGGAGGAGGCGCTGTCGATGGCCGACCTGGTCGCCGTGATGGCGGCTGGGCGGATTGCACAGGCCGCACCGCCGGGGGAGCTCTACACCGCACCATCCGACCTCGGAGTTGCGACGTTCGTCGGCGATGCCGTCGTGCTCGACGCGGTAGCGACGTCGGCCGGCGCCGACAGCCCGCTGGGCAAGCTGGAGCTCTACGACTCCGGTGTCCGGGGACCGGGCCGGGTCGTGGTCCGGCCCGAGCAGGTCGTGCTGAGCAACGCGGCCAACGGTGTCGTCGGCACGGTTACCGGCACCGTGTTCTACGGTCACGACGCGGTCGTGCGGGTCTCCGTGTCGGCTCCCGGAGGTCACGTGCCGGTCGCCGCGCGCTGCCAGGGGCTGCCGCCGGGGGTCGTGATCGGCGACACGGTGGGACTGCGCGTCGTCGGCCCGGTGACGTTCTTCCCGGCCGCGTGACGGCGAGGCTGCTGTTCGGCCTGGCGGTCCTGGTGCAACTGGTCGTCCTCTATGCACCGGGCACCGCCGCGGAATCCCTCGCCGTGCCCTACGCGGACAAGGTCGTCCACCTGGTCGTGTTCGCAGCTGTGATCGTGGCCGGCCGCCGAGTGGGCCTGCCGTTGTGGCCACTCGTGGCCGGGTCGGTGGCGCAGGCGGTGGTGAGCGAGGTCGTCCAGGACGCTCTGGTCCCAGCCCGCAGCGGCGACCCGCTGGACATCGTCGCCGACCTGGCCGGTATCACCCTCGGCGTCCTGGCGTCGAGGACACGGCTTGGACACGACATTGCCGCGGACGGCACCGGACGGGGCAGCATTGACCCTGACGACTCGAACCGGCACGGACGGAGGCACGACCGGTGAGCACCGGTGCCCAGACGCTTGCGGGACGCCTGCTCGTGGCCACCCCGGCGCTGCGCGACCCGAACTTCGACCGGGCCGTGATCCTCCTGCTGTCTCACGACGACGACGGCGCTCTCGGTGTCGTCGTCAACCGGCCGACCGAGGTCCCGGTCACCGACATCCTGCCGAACTGGCAGGCGGTGGTCACCGAGCCCGGCGTCGTGTTCCAGGGTGGTCCGGTCAGCCTCGACAGCGCGCTCGGCCTGGTGGTGCTCGCCGACGGCACCGAGCCGCTCGGCGTACGGCGGGTCAGCGGCCGGCTCGGTGTCGTCGACCTCGACGCTCCGCCCGAAGTGGTCCAGCCGGGAGTCGTCGCGATGCGGGTCTTCGCCGGGTATGCGGGATGGTCACCGGACCAGCTCGAAACCGAGATCGCCGAGGGGTCGTGGTACGTGGTCGACGCCGAGACCGACGACGCCTTCCGCGGCGACGCGCCGCTGCTGTGGCGGGCCGTGCTGCGCCGTCAGCCCGGCGCCCTCGCGCTGATGGCCACCTTCCCGGCCGACCCGTCGCTCAACTGAGCCGGCGAGGCCCTGCGTTCCGGCTGCCTGACCGGTCCGGCCACGTGCCCGGCTTCACTGTGCGTCGTCGTCGCCCTTGCGCAGGCTCTCCCAGATCTCCTTGCACTCCGGGCAAACCGGGAAGCGCTGCGGGTCGCGGCTGGGCACCCACACCTTGCCGCACAGGGCGATCACCGGCGTGCCGTTGACCATCGCCTCGGTGAGCTTGTCCTTGGGCACGTAGTGCGAGAGCCGCTCGTGGTCGCCGTCGTCGGTGGTCGGCCGGGTGCGCGTGTCCTCGACGGTCTGGGCGCCCGGGCTGAGTCGCGTGGTCACGTTCTGAGTGTACGGAAGCCGGATGCATCGCCCATGGGTTGACCGGAGGGCCGAACATTCGGCCATCAGCGTCGGTAAGGTTCAGTGATGGCGGTGGAACAGGATGTCGGCGAGGTCGGTGCGACCGGCATCCTCGGCCCGCAGCACCGGCGCCTGACGATCGGCATCGTCGCCACCATCGTCTTCATCGCCTTCGAGGCAATGGCCGTCGCGACGGCGATGCCCAAGGCGGTCCCGGCCCTCGACGGCATGCCCCTGTACGCGCTCGCGTTCTCCGGCTTCTTCACGACCAGCCTGTTCGGCATGGTGCTGGCCGGGGAAGTCTGCGACCGCAGGGGTCCTCGACTGCCGGTTCTGAGCGGCACCTGGCTGTTCACGGCCGGACTTCTGCTGGCGGGGACCGCGCAGTCGATGTGGCCGTTCGTGGTCGGGCGCGCCATCCAGGGCATGGGCAGCGGCATCATCATCGTCGCCATCTACGTGCTGGTGGGACGCGCATACGACGAGGAGCTGCGGCCCCGCATCTTCGCGGCCCTGTCCGGAGCCTGGGTCGTGCCGTCCATCGTCGGGCCACTCGTCGCCGGCACACTGGCCGATCACCTGACCTGGCGGCTGGTGTTCCTGGGTATCGCGCCGCTGGCCGTCGTCCCGGTCGTCATCGCGCTTCCGTCGGTCACCACACACGACGGCCCGCCACCGGCCGGCCCGTCGATCCGCCGGGGGAGGCTACGCATGGCGTTGGCCGCGTCGGTCGGCATGGGGGTTCTCCAGGTGGCCGGCATGCGAGCCGATCTCGTCGCGGCCGGCCTCGTGCTGATCGCGCTCGCGTTGCTGGTGCCGAGCCTGCCGCGGCTTCTACCGGTGGGAACCCTGGTCTTCCGCCGCGGCCTGCCCACGGTGGTCGCGATGCGCGGCGTCCTGGCCGCTGCGTTCTTCGGCGCCGAGGCGTTCCTGCCGCTCATGCTGGTCGAGGAGCGCGGCCTGTCGACGACGCTGGCCGGGCTGGCGTTGACCGGTGGGGCACTGGGCTGGGCGACCGGCTCGTGGTACCAGGGCCGGCCGGGCCTCACGGTTCCCCGGCACCGTCTGGTCCGGCGTGGGGCGGTGCTCGTCGCCACCGGGATCACCGGACTGGGTCTCGTCCTCGTCCCCGGCGTCCCCGTGCTCATCGCCGGCCTCGCCTGGGTGGTCGGCGCGCTGGGCATGGGCATGGCGATGGCCAGTGTCGGCGTCCTGCTCTTCGAGCTCTCGCCGGTGGAGGACCACGGCGCGAACTCGGCCTCGCTGCAGCTGTCGGACGCGTTGTTCTCGATCACGTTCATCGGCCTGGCGGGTGTGATCTTCGGATCGGCGCACGACCCGGGCGGTCACACCAGTGCGGGTGTCTTCGCGGCGATCCTGGCCGTCATGGCGGCCCTGGCGCTGTTCGGCGCCTGGGCAGCAGGCCGCGTCCGTGTGCCCGATGCCCGAGCGGAGCCCGTGGTTTCGGACGTGCGCTGATCACGATCCGGGTGCTGACATCGCGGTGGGCGGTGCCGTGCTGTCGCGCACGACCAGTTCGGTTGGCAGCCGAATGTGCCGTGCCCGACCCGCCGCTCCGTCCCGGTGGCGCTCGATCGCCGCGGTGAGCGCGGCTGCGGCGGCGCGGCCCTTCGCAGTGACGTCCTGGCGCACTGTGGTCAGGGCCGGCCGCATCCGTGCGGCGAGTGGGTTGTCGTCAAAGCCGACGACGGACAGGTCCGCGGGCACCCGGAGCCCCAGGTCCGTTGCGCTGCGGACGACGCCCGCAGCGATCGCGTCGGAGAAGCACAGCACCGCCGTTGGCGGCTCCTCGGTGTCCAGCAGCAGGCGGGCACCGTCGTCGACCCGGTCGGAGTACGCCGACTGACGGACCACGGTCGGCCGGATACCGGCGCGTTCGAGTGCATCGTGCCAGCCGAGCATGCGCCGCCTCGGCGCGTACGCTGCCCGGCCCGCGAACGGATCGGCGACCAGCCCATACGGGCCGTCGGCGCCTGCGGTGAGGATGCCCACCCGCCGGTGCCCGAGGTCGACCAGGTGCTGCGCTGCCGCCCGAGCTCCCGACCGGTCCTCGACGTTGACGCTCGGGATGCCCGGGGCCGGCGTCTGGTCGACGAACACGAGCGGGAGCCGGCGACGGATCAGCCAGTCCAGCGCCGGCGTCCGGGCTTCGCAGGAGTACACCAGCGCGCCGTCCATGGCCACGTCACGGGCAGGCACCACACCAGCCGGTCCGGTCGAGGTGGTGAGCAACGTCAGCGCGAGGCCCGTGGGGGCGAGCTCCTCGGCGATGGCACCGAGGAAGCTGGTCGCGATCTCGTCGGAGAACGCGAACCGTAGCGAAGAATTGGTGAGCAGCACGCCGACCGCGCCGGTGGCGCCCCGGGCAAGAGCCCTGGCTGCTGGATCGGGCCCCACGTACCCGAGGTCAGCGGCCGCGTCGAGGATCTTCCGGCGCAGGTCGGAGGACAGCTGATCCGGCCGGGAGAAGGCGTTGGACACCGTCATGCGGCTCACGCCAACCCGGTCGGCGACTGTCTGCAGCGTCGCCTTCGCCACCGCGCCACCGCCCCCCGTCTCGAGCAGAGAAGGTCGGGTCAGTGGGTGGCCGGGCTGCACTCGCCCGGCGCGACGACGTCGGCCGCGCGCTGGAGCATGCCGGCCAGCGCCGCCCTGGTGCGGTCGGTCCGCCTACGGGGACGAGCGGGTGCGACGTAGGGCACGACGGGGGCATCCAACCGGGCGCTGTCGATCGTGCGGGACATGGCGTCCTGGGCGATGATCATGGCGATGGGAAGATTGTCCACGACGGACTCCCTCGATTGCGTCTCTTCTGTACCGCTACAGTAACCGCATGCTTCTGTACCGGTCAAGTGCATTCTTCCGGCCGGTGAACCGGTTGTCGTACGCCGTCATGGGAATCCTGCGTGACCGACATGTGTTACGTCTTCGAGACCAACCCGAGGAGCACGCTGATTCCATGGCCACAGTGACCATGACGAACATGAACCACGACGAGACGGTTGCCGACGGCATCGTTCTGATCGACTTCTGGGCCGGATGGTGCGGTCCGTGTCTGCGGTTCGCACCAGTGTTCGAGCGGGCGTCCGAACACCACTCGGACGTCACGTTCGCCAAGGTGGACACCGAGGACCAGCGCGAGCTGTCTGCGATGTACGGCGTGCGGTCGATCCCGACGCTGGTGATCTACCGCGACGGCATCCCGGTGTTCAGTCAGCCCGGCGCCTTGCCGCCCGCTGTGCTCGAGGACCTGATCGGACAGGTGCGCGCGCTGGACATGGACGAGGTCCGTGTGTCATACGAGAAGCAGGTCGCCGAACACAAGCGCTGAGCGATTCCGGGTGATGGCATCGGCCCTGCGGCCCGGGCGGACTGTGGGTCCCCGCCATGATCACGGCGATAGCATCGACAGCGTGGCGGCCGAGACGTCCCAGACCCTCGACCGGGGAATCCGGCTGCTGGCGCTGGTTGCCGACGCCTCCGGTGGTCTGACGGTCAACGAAGCCGCCACCGCACTTGGCGTGAACCGAACGGTCGTCTACCGGCTGGCGACGACGCTGGAACAGCACGGCTTCCTCCGCCGGGCCGACACCGGGCGGCTCTCCCTCGGCTTCGGAATCCTGGCGCTGGCCGGTCGCGTACATCCCCTGCTGCGGCATGCCGCGCTGCCGGTGCTGCGCGCGCTGGCCGAGGAGGTCGGCGCCACCGCTCACCTCACCGTGGCCGACGGCGGTGAGGCGTTGGCCGTCGCGGTCGTCGAGCCGACCTGGACCGATTTCCACGTGGCGTACCGCGTCGGGTCCCGCCACGATCTGCGCAGGGGCGCGGCCGGCCGGGCCATCCTGGCCGGCCGCGCCGGAGATCTGTCGTTCCTGGTCAGCGAGGGCGAGCTACAGCCGGGTGCACAAGGCGTGGCGGCGGCGGTTGCGGGCGTCCCCAACATCGAGGCGAGCGTCGGGGTGGTGGCGTTGACCGGGCTCGACGTCGCCACTGCCGGACCTCGGGTGGTCGCTGCGGCCGGCGAGGTCGCTCGCCGCCTGCGGTGAGCGTGCGTCAGCTGATGGTGACGACCACCGGCTCGGACTCGAGGAACTCGTCGCCGACCTGACCGACGACCCGGAACTGGTTCTCACCGTTGCGACTGGTCTGCACGTACGTGCGGAACTCACCGTTGTCGTCGGTGGTCACCGTTACCGGATCGTCCGAGTCCGGAAAGGTATCCCATTCGCTGCCGTTCAGGCTGCGCTCGACCGTCAACTCGACTCCGGCCACAGGCGGCTGGAGCCGGCCGGACATGTCGATACGCTCGCTGGCCGCGACGCTGGACTGATCGGCGGTCAGTGTGATCGTGCTGGCGGGCGTCGCGCTCTCGGTCGGGGTGGTGGCCGGTGTCGTCGCCACCGTCGTGGGCGTCCCGGCATCGCTGATGGAGTTGCCGGCGAAGGCACCGCCACCGAATCCCACGGCAGCGGCGGCCACCAGGGTCGCGACGACGGACCTCGGGGACGCGTAGGTGGACATCGGCGTACATTCAACCCGCACGACCCCCGCGTTCGGCAAGGGGGGCGGAGCCGGATTCTCCGGCGGCCGCGGCGACGAGTGGCATGACCCGTGGACCGACCACCGTCGAGAGGGCGATCAGGGTCGATGTGCGCACGACGTCGTCGTCGCTCACCAGGTCGTCGATGACCCGCTGCAGGTCGTCGTTGTCACGGGCGACGATGCGGCAGAGCAGGTCGCCCGGCCCGGTGATGGTGTGGACCTCGATGACCTCCGGTATGCGCGCCAGATGGTCGGCGACCGGTCCTCGCCCGCCCTGCCGGATCTCCAGCGTCGCGAACGCCGTGACGCGGTAGCCCATGGCCCCCGGATCGAGGCTGGGTGCCAGAGTACGGATCACGCCCGAGGCGGCCAGCTTGTCCAGGCGCGCCTGCACGGTGCCACGGGCGACGCCGAGCCGGCGCGAGGCCTCCAGTACGCCGACCCTGGGCTCGGCGGTGAACAACTGCAGGATCCGGCTGTCGAGTGTATCCACGACTGTAGACAATCTGCACATCCCTACACGCAGGTCAATGTCCAAATCGTACAGGCTGACCACCGTGGGCATCCGGTCTTGCCCGATCCATGGCAGAACGGCAGATTGCCTGGCATGACCACGACGGATGCGTCGCCCACGCTCACGCCGGAGGAGCATGCGGCCGATCTCGACCTCGAGCAGCTCAAGCAACTCGTCGGCCTGGTCGAGTACGACGAGAGCACTGACCCGTTCCCCGTCACCGCGATGGATGCGGTGGTGTTCGTCGTCGGTAACGCCACCCAGGCGGCCCACTTCTACCAGTCGGCGTTCGGCATGGAGCTGATCGCCTACTCCGGGCCCGAGACCGGCAACCGCGACCACAAGGCGTACGTCCTCCGCAGCGGCTCGGCGCGATTCGTTCTGATGGGCGGCGTGGCACCGGACAGCGCGCTGCTCGACCACCACCGCGTGCACGGCGACGGCGTGGTCGACCTGGCCCTGGAGGTGCCCGACGTCGACAAGTGCATCGAGCACGCCCGAGCGCAGGGCGCGACGGTTCTCGACGATCCCCAGGACGTCTCCGACGAGAACGGCACGGTTCGGACGGCCGCCATCGCCACGTACGGCGAGACCCGGCACACGCTCGTGGATCGGTCGCGCTACTCCGGCCCCTACCTGCCCGGTTACGTGGCGCGGGCGTCGACATTCGTCCAACGCGACGGTGCGCCCAAGCGTCTGTTCCAGGCCATCGACCACTGCGTCGGCAATGTCGAGCTCGGCCGGATGGACCATTGGGTCGCCTTCTACAACCGCGTCATGAACTTCGTGAACATGGCGGAGTTCATCGGCGACGACATCGCCACCGACTACTCCGCGCTGATGTCGAAGGTCGTCGCCAACGGGAACCACCGGGTCAAGTTCCCCCTCAACGAGCCCGCGGTCGCCAAGCGCAAGTCACAGATCGACGAGTACCTGGAGTACTACGCCTCGCCCGGCTGCCAGCACATCGCCTTGGCGACCAACGACATCGTGCGGTCGGTGGACGCCATGCGGGCCGAGGGGGTGGAGTTCCTCGACACCCCCGACACCTACTACGACGACCCGCAGCTACGTGCCCGCATCGGCGCGGTGCGGGTCCCGGTCGAAGAGCTGAAGAAGCGCGGCATCCTGGTGGACCGGGACGAGGACGGCTACCTGCTGCAGATCTTCACCAAGCCGATCGGTGACCGGCCCACCGTCTTCTACGAGCTGATCGAGCGGCACGGCTCGCTCGGGTTCGGCAAGGGCAACTTCAAGGCGCTGTTCGAGTCGATCGAGCGTGAACAGGAGTTGCGCGGCAATCTCTGATGCACAGGCGCAGAGTTGCCGAGCAGTGGGTGGCGACGCAGGCCGAACGGTTGGAGCGCGGGTGATACTGAGCCGTCAGTGGGTCCTCTGCGGCTAGGCTGTGGCCAGCCCGGCGCGGAGGAGGCGGTTCACTGTGAACGCTCGTACTCGGATTCTCGTCACTGCGATACTCGCCGGTGGAGCCGCGCTGGCGCTGCCCGCGGGTGCGCTCGGGGCGCCGGGACAGGCGGGAGCACCGCGGTACTCCGCCGGTGCCAGTGGCGCGGGCGACGAATACTTCCCCTTCGCCGGCAACGGCGGCTACGACGTTGAGCACTATGACCTCGACATCACTTACACACCGCCGCCGCCCGCGCCGGCGCCGATCGTCGGCCAGCTCGACGGCGTGGCCACGATCGACCTGGTCGCCACCCAGGACCTGGACCGCTTCAACCTCGACCTGCGCGGCCTAGGGGTACAGGCGGTCACGATCAACGGCAAGCCGGCCAGCGAGGTGACACCACCTGCGCCCGGCGCAGAGGTCGAGGGAGCAGCGTACTGGCACGTTCAGGATGACGATGCCCGGGTGTGGGAGCTGACGATCCAGCCCCGTCCCAAGATCAAGGAGGGCGAGTCTGCCCGGGTGGTCATCACCTACGGCGGCGAGACGATCCGGCCCACGGACATCGAAGGT
The DNA here is from genome assembly GCA_036377395.1 of Jiangellaceae bacterium. Lineage (GTDB taxonomy): Bacteria > Actinomycetota > Actinomycetes > Jiangellales > Jiangellaceae > DASRTE01. The sequence continues at coordinate 13,389 of DASUYL010000205.1, forward strand.
GTGCTCTACGGCTGGGTGACCACTCGCGACGGCGCGATGGTCGTCGGCGAGCCCGAGGGCTCGATGACCTGGTACCCGGTCAGCGACCATCAGACCGACAAGGCAACGTACAGCTTCGAGATCACCGTCCCCGAGGGGAAGGTCGCTGTTGCCAACGGGCTGCCCGAGGCGGAGCCGATCACGGAGAACGGCTGGACCACCTGGTTCTGGAACGCGCCAGACTTGCAGGCCAGCTATCTCACGACTGCCTCGGTCGGTGACTACGAGTTGCGATTCTCTGCGGCGGACGGCGGGCTGCCGATCATCGATGCAATCGACGACGGGCTGACGCCGGCAAACGCGGCCACCACAGATGCCAGCCTCGCCCTCCAGACGGACATGATCGCGTTCTTCGAGGACACCTTTGGCGACTACCCGTTCAACTCCTACGGCTCGATTGTGGACGATGACAGCGTCGGCTACGCGCTGGAGACGCAGACCCGGCCCGTGTACTCCCGGGTCGCCCGCGAATCGACCGTCGCACACGAACTAGCCCACCAGTGGTTGGGCAACGCTGTGAGCCCGGAGCGCTGGCAGGACATCTGGCTCAACGAGGGCTGGGCCAGCTACGCGCAGTGGCTGTGGAGTGAGCACAGCGGCGGAACCACCGCGCAGGAGGCCTTCGACGACGTCATGGCCATCCCTGCCGACGACCCGTTCTGGGAGGTGGTGGTCGCCGATCCGGGGCCGTTCGGCCTGTTCCTCGACCCGATCTACGACCGGGGAGCGGCGACTCTGCACGCGTTGCGGGTGAAGATAGGCGACGACGCCTTCTTCGCCGGGGCACAGGAGTGGGTGAGCCGTTACAACGACTCGACGGCGACGACCGAAGACCTGCAAGCCGTCTTCGAGGAGGTCTCCGGCCAGGATCTCGACGAGTTCTTCGACATCTGGCTGCGCGACCCGGTGAGGCCGACCACCTGGTGACGGCTGCCTGAGCCGGCGAGGTCAGGGAGGCCGGCCGCGCCTGCTGTGAACGGTGCGGCCGGCGCCCGCAGTAGCCTGCCGGTGTGGTCGACGTGGTCGCCGAGTTGCGTGCTGGGCTGCCGGAGGGCGCCCTGGTCGACGACCCGAACCGGATGGAGTCGTATCGGTTCGACAAGGCGCTGTTCTGCCCGGCCGGCCATCCGGTGGCGGTCGTCCTGGCGCGCGAGCGTGCACACGTCGAGCACGCCCTGCGCACAGCCTCCGCGCTCGGGGTTCCGGTCGTTCCCCAAGGCGCCCGCAGCGGCCTGTCCGGAGCGGCCAACGCGATCGACGGATGCATCGTGCTCTCTCTCGAGCACATGGATCGCATTGTCGAGATCGACCGGGCGAACCGGCTGGCCGTCGTCGAGCCTGGTGTGATGAATGCCGGCTTCTCGCGCGCCGTCGCCGAGCACGGCCTGTTCTACCCGCCGGACCCGTCGAGCTGGGAGTTCTGTTCGATCGGCGGGAACCTGTCGACCAACTCCGGCGGGCTGTGCTGCGTCAAGTACGGCGTCACCTCCGACTACGTGCGTGGCCTGGAAGTGGTGCTCGCCTCGGGCGAGGTCGTGGCTACCGGGCGCCGGACCGTCAAGGGTGTCGCCGGCTACGACCTCACCAAGCTGTTCGTCGGCAGCGAGGGCACCCTCGGAGTGATCACCCAGGCGACGCTCGCACTGCGACCGCAGGCGGACCAGCCGCACACGATGGCGGCGGTCTTCGATTCACCCGTCGCGGCGGCGAGGGCGGTCACCGCCATCATGGGCGGTGGTCACGTGCCCAGCCTGCTCGAGGTCATGGACGCGACCTGCATCCGGGTCGTGAACGAGTGGAAGCGGATGGACCTACCGGCCGACGCTGGTGCGATGCTGCTGGCGCAGTCGGACAACGGTTCGTCCGCGGTCGCGGAGATTGCCGAGATCGGGTCGCTGTGTGACGCGGCCGGGGCGACCGAGGTCGCCGTGACGTCCGACCCGGCCGAGGGGGAGATGCTGCTGGAGGCCCGCCGGGTCGCGCTGCTAGCCCTGGAACGGCTCGGTACGACGATGATCGACGACGTGTGCGTCCCACTGACCCGGTTCGCCGATCTGTTCGAGGGTGTCGAGAAGCTCGCGGCGGCACACGACGTCGTCATCGGAGTCGTCGGACACGCAGGAGACGGCAACATGCACCCGACCGTCGTCTTCGACCCGGCCGACGCCGATCAGGCCCGCCGCGCGCAGGCCGCCTTCGGTGCGGTCATGGACCTCGGGCTCGAACTCGGCGGGACGATCACCGGCGAGCACGGCATCGGCGTGCTCAAGAAGGAGTGGCTGACCCGTGAGGTGGGGCCGGTCGCGATGCGGCTGCACCGCGACATCAAGCAGATCATGGATCCGGCCGGGATCCTCAACCCCGGCAAGGTCTTCGACTGAAGCGTCCGCGGCCAAGGGATGGGCGTGGCGGGTGCTGGTCCTCGCCGTCGGTTTCTCGGAGGCGGCGTTCGTCGGGCCTGCTCAGCAGCCTCGCCGGCTCGGTGAGTATCGGACGCGCTCGCGGGTAAACCGCGCTTCGCGGTAAAGCGTCTTCTTGCCGAATGCGGTCATGGGGGCCGCCGCTCGGTGGGGACGTGACCGTCATGTGGAGTGGGAGAAGGGGTGCGGCGGTGGTAGCGCTCGCGGCCGCTGTCGGCGCTTGGGCATCGGGCTGCTCCGGCGGTGAGAGTGGTCAGGACGGCTCGAGCGCGGACCGGGTAACCGTCGTGGGTTCGGACGCCGGGGGCTCGCCAGTCCCCAATGCATCCAATCCGCAGAGCTCACCGGCCCCGGCGGCACCTGGTTCGGTCGGTTCGCCCTCGGCGGCACCTGATTCCGCCGGTTCTCGTGTCCCGGTCTGCGCCGAGATCGCGACGTGGGGTACCAGCATGAAGGAAAGCGCCCCGTACACCGGTGCGGAGATCTACGGCGTCCGCTCCGGCCGGCACGAGTGCTACGACCGGGTGGTATTCGACGTCAACGGCGCCGACACGGTCGGCTATCACGTCCGGTACGTGGAGAGCGTGCATGCCGACGGGTCGGGTGAACCGGT
>DASUYL010000206.1:0-9172 GCA_036377395.1 Jiangellaceae bacterium
GGCCCCTGCGTGGACGCCTACCACCAGGACCGGCCCGTGCTCGAACCGGATCTGGCCAGCCCCGGCACGCCCCGGTGGCTCGCCTTCACCGGCCCAGCCATCGAGGCGGGCGTGCGGGCCGTCTTCGGCTTCCCCCTCCAAGTCGGCGCGGTCCGCCTCGGGGCCCTCAACCTGTACTGTGACCAGCCGGGGCCGCTCACCGACGTTCAGCACGCCGACGCGCTGGTCATGGCCGGCGTCGCCGCCCAGGCAGTCCTCGTGCTGCAGGCGAAAGGACCGCCCGGGAAGCTGTCCGCCGAACTGGGGGCGGGCGCCGACTTCCACTACGTGGTGCACCAGGCCTCCGGCATGGTCGCCGCCCAGCTCGACGTCAGCGTCGGCCAAGCTCTCATACGGCTGAGGGCGTACGCCTTCGGCAACGACCGTCCCCTTTCCGAGGTGGCGGGAGACGTGGTGGCCAGAAAGCTGCGCCTCGATGCCCGACGCGGCGACCAGGACCCTGGGCCGTGACGGCGCACCACCGCGCAAGGCCGCCGCCAGCGAGCCTCCGCGGTCGTATCATGCAGTCGGAGTCACCCTCCCCGGGCCAGGGGACGGCCACACGGTCGAGACCGAGGTGATTGGGGGTCCGATGCCGAGAGAAACGCTGTTGGCCAGGACGCTCGTGGAGTTGGCCGACGCGCTCGTGGCGGACTTCGACGTGGTCGAGTTGCTGACCGTGCTCACCGACGGTTGCGTCGACGTGCTCGATGTCGGGGCAGCCGGACTCATGCTGGTCGCACCGGAAGGCGACCTCCGGGTGATGGCGTCGTCCAGCGAGGCCGTTCGTGTGCTCGAGCTGTTCGAGCTGCAATCCCAGGAAGGCCCCTGTCTGGACTGCTACCGAACTGGCCAGCCGGTCGTGAACGAGGACCTGGCCACGGTCAACGGCCGCTGGCCCCGTTTCGCGGCCGAGGCGCTCGCCGCCGGCTTCCACTCGGTGCACGCCTTGCCCATGCGGCTGCGAGGCGCCGTGATCGGCGCCCTCAACCTGTTTCACATCGAGCCGGGCGAGATGCGAGACGCCGACGTCGCCGCCGCCCAGGCGATGGCCGATGTGGCCACCATCGCCATCCTCCAGCACCGCGCCACACTCGAGGCCCAGCTCATCAACGAGCAGCTCAATCACGCGCTCAACAGCCGCATCGTCATCGAGCAAGCCAAGGGAATGGTTGCCGAGCGTTCCGGCGTCGACATGGAGCAGGCCTTCTCGACGTTGCGCAGCCACGCCCGCAACCACAACCTTCGACTGGTCGACGTCGCCCGCGACGTCATCGACGGCACCCTGGCTGCGGCAGCGCTCGACCGTCCGTCTCCCGCGCCGCCGTCCTGAAGGGGGAGTTGAGGGTTCAGCGCGCCGCGTCGTGGGACGGTCAGGCGTCATCTTCGGTGTCGGCACGACGGCCGTGCTTCCAGTAGCCGCGGACCGTGGTGTGGGCGCGGGGCAGCCCTCGGTCGACGAAGAGGTGGCGTCGGATGCGCTGCACCGCCGCGGCTTCGCCGGCCGCCCACACTCGGGTGCCCGGGGCGAGGTCCGCGCTGCGGACGGCGGCGACGAGCGCATCGCCGCGAGTCGCACCGGGCGGCAGGTCGCACCACTCGACGGTCGAGCGCGGATGGGCGGGCAGCGGGAGCTGGGCGTCAGGGTGTGCGACCTCGATGTGTACCTGCACCGGCCTGTCGGCGGGCAGGGCCTCGAGCAGCTGACTGATGGCGGGGATCGCGGTCTCGTCACCGGCCAGGAGGAAGGCGCGGGCATCGAGGTCGATGGCGTAGCCGCGGCCGGGACCCGAGATGGCCGCCGGCTCGCCGGGCTCGGCCGTCTCCGCCCACTCGGACGCAACGCCACCATCGTGGATGACGATCTCGAGATCGAGCTCGGCGGGCTCGGAGCCGACGAGGCGTGGCGTGAAGGTCCGGATGGCGGGTCGTCGACCGTCGGGCAGCAGGAACTCGTTGCCGTGCCACGTCGGTATGAGGAGCTCTTGCGCGTCAGGCGGCCGGAGCAGGAGCCGCACGCTCGCGGCCGGATGCTCGACGGTCAGACCTTCGAGCTCATGGCCCGCCAACGTGACACGGACCATGCGGGGAGTCATGGGTTCGACGCGGCGAACCGCCACGAGGCGAAACCGCGGTGGCTCACGCCGGGCGCGCACCGTCATCGGGCTGCGCTCAGGGTGGCTCATCCCGACCAGCATCTCATCTCCGGATGCGGTGCGTGACCAACGTGAGCCCGCGTACGCCGACACCGACGCGCGGGTTCACCGGTCGATCCCTCGTGGTGAGCGCCCCGGTGTTCGTTCGTCGCCGACGAGCAGGTCGAGCATCTCGCCGATGGGCCGTTGAGCGCTGATCGGGTCGCGGAGTGGCAGATGCCCTTGGATCCGGTACCGGTTGCGCCGACCGTCTCTGTCCTTGATCACGTAACCGGCGTCCACGAGGTCGGTGACGATGGCGTGGGCGCTGCGCTCGGTGACGTCCAGCTTCGCAGCGATGTCACGCAGGCGCGCCCCGGGATCGTGGGCGATGCACAGCAGCGCCCGGGCATGGTTGGTGAGGAAGCTCCAACTCGCCATGGCGACACTATAGCCTTTCAATTCCAGAAATAAATTGCATGTTTCATACTTCATGGGTACGGTGAAGGCAAGCGCTGGAGCTGACCGACTTCACGGCCGGCTCCAGCAGCAAAGAAGGGAAATTGGCCATGGAGATCCTCGTCGCGATCCTCGCCATCGTTGGTGTCGGGCTCGGCTACCGCTACTGGCGGGCACGTACCGCTCACTGACGCAAGACAGCCATGGCTCACCACCCCCGACCGGACGCCGCGTCGGCGTGGGTGGGCCCCGACCTGGCACCGCGAAGGCTCGACGCCTCCGCTGAGCTCTCACCAGCGGAGGCGTCATGCTCCAAGCCCCACAACCTCACCCCGTGGTCGACGCCGCCGAACGCGCTGCCGTCGAACCGGACGCCGAACTGACGTCCGGCGACCCTGCGCCGCCGCCCCTGCAGTGCGGCCGGTGCCGATTGATGTTCGGCGGCGATCCGACCCTCTATGCACCGGCCCGGCCGGACTGGTGGGTATGCCCGCCTTGTCGAGCCAGCCTGTTCGGTCGCCCCCCAGTCCCGAACGGCGCAGTACGCCAGCGCCGCTACGGCGACACGTCGTGAGGACCGACAGTCCGGGCCCGGTCGTCGACGTCCCACGGAACGGTTCCGATCCGCGGCCAACGCATTCCCCACGTCGGGCGCCGTTGGAGGTCGCGCAGCGCGTGTGGCAGCACAGCCGCCAGGTGGCCAGTAACGACGAGCAGCTCGACCTGCCCGACGAGGCGCTCGCGCTGCTGCGCATGGCCCGCCACGATGCCGACACCCTGACCCATGCCTTGGGTCTCGGACGCTCGCAAGCTCGCCACCCCTCCAACGACGAGACCACACGCCGGGGCGTTCGGCTCTTGGAGAGCGCCATCGCCTACCTGGGCCAGTCAATGCCGCGGCCGATGCTCTGAGACCTCGCACGGACGATGCTCGTAGGCTTCCCATCGGACAGCGATCTCGATTGCGGGCTGGCTCGATGTCACGAATTGTCGCGAGTGCCGAAGGCCACGGAGGGCTTCGGCGAGCCTGGGCCGCTCGAGCGGTCGGCGCGTTGGTGGTTGGCGCACTCGTCCTGCTGGCAGTACGTGCCGACAGTGGAGCGCCGGCTGCGAGCGCATGGTTGATCGTCTCGGACGTCGCCGTCGGACTGTCGTTCATCGTCGCTGGAGCGTGGGCGCCCGGTCCGACGGTCGAGCGCGTCCTGTTCGCGGCTGTGGGTGCCTCGTGGCTGATCGCCTCGTTCGAGCCGACCGCCCGCTTGCTGCACCAGGCGGCACTCGTGATCGCGCTGTTGGCGTTTCCGGCGGGACGGATGCACGGCGCCGCGCGCTGGCTCTTGGCTGGTCTCGCCGTGCCGGTCGGCCTGCTGCTCGTCTCGCAGGTGGGCGTCGCCATGATGTTCGCCTGCGTTGCCGGCGTGGCGCTGGTGAACGTGCGTTTCGATCCGGTCGCCGCCTGGTTCCCGGCTGCGGCGGCGGCCGGCGTCGCGGCGGTGCTCGCCGCGTCCTGGTCGGCTGCTCGCTACAACCGGGATGCCTTCGACCCGACGCGCGCGTTGGTCGCCTATGAGCTCGTCCTGCTCGTGGTGGCGATCGGGTATCTCATCGCGGCGAGAGCGGTCGTCGCCAACCGGGCGGAGCTGGCCGACAGGCTCCTGAGCGACGAGGGCCTTGTGGGGCTCGACGGACTGAGCGCAGTTCTCGGGAGCGCGCTGGCCGACCCGCAGCTTCGTTTGTACCGCTGGCACGGAGACGACGTGGGCTACGTCGACAGCCAGGGCCGCCGGGCCGCCGGCGCGCTCGGGAACAGACGCTGGCTGTACGTCGCAGAAGCCACGAGGCCTTTGGGAGCGGTCGAGCACCGGTCAGGGGCACTGGACGACCCACCGACGGCTGCAGCGGTTTCGGCGGCGGTGGCGCTGACGGTGCGCAACCTGGAGCTTCACGAGGAGCTGCGGTCGCAGCTCGACGATCTGGAGGCCGCCCGCCGGAGGCTGATGGAGGCAGGGGACCGTCAACGCGCCGCCACGGCGGCGCGCCTGCGCGGCGAGGTCGTGATCCCCCTCCAGCAAGCGGCGTCCGAGCTGCGCGCGTTGGGAGCACCGAACGCGGGCGATGAGGCGCTCGACGCCCTGGCGGTGGTCGTCCAGGAGACCACCGCGGCGACCGACGAGATCGCCGCTCTCGTCGCTGGAGTCCCGCCCGCACGGCTGGGAGGGGGCCGGCTCTGTCAGGCGCTGGAGGCGCTGGCCGGCCGAAGCCCCGCGCCGGTCACGGTGACGGCCTCGCCCGCTGCGGCAAGCGATCCCGACACGGAGGCAACGCTGTTCTACGTGTGCTCCGAGGCGTTGACCAACGCCGTCAAGCACGCGACGGCGACCCAGATCGACATCGCGATCAACGAGGTCGCCGATGCCGTGATGGTCACGGTCGCCGACGACGGTTGCGGGGGCGCCGACCCGTCCGGCTCGGGTCTGCAAGGCCTTGCCGATCGGCTGGCCGCACGCGGGGGCCGGCTCCGGGTGGAGAGCCCACCCGGAGCCGGCACGACCGTGACGGCGACGATCCCGGCTAGCCGATCTTCTGCCACGGCTTGAGCACCTTCTCGAGAGCGAAGCCGCGCATCTCGCTGAACTGCAGGCTGTCTCCGTCCAGCGCCCAGGTCACCCGATGGGTCGGTATCGGTGTGCAGGGCAGTTCGCAGCCGCTGAGCTGGGAGTGCAGCTCGGCGTCGTAGACGAAGTACACCGCATCGCCGGTCCCACGGAGGTAGCCGGCGTCGAGCACGTCGTCCGTGACGGTGTTCCCGCAGTCGCGTCCGGGGTCCTCGAGCGGCGTGCAGGTCATCGCGTAGGTCCCGTCGCTCACCTCCAGCGTCCACGTGCCGGTAAAGCCCGGACCGTTGCTGGCGCCGGCCGCTTCCACGTCGGCGAGGGTGATCTCGACCCGGTACAGACCGTCCGGGAGCGAGGACACCTCTTCGGGAACGGGACCGAGCTCGTCCTCAGGAGCAGCCGCCCGACAGCCTCCGGGGACGTCGGGCACGTCGGGCCTGCCGTGCTCGGCGGCGACGCCCTGGACCTGCTCGAGCAGCGGTCCGGTGGCCGGGTCGTCGGCCAGCTGCTCGACCACCGGCGTGAACGCGCTGCGGAGGGCAGCGATCTGTTCCGGGCTGGCATTGACGAAGCGCACACCGTTGTCGCACAGCTCGCGGGCGGGCGTCGTCTCGTCGTAGGTCGCGTCGACCGACGCCTGCACCGCCTGCTCGGCGGCCTCGTGCACCCACTCGCGCTGCTGGTCGCTGAGCGCATCGAGCCGCTCCTGGCTGATGCTCAGCACGAACACCTTCGGCCACAGCACCACATTGGCGGTGACGTTGCCGGCCTCGGTCGCGAAACCGCTCGCGGCGTACTGGGCGATGTCGAACTCGGCGCCGCGTAGGGATCCGGCCCTGACCTCGTTCATCCACTCGAAGCTGAGGTTCACCGGTTCCCCGCCGAGGGCGCGCACGGCATCAGCCTGGACCGGCGAGTTGTAGACACGGAAGCGGGCCCCCTGCCAGTCCTCCGGCCCGACCAGTGCCGCGTCGGCGGCGAACGGCCGGCGCAGCGGGCCCACGGCGAGCCCCAAGCCCACGACTCCCGTGCCATCGAGCTGAGCGAGGAGCTCGTCGGCGACCGGTCCGGAGACGAGCGCCTTCTCCGCGTCGTAGCTGGTGATGGTCATCGGCGCCTCCACCGCCTTGAGGCCGGGGATCCCGGCCTCGGCAAAGGCGCGTGTCGACGGCCACCCCCCGTCGAGCTCACCGGACGCGATCGCCTCGACCAGGTTCGACTCCGCGTCGGCGGCACCGTCGTCGTAGGTCTCCGTCACCTCCACCTTCACGCGGCCGTTCGACACCTGCTCGAGGGCGTCGACGAAGGCCTGCGGGCCGTAGGACTGGCCGTTGTTGTTCACCGAGTCGATCGTCGCCAGGCGCAGCACGACGGTGTCGGTGCCGGACTTGTCGGCGACGTCATCGGCCCCGCCGCTGCATGCGGCCACGAAGACGGTCACCGCGGCAACCTCCGCCCACCGTCGGGTCGTTCGTGCCTTCATCGTTGCCTCCACCATGTCGTGATGGTTGAACGGTAAGGACCACGGGCCCCGATGCACAGGGGGCTGACACGGTCGCACGATGCGGGAAACACGGGTCCCGCAGTTGGCTGCGTGCGAGCACAATGGGCGCGTGGCGGACCCCGCCGGACCACAGCCACCACGACCGACGAGAGCGCGTCCAGCCGGCGTCGCGGCGGCAGTCGTGACGACGCTCCTCGCGTCGGTGACCGTGCTCGGAGCCGCGAACGAGAACCCGACAACGTCCGTCGAGCGCGGGCTGGCGACCTGGCTGGTCGCGCTGGGGCTGGCCGGTGTCGCGTCGATCACGGTGGCCGCTTGGCTCGTGTGGGCGCAGCACCCGCACGCCTCGATCGGACTGGCGGTCACGACGGCCGGATTACTGCTCCCGCTGTGGGCGGGATGGTCATGGCTGCCCGTTGGTTTCCGTGGGGGCGTCCTGGCCGCGGCCCCGCTCGCGATTGCCGGCACGACCCACGTCGCCGTTCGCTGGCCGTCGGACACAGGTCAGTCGTCGATCCTGCGCACGGTGTACCTGCTGGTCGCCGTGGGTGCCGTCGTCCACCTCGCCGGCTACGACCCGTTCGAGGATCCTGGGTGTACGCGCACGTGCGCGGATGTCCGGCCCCTCGCCGACGAGGTCATCAGCACCCGTGTGGCGGTGATGACGACGTGCGTGCTCACGGTCACGGCTGCGATCGTCGCCGCGTTCGCAGTGGGGAGGACGAGGCCACGGCGCGTTCCGGGCCACATCGTGGCTGGCGTGCTCGCCGCCCTGGCCGCGCTCGGGGTCGGGTCGGCACTACGGTGGGCACGCTGGAGCGACCCGCCGACCGCCGATGTGTTCGTTGTGCTCCTGGCCGGCGCGGCCGTCGCGGTCGGCGGGTCGGTCTGCGCCGTCGCCGTGCGAAGACTGCGGTCCCGGATGGCAGTCGACCGGCTCGTCCGCCGGCTCTCCGAGCCCGAGACAGTGCTGCACGACCTCCGTGGCGCCATCCGCGCCGTGCACTTCGCCGTTCCCGGCGGCGAGGGGTGGATCGATCCGGCGGGTCGCGACGTCGGTGACGGGTCTCCGCAGGGCAGGTCGGTCGTCTTGTCCGACGCGTCGGGTCCTGTACTCCGACTGGTGCTCGCTGCAGGCCGGGACGCCGACGATGCGCTCGCCGGGATCACCCCAGCCGACCGCCTCGCGCTGCGGAACGCCCAGCTCTCCGCGGTCACGAAGGCGCGCCTCGCCGACGTCCAAGCCTCCCGACGCCGTATCGTCGCCACGTCCGACGCCGAACGCCAGCGCATCGAACGCGACCTCCACGACGGTGCGCAGCAGCGGCTGGTGAGTGCCGCGTTCCACCTGAGCCTGGCACGCAGCCGGCTCCCGCAGGACTCGGCGCCGCTGTCGCGGGCAGAGGCGACGGTGCGCGATGCGCTGACGAACCTGCGGCAACTGACGCATGGGCTGTTTCCGAGCGTCCTCGCGACGGAAGGCCTCCGGGCGGCACTCGACGAGCTCGTCAAGCTGGCGGATGTCACCACGATGCTGGAGGTCCGCGGTTGTCACACCGTCGATGCCGAGTCCGCGATGGCCGCCTACGCCACGGTCGCCACCGCCCTCGACCAGACAGCGCGATCGCCGATGGCCAGCACCGCACGAGTCTCCGTGATCCAGGACGAGGCGACGCTCAACGTCTGCATCGAGATGCCGAGCATCGAGACGAGCACCGACGACTCCGACTTCACCGATGTCGCCGATCGCATCGGCGCCCTCGGCGGGCACTTCAGCCTCTCCTCGGAGGACGGTCGCACGGTGCTGACGGCGGTGCTGCCATGCGCGTCGTAGTGGCCGACGACGTCATGCTCGTCCGGTCAGGACTGGCCCGGCTGCTGTCCGACGCGGCTGTCGACGTCGTCGGCGAGGCCGCCGACGTCGACAGCCTGCTGCGCCTGGTCGCCCTCGAAGCTCCCGACGTGGCCGTCGTCGACATACGGATGCCACCGACGCACACCGACGAGGGGCTCGTCGCAGCACGGCGCATCAGGGAGCAACATCCAGCGACCGCCGTCGTGCTGCTCAGCCAATACCTCGAACCGCGCTACGCCGAACGGTTGCTCGCCGATCAGCCGGGCGGGCTCGGATACCTCCTCAAGGAGCGGGTGTCCGACATCGCCGTCCTCGTCGATGCCTTGCGCCGGGTCGCCGAGGACGAATGCGTCATCGACCCGACGATCGTCTCGCAGCTCATGCGGCGCAGAAGGCCGAACTCCCCCCTCACCCGTCTCACACCTCGGGAGCGGGAGATCCTCGCGCTGCTGGCCGAGGGCCGTTCGAACGCCGGGGTCGCCCGCCAACTCGGGATCAGCCAGCGGACCGTCGAAGCGGCATGTGCCCAGGTCTTCCAGAAGCTCGACCTCGAGCCGTCTCCGGA
>DASUYL010000207.1:0-5171 GCA_036377395.1 Jiangellaceae bacterium
GTAGTCGCCATGGCTCTCCTGCCAGGTGAAGCAGCGGTTCGCCGGCACGTCGTCGTGCACCAGCGGGGAGCCCTCGGCCATCGCGGCTTCCATGTCGAGGACCGCTGGCAGGGCGTCGAACTCGAACTCGATCGCCTCCAGGGCGTCGGCGGCGGCTTCCCTGCTGGTTGCCGCCACGACGGCGACGCCGTCCCCGACGAAGCGCACCTTGTCGGCGGCGAGCGGGAAGTGCGGCGGGGTCTTCTGGTCGTCCGACACCGTCCACGCCATCGGCAGCGCTCCCCAGTCACCGGCAAGGTCGGCTCCGCTGAACGCCGCGACGACGCCCGGCCGCTCGCGGGCCGCGGAGACGTCGACGTTGGTGATCGTGGCATGCGCGACCGGGCTGCGCAGGATCGCCAGCTGCAGCATCCCGGGCAGCGTGATGTTGTCGGTCCACTGGGTCTGCCCGGTGATCAGGCGCGCGTCCTCACGACGCCGGCGCGCCTGGCCGACCTCGTTGACGCGTCCGTCCGCGACGGTGGTCATGCCGAGACCTCCGCCGGGGACGCAGCGGCGCCCTCGGCAGCGCCCGCCTTCGCCACCTGCGCGACGGCACGGACGATGTTCTGGTAACCGGTGCAGCGGCACAGGTTGCCCTCGAGGCCCTCGCGGATCTCCCGCTCGCTGGGGTCGGGGTTGTTCGACAGCAGGTCGATCGCGGCCATGATCATGCCGGGCGTGCAGAAGCCGCACTGCAGCGCATGACACTCGTGAAAGGCCTGTTGCATCGGGTGCAGGGCGCCGTCGTCGCCGGCCAGGCCCTCGATGGTCGTCACCTCGGAGCCGTCGGCCTGGACCGCGAGCACCGCGCAGCTCTTCACGCTCACGCCGTCCATCAGGACGGTGCAGGCACCGCAGTTGGTGGTGTCGCAACCGACGACAGTGCCGACCTTCCCGGCGCGGTCGCGAAGATAGTGGACGAGCAGGACTCGTGGCTCGACGTCGTCCTCGTGGCGGACTCCGTCGACGGTGACGCTGATCCGGGCCACTGGTTCCTCCTTCGCGTCGGGTACGCGGCGGTCAGGAGGCGGCGCACGGTGACCGTGCCGTCACCCCCCGGCACTGGGTTCAGGGACTGTTCGTGCTGCCCATTCGGGGGCATCCCTTCGTGGCTCTCGCCTTCGTCGCCACCCTAGGCACCGCGACGCTTCGGCGTAAGACCTTTGACGAGGAAACGACGGGGGTGAGGCGGCGGGCATCCACGGTGCCCGGGTTAGCCTGCCGGGTAGATCGTGGACTGGAGGGGCAGGTGGTCTGCGATGCCCGAGGTCCCCAACGACCCTCTCGGCCATCCCGACCAGGCGCGCGGCCATGGGCGGCAGACCGATGCGGACCAGGCCGCACGCCAGACGGCGGCGCTGGAGCGCGAGATCGATCTCTCGCTGCGGCGCGCCGACGACGCAACACTGGGCCACCCGGTTCGGCGGCGCACGCCGCGCTGGCTGATCGCCACGGTGATCCTGCTCGCCCTCGCGCTGGTGGCTGCCGCAGCGCTGGCGACCTACCTGTGGCGGGCGACGGACGAGTGGACGGCGGAGTCCGACCGCCTCGCGGCCGTTGCGACCGACCTGGCCGCCGAGCGCGACACGCTGACTGCCGACCTCGACCAGGCCCGACGCGATCTCGCCGCCACCGAGGAGCAGCTCCGCGAGGCCCAGGACCGCATTACCGAACTCGCCGAGGAGAAGGCCCAGACGGCCGACGAGCGCGAGGTGGCCCGCCTTGTCGCCGGCGACGTCGTCGGCGTCGCCAACCAGCTCGAGGTCTGCGTCCGCGGTCAGGGGCAGCTGATCACCGCACTGGAGGACGTCGAGGCCTACGACCCCGCCTCGGTTTCCGAGTTCGCCCGGCAGGTCGCCGATGCGTGCAGCCAGGCGCTTGCGGGCAGCGAGGAGATCAAACGCCAGCTGGGGATCGATTGAGACCGCTGCGTCTGGTGCCGCTCTGCGCGGCCGTCGTGCTGGCCGGCTGCGGAGAGCTGCCCGAGCTGCCGCCGATGCCGGATCCGGTCGCGATCGGCGAGACCACCGCGGCGCCGACGCCGACCCCCGGCGCGACGACACTGTCACCAGACGGGTTCCGGACCACCGAGCGGGTGGCCGTCCGAGTCCGCAACGTGGGCTGTGACGGCGTGAGCACGGGCAGTGGGTTTGCCGTGTCCGAGGACATCCTCGTCACCAACCGGCACGTCGTGGCCGGCGCGGACACCCTGCAGGTGAGCACGTACGACGGGCAGGACCTGCTGGTCGAAACGGCGGGAGCCGCCGTCGTGGCCGACCTGGCGATCGTGCACACCCGCTCGGCTCTGCCCGCGGCGGTCACGCTGGCCGATTCGAACCCCGACGTGGGCGAGCCGGTCGAGGTCGTGGGCTACCCCGGCGGTGGCCGGCTCACCTCCAGCGCCGGCACGGTCCTGGGTTTCGCCGAGGACCCGCTGGATGCGAATGCCGGCCAGATCGTCGTCACCGACGCACCCGCGGAGCCCGGATCGTCGGGAAGCCCGATGTACGACGAGTCGGGCCAGGTCGTCGGGGTCGTCTACGCGGCGACGAAGGACGGGACCCGGTCCCTGGCCGTACCGGTCTCGACGCTGCACGCCCTGCTCGACCAGGCCAGCTTCGACGACGACGTCCCGCCCTGCGAGTAGACCCGCCGTCGGCGGCGGGTGCGAGGATGCGCCGGATGAGTGGCGACCTCCTGACGAACCGGGCACTCAACCGAGCCACCCTTGCCCGCCAACTGCTGCTCGCCCGATCGACGACGTCGCCGCTCGAGGCCGTCGAGCACCTGGTCGGCCTGCAGGCGCAGAATCCGCTCGACCCGTATCTCGGTCTGTGGTCCCGCCTCGACGGATTCGACCCGCACCAGCTCGGCCGCCTCGTCGAGGACCGGTCGCTCGTCCGCATCCCGGTCATGCGGTCCACCATCCATCTCGTCACCGCGGACGACGCACTCCTGCTCCGGCCGATCACCCAGCCCGTGATGACGATGGAGATCGCCCGGCACCCCGAGTACGCGCCGCAGCTCGTCGGCGTCGACCTCGAGCCGGTCCTCGCATACGCGCACCCGCTGCTCACACAGACGCCGATGTCCGGGCGCAAGCTGCGAGCGGCCCTGGCCGATCGCTTCCCCGACCTTCCGGCCGCCGCCATCGCCTACGCATGCCGTTGCTACCTGCCCCTCGTCCAGATCCCGCCCAGGGGTGTCTGGGGCAAGACGCTCCAGGTGACGTCGACTCCTCTCGACACCTGGCTCGGCCGGTCTCTGCGCACCGACGCCACGATCGACGAGGTCGCACTCCGGTACCTGGCCGCTTTCGGGCCGGCGATCGTCGGAGACTTCGCGACCTGGTCGTGTCTGACCGGGCTCCGCGAGGTCGTCGACCGGCTGCGCCCACACCTGCGAACGTTCACC
The DNA here is from genome assembly GCA_036377395.1 of Jiangellaceae bacterium. Classification (GTDB taxonomy): domain Bacteria; phylum Actinomycetota; class Actinomycetes; order Jiangellales; family Jiangellaceae; genus DASRTE01. Next base: position 3,457 of record DASUYL010000207.1, read on the forward strand.
GACGAGAAGGGACGAGAGCTCGTCGACCTGCACGACGCGCCGCGACCCGATCCGAACGCGCCGGCACCGGTACGGTTCCTGCCCGAGTACGACAACGTGCTGCTCTCCCACGCCGACCGCAGCCGGTTCGGCGAGAACGCCCAGCTGTTCGCGTCCGAGCTGGGGGCGTACAAGGGCTCGGTGCTCGTGGACGGGATAGTCCGAGCCATCTGGCACCACGACGTCGACGGCGGCGCCGGAACCGCAACCGTCGCCGTGCAGCACCTGCCGATGTCGAAGGCCGACATGCGGGCAGTCGAGGAGGAAGGGCACCGCGTCGCCCGGTTCTGGCACGTCGATGCGGACCGCCACCAGGTCCGGATGACGCCGATCGGCTGAAGCTCCTCGGGTTCCCTTGTCGGCAGACTGACGGTTCGCTACACAATGGAGGGGTGACCGAGTCGCCGGACCGTCCCGACCGGCCCGTTCTGCGGGCCGACTGGACCGACCTGCCCGGTGACCCCGACCCCGCCGACCGGGCGATGATCGCCCATGCCACTGCGGCCGCGGTCCTCCGGGCCGGCCGCGACACCGGCCCCGACCCCGAGCGAACGCGTCGACTGGTGGGCCTCGCCGACGACGTCGGCATCGACGACATCGCCTCTCTGTGGTGCGACGCCGGTGCCGGCACCCTCCCCGGCACGCTCTGGTCGCTGTACCTGCTGCGCACCTGGGTGCATCGCGACGGTGTCGAGGCCGCGCGCCTGTTCGCCGCCGGGCAACGCGTGGCCGAGGTGTCGACGATCGTGGCCGGCGTGGCCGAGCCGCCCGGCCCGCACGAGGTCGCCGAACTCGGCGACGCCGTCCTGACCAGCGCGTTCGACGGTGACTTCGCCGTCGCGCTCGAACGAGCCGCCGCGTTCTGCCGGGTGGTTGCCACCGGACGCGCGTATCTCGCCGACGACTGCGCCGACGAGGACGAGGCAGTCAGACAGACCAGGCTGGCTGAGGGCAACCTCCGGATGGCACAGGAGCTCGAGCACGCCGCCGCGCTGTGGCGTGACGGAGACCTCACCTGACGCCGACCGCTGGGGAACAACCGCCCGGTGGGGTAAGTTCTGGTCTTGGCGACAGTCCGAGAGGACTCTCGTCAGGCGCCGCACCGCGGTAACCCCGGGTCCCACCTTGAGCCGCTGCGAGCGGCCGTTGCGCCGAGAGGCGTTCCCGGTGAGGCGTCTCCACGTCGGGCGGCCCCGGTCCACGAGACCGGGGTCGTTCCCGTCAGTCCCAGCCGAGTTCGTGCAGGCGGTCGTCGTCGATACCGAAGTGGTGCGCCACCTCGTGCACGACCGTCACCTGGATCTCGTCGACGACGTCGTCGTACGTGTCGCAGATCCGCAGGATCGGGAGGCGGAACAGCCGGATCGTGTCGGGCAGGACGCCGGCGTACCACCCGTCGCGTTCGGTCAGCGGCGTTCCCTCGTAGAGGCCCAGCAGCCCAGGCGATTCCTCCGGCGCTTCGTCCTCGACCAGCACGACGACGTTGTCGACGACCCGGGACAGTTCGGCCGGGATCGTGTCCAGCGCTTCCGCGACCAGCTCCTCGAACTCCGCGACCGTGACGTCGAGCACGACCACCAGTCTCGCGGGTGCCGCGCCAACGCGGGATGGCGGCACTGTGTTACGAACGTGGCGTGATCGCCGCGTCGACTCCGCCGACGCCGACCGCGCCCTGG
>DASUYL010000208.1:0-6648 GCA_036377395.1 Jiangellaceae bacterium
CTCGTCGATGCGGGCGAAGGGGTCGACCGGCAGGATGCCCTGCTCGAGGTACTGCGGCAGGAAGTGGCCGATGTCGTCGCGCGAGAACCCGTAGGTCATCTGCGTCAGGTCGTTCGTGCCGAAGGAGAAGAACTCGGCGTACTCGGCGATCTTGTCAGCGGTCAGCGCCGCCCGCGGCACCTCGATCATCGTGCCGATCCGGATCGGCGGGGCACCGGGCACCTGCGTCAGCACCGTCTCGGCCTCCGCGCGTACCGTCTCCAGCTCCTGCACGGTGGCGACCAGCGGGACCATGATCTCCGGCTGCGGATCGAGGCCGCGCCCGCGCAACGCAGCCGCCGCCTCGGCGATCGCCCGCACCTGCAGATCGAACAGGCCGGGCACGACCAGGCCCAGACGGACACCGCGCATGCCCAGCATCGGGTTCTGCTCGTGCAGGCGCTGGACCTCGGCGAGCAGCGTCGTGGCCTCCTTGTCCGGCTCCCCCGTCGCGTCGGCCAGCGCCACCCGCACCGACAACTCGGTGTAGTCGGGAAGGAACTCGTGCAGTGGCGGGTCGAGCAGCCGGATGGTGACGGGCAGGCCATCCATTGCCTCGAGGATCTCGGTGAAGTCCTGACGCTGCGGGGGCAGCAACTCCTCGAGGGCGGCCGCACGCTCGTCCTCGGCGTGGGCCAGGATGACCCGTTCGACGATCTTGCGGCGCTCGCCAAGGAACATGTGCTCCGTCCGGCACAGCCCGATCCCCTTGGCTCCCAGCGCCCGCGCCCGGCGAGCATCCTCCGGGGTGTCGGCGTTGGCGCGAACGCCCAGCCGGCGTCGTTCGTCGGCGCGCTGCATCACGCGTCGGACGGCCGAAACCACTTCCCGCTCCCGGTCCGACAACCCCTCGGGCTCGTTGCCCTCCAGTGCTCCGACGACGGAACTGGGCACGACCGGGACCTCACCCAGGAAGACCTCACCGGTCCCCCCGTCGATGGAGATCACGTCACCCTCGCCGACCCGGGCACCATCCGCAGCGGTGAACTCGCGTGCGCCGGTGTCGACCCGCAGGCTCTCGGCACCGACGACGCAGGTGCGGCCCATGCCGCGGGCCACGACCGCCGCGTGGCTGGTCTTGCCGCCACGCGAGGTGAGGATGCCCTGGGCGGCCACCATGCCGCCCAGGTCGTCGGGGTTGGTCTCGCGGCGCACCAGGATGACGGGTTCGCCGCGATCCGCCCACTCGACGGCCCGCCTCGAGTCGAAGACGGCCTTGCCCACCGCGGCACCGGGGCTCGCGGCCATCCCCTTGCCGATCAGCTCGCGGTCGGCGGCGGGGTCGAACTGGGGGAACAGCAGCCGGGCGAGCTCGTCACCGCTGACGCGGGAGAGTGCCTCGTTCTCGTCGATCAGCCCTTCGTCCACGAGCTCGCTGGCGATCCGGAACGCGGCCGCGGCGGTGCGCTTGCCGACCCGGGTCTGAAGCATCCACAGAGTGCCGCGCTCGATGGTGAACTCGATGTCGCAGAGGTCTTTGTAGTGGCGTTCGAGCGTGGACATGATGTCGAGCAGTTGGTCGTACGAGGCCTTGTCGAGATTCTCCAGGTCGGCCAGTGGAAGCGTGTTGCGGATCCCGGCCACGACGTCCTCGCCCTGGGCGTTGGCGAGGTAGTCGCCATACACACCCTGGTGGCCGGTGGCGGGGTCGCGGGTGAACGCGACGCCGGTCCCCGAGTCGGGTCCGAGATTGCCGAAGACCATGGCGACGATGTTGACCGCGGTGCCGAGATCCTCGGAGATCCGCTCCTGGCGCCGGTAGATACGCGCCCGCTCCGTGTTCCACGAGTCGAACACCGCACGAACCGCCAGGTCGAGCTGCTCGCGTGGGTCCTGCGGAAAGTCGCGGCCGGAATCGGCGCGCACCACGGACTTGAACTCGTCCACCAGCGACCGCAGGTCGTCGACGTCGAGGTCGAGGTCGGACTCGATCCCCTTGACCCGCTTCGCCTCCTCCAGGCGCTCCTCGAAATGCTCGCCCGGGATGCCGAGGACGGTCTTGCCGAACATCTGCAGCAGCCGCCGGTACGAATCCCAGGCGAACCGGTCGTCGTCGGCGCGAGCCGCAAGCCCCTGGACCGACGCATCGTTGAGACCGACGTTGAGGACGGTGTCCATCATCCCCGGCATCGAGAACTTCGCGCCGGAACGGACCGACACCAGGAGGGGGTCCTCGGCATCGCCGAGCCGCTTGCCCATCTTGTCCTGCAGGGCCGCGAGATGGCGGTCGACCTCGGCGGACAGCCCGTCGGGTTCCTTCCCGGTGGCGAGGTAGTGACGACACGCCTCGGTGGAGATCGTGAAGCCCGGCGGGACGGGAAGCCCCAGGTTGGTCATCTCGGCAAGGTTCGCTCCCTTGCCACCGAGCAGGTCCTTGTCGTCCTTGCTGCCCTGGGTGAAGTCGTAGACGAACTGCGGCACAGGTCAGCCCTCCGGAGGTGTGCCGTACATCGAGGCGATAGCCGGAGCCTATCCGTTCGACCCGGCCGCAAGACCGCCCCCACCCTCGGCCGCCACCGGGACGACGGAGGCGGCGAACAGTGGGAACAGCGCCGCCAAGAGGTATGCCGCACCGTAGCTCGTCTGGGTGATGACGACCGCGAACGCCGGTGCCGTCACCGTCGCCGCCACACCCTGGACGGTGTTCTGGGCGCCGAGTGCCCGCCCCGCCCATGCTCGGCCGGCGATCTCCGCCACGGCGGTGAAGGCCAGCCCGTTGCCGCTCACGGTGACCACTGCGCAGACGACCAGCGCCGCCACTGCGGCCGACGATCCGGCCAACGCAGCCACGGCGAGCGCGGTCATCGTCGCCGCGTTGACGTACGCGAGCAGCCGCATCGGTCGCAGCCGGCTCGCGACCCGATCCGACCACAGCCCGGCGAGCAGCCGGGTGGACGCACCGACGATCTGGACCACCGCGAGCAGCGCACCGGCTTGCGTCGGCGCCCAGCCCAGCTCGTCGACGAGGTAGACCAGCGCGAACGTGGCCACGACGAGCTGCGGAACCACGAGCAGCCCGCTCGACGCATGCACCCGCCAGATCGGCATCGCCCGGTACGGCGACCCTGTCGGTGCCGGACCATCGGTGTCGGCGTGAGGTGGATCGGTCACCAACACGGCGACGAGCACGGCGACGCCGAGTGCAGCGGCTGCAGGGAGCAGCAGGGCGCGGCCGAATCCATAGCGCTCCGCCAGGGGCGGCAGCGTGGCCGCCGCCAGCGCCAGCCCGATCGGCAGCGCCATCTGGCGCGCACCCATCGCCACGCCGCGCCGGTTGGCAGGGAACCACCCCAGGATGATCCGACCGCTCCCGGCGTTGACGGCCGCACCCGAGGCACCGGCGGCCATCAGCAGAACGCCGGCGGCCGTGGCGCCGCCGACGAGCGGGACCAAGGCAACGAGCACTCCGGCGCCGCCGAGCCCGACCGCCATGGCCAGTCGCTCGCCGTAACGGTCGGCGACGGCACCCCACAGGATCAGCGTCGCCATCAGCCCGACGCCTGGTGCTACGACCAGCACGCTGGCCTCGGCGAGCGTGATGCCGAACTCTGCCCGCAGCGCGGGCAACAGGTAGGCAATGCCGTAGAGGTAAATGCAGGTGGTCGCCTGGGCGGCCATGGCCAGGCCGAGCATCAGCCAACGGCGTTGCCCGGTCTCGACCCGCGTGACCTCAGCCACCGGAGACGCCGAGCTCGGCTCCGGCCAGGTCGGCCGACCTGCCGTCGGCGTCGTCGAGCCAGCCCTCCGGCAGCGTGACTCGGCGCGGTCCTCCCTGTCGGCCTCTGGGCGCGCCGAGCTCGCCGGCGGGGAACGGCTGGTCGGTGTCGAGGCGGTCCAGCAAGCCGTCCAGCTCCGCCATCGACGACACCATTCCCAGCGCCGCCCGGACGTCCTGGCCCACGACGAAGCCCTTGAGGTACCAGGCCATGTGCTTGCGCATGTCGCAAACACCACGATTTTCGCCCATCAACTCGGCGAGCAGCTCCGCGTGCCGCCTGATCATCACCGAGACCTCGCCCAGCGTGGGCAGCGGGGGATGCGGTTCACCGGCGAACGCGGCGGCGAGATCGCGGAACAGCCATGGACGTCCCAGGCACCCACGCCCAACCACCACGCCGTCGGCGCCGGTACGGTTCATCATCCGCAGGGCGTCCGCCGCCTCCCAGATGTCGCCGTTGCCCAGAACCGGAATGCGGACGTGCTCCTTCAGTCGGGCGATCGGCGCCCAGTCGGCTGAGCCCGAGTAGTGCTGGGCCGCGGTGCGGCCGTGGAGGGCGATCGCAGCGCAGCCGGCCTCCTCCGCGATGCGGCCGGCGTCGAGGTAGGTGAGGGTGTCGTCGTCGATGCCCATGCGGGTCTTCATCGTCACCGGGACTCCGTACGGCTCGGCCGCGGCGACGGCGACGCGCAGGATCCGGTCGAGCAGCCCACGTTTGTACGGCAGTGCCGCCCCGCCTCCCCGGCGGGTGACCTTCGGCACTGGACAGCCGAAGTTGAGGTCGACATGCCCGACGCCGTGTTCGCCGGCCAAGATCGTGACCGCCCGGCCGACGTGATGCGGGTCGACGCCGTAGAGCTGGACGGAACGAACCTCCTCCGCGGAGTCGAAGGCGAGCATGGACAGTGTCTTCTCGTCGCCCTCGACCACTCCGCGAGACGTGATCATCTCGCAGACGTAGAGACCGGCGCCCTGCTCACGGCACAGCCGCCGGAACGCCGCGTTGGTGATGCCGGCCATCGGCGCGAGCACCACCGGCGGCACGACCTCGATCGGGCCGAGGCGCAGGGGGCGGATCAGGCTGATCGGCGCGGCGGTCACGCGTCCATTGTCGTCGGTGACTCGCGCGGCCTCGACCGCCGCATCAGCGTCGTGATCGGATCCGGGCGGCCCGGTGGCCGGGCCGCCCGTATCCCGTCAGGGCACTACCCGGGCGATGAGCCCCCCGACGGCCAGATATGCCAGCAGCGCGATGCCCCAGTTGATCAGCACTTCGCGCTCCTCGGTCGGCTGCGGGAACATCTCCTGGAACGGTGTCGTGAAGAAGTCGCCGACCGTCACGATCGCGTTGACGATCATGTTGCCGGTGTTGGCGTCGACGAGAATGAGCACGATCGCAAGGGCGATGAAGATGGCGATGACCCCGGTGATGACGAGCACTACTGTCGCGGCCGAATAGCGGGTCAGAGTGCGGACCATGGCTCGGTCGTCCTCTCAGGGCAGGCCATGGCTCGGGTGCCACAGCCACTGATCCTTCTCTGCCCAGGTCGGGACCGGCGCGAAACGTCGGTCAGTACCTCGCGCCGACGACCTCAGTGCGCAGCGGTGCGGCGCAGGGCTGCGCGATGCGGCTCGGGGAGGGCGTTCCACCAACGTTCGCGGAGGGTTTCGAGTGCCGCCGGCTCGATCTCGCCGTTGACATTGACCCGCGCCAGCCCGCCGTCCGGATACACGTCGAACCGGACGTGCGTCAGCACGCCGGTGGCGACCAGGAACCGGTGGCGGGTGTCCGGCTGGAGGCGCGTCCGTGCCAGGACCTCGGTCCACCCGGCCGGATCCGGCAGCGCGCCGGTCTGGTGGTCGACCCCTGACACCCGGACCCACCCGGGGGCGTTGCCGACGAAGTAGGAGGTGTCGACGACGACTTCGCGCAGGCGGGTCGCCGCGGCCAGGGCGAGCGTCACGTGGTCGTTCCCGCCACCGCGTCGGCGGGCGTTCTCCCAGCCCTCTCCCATGCTGCGGGCGCGCCCGGGCAGGATGAGGTTGACCGGCGACGAATAGAACATGTCCGAGCAGTCGACGACGGATCCGCCGTTCTCCAGCGCCGCGACGTCGACGGTTCCTTCGAGGTGGCGCGGATCGGGTACGACCTGGCCGTGGACGCGGAATCGCGCGACCCCGCCGTCGGGGTAGATCGACAGCCGGACGTGGGTCCAGCGCTGGTCGGATGCCACGGCGTATCGATTGGCCGTGTCGCCCTCGGCGGGCGACTCGGCGACGATGGTCTGCCAGACGGCGCCGGCCAGGTCGTCCGGCGACGGGTATCCCTCGACCGAGGTGGCCTCCGCCGAGATCCGGGGTGGGTAGTTGCCACGGAAGAACGCGGTGTCGACGACGACGCCGTGCACGATGCCCGGCACACCGAGGCGGACGATCGCATGGTCGTGCCCCGCGGACCGGCGCCGGCGGGTCTCCCACCCGTCGTAGATCTGGCCCTTGTTCCCGAACTCGCCCGGGGAGAAGACCGGCGGGTGCGGGCGGATCAGGTTCTCGCGTTCGGCGAAGGACTCGTCGGACGCGGAGACCACGCTGCCCCCGAGCGCACGAGAGGCGAGGTCGGTCAACGAGACGAAGTCCGCGGTCACGCCGCACCCCGGCCGATCAGGTTGCCATGCGGGGCCTCGCCGGTCACCGGGACACCGCGTAGCCAGGTGGCACGAACCACGCCGGTGAGGTGCCTGCCCCCGTACGGGGTGACGGGGTTGCGGTGACACAGCGCGTCCGGGTCGACGACGAAGGGCTCGTCCGGGGCGAACACGCACAGGTCGGCGTCGCCGCCGACCTCGATGCGGCCCTTCCGGCGCAGCCGGGCAAGCGCCGCCGGCCCCTCC
>DASUYL010000209.1:0-8971 GCA_036377395.1 Jiangellaceae bacterium
GCGCGCGGCACCATGACGACCATGAACGTGGCCATCATCACCGACATCAGGATCTGCATGAGGTACTGCAGGAACGCGGTCAGCGCGCCGATCTCCATGGCACCGCTGTCGACCCGGTGCCCGCCGAACCACAGCACAGCCACGCTGGAGGCGTTGAAGATCAACATGACATAGGGGAACATCACGGCCATCAGCCGACCGACGCGCAACGACGTGTCGGTCAACTCGGCGTTGGCGGCACCGAAGCGGGCCGCCTCGTAACGCTCGCGGACGAACGCACGGACCACGCGGATGCCGCTGATCTGCTCACGCAGGACGCGGTTCACCACATCGATCCGGGTCTGCATCAGCCGGAACTGCGGCACCATCGCCCTGACGACGAGCAGGATGCCGGCGAGCAGCACCGGCACCGACACGACCATGAGCCAGGACAGCCCGACGTCCTGGCGCAATGCCATGATCACTCCGCCGACCATCATGATCGGCGCCATGACCATCATCGTGGTCGTGACCATGACCAGCATCTGCACCTGCTGGACGTCGTTGGTGTTGCGGGTGATCAGTGACGGCGCGCCGAACCGGCCGACCTCGCGGGTGGAGAACCGGCCCGCGGTGCCGAAGACGGCGGCGCGCACGTCGCGGCCGAACGCCATGGAAGCCTTCGCACCGAAGTAGACGGCAGAGACCGTGCCGACGATCTGCACGAGGCTGACGACGAGCATCGTCGCTCCCGTCGACAGGATGTGATCGGTGTCGCCCCGAGCGATGCCGTTGTCGATGATGTCGGCGTTCAGGCTGGGCAGGTACAGGGAGGCGAGCGTGCCGACGAGTTGCAGCGCCACCACGGCGGCGAGCCATCGGCGGTACGGGCGCAGGTAGGTCCGCAGCAGGCGGATCAGCATGGTCGGGCTCCGGAGGTCGTCGGTTCCAGAGTGTCGCATCGGCACGGCGATCTTCACGGCCACCCGTCGAGCGTCCGGGCGCGCCGCGGCCGGGATGATCGAGACCACCGATCACCTCGACGGGCTAACCTCGGCGGGGTGGGCGAGGACGGAGCGTTGTTCGAGGTCGGCGACAGGCCGATCACTCCGCCGGGTTCGCTCGCTGGCGCCGACGCCGTCCACAAGGGTGCGCCGTTGGCGGTCCGAATGCGGCCGCGCACGCTCGACGAGATCGTCGGCCAGGACCAGTTGCTCGGCGAGGGTGCCCCGCTGCGTCAACTGGTCGAGAACGACCAGCCCATGGCTCTGGTGCTGTGGGGGCCGCCCGGAAGCGGCAAGACCACGATCGCCTACGTCGTCAGCCGCGCAACCCGGCGTCATTTCGTCGAGCTCTCCGCCGTCACCGCAGGCGTGAAGGACGTTCGGGCCGTGATCGACGCGGCGCGGGCGGCGTTGGTCCGCACCGGCACCGGAACGGTGTTGTTCGTCGACGAGGTGCACCGGTTCTCCAAGACCCAGCAGGACGCGCTGCTCCCCGGCGTCGAGAACCGGTGGGTCTCGCTGGTGGCCGCGACGACGGAGAACCCGTTCTTCGCACTGACCGGGCCGCTGCTGTCCCGCTCGCTGCTGCTGACCCTCGAGCCGCTGGGCGAAGCCGAGGTCGGCCTGGTGGTCGACCGGGCGCTGGCCGACGAGCGCGGCCTGGCCGGCGCCGTCACCCTCGACGACGATGCGAAGGAACACCTGGTCCGGCTCGCCGGAGGGGACGCACGCAGGGTGCTGACCTACCTGGAGGCCGCGGCCGGCGCCGTCGTCGGTGACGACGGCCCATGCATCGACCTGCCGACGGCCGAGGCTGCCGTGGACCGGGCCGCCGTGCGCTACGACCGTGCCGGCGACCAGCACTACGACGTCACCAGCGCGCTGATCAAGTCGATCCGCGGCAGCGACGTCGACGCGGCGCTGCACTACCTGGCGCGAATGGCCGAGGCCGGCGAGGATCCCCGGTTCCTCGCCCGGCGACTGGTGATCCTCGCCAGCGAGGACGTCGGGCTGGCCGACCCCTCCGCTCTGCAGACCGCCGTGGCGGCGGCACAGGCGGTGCAGCTGATCGGCTGGCCGGAGGCACAGATCACGCTGGCGCAGGCCGTGATCGCCCTGGCACTGGCGCCGAAGTCCAACAGTGTGGTGAGGGCGATCGGTGCGGCGCTCGGCGACGTCCGCGCCGGCCTGGTCGGCAACGTGCCGCCGCAGCTGCGCGACGCCCACTACGGCGGCGCGCGGAAGCTCGGCCACGGTACGGGGTACGCCTACGCCCACGACGATCCGCGCGGCGTCGTCGAGCAGCAGTACGCGCCGGACGTGGTGGCGGACAAGGTGTACTACGAGCCCGGCGCCCGCGGTGCCGAGCGTGCCTACGCGGAGCGCTACGCGCGGCTGCGGAAGATCGTCCGGGGTGAGTGACCGCGGCCCGAATACCGCGATGGTCGGGAGCTGTCCGCACGGTAGGGTCGGACCCTCCCGAGAGAACGGTCAGGAGAGGTTCCCACCATGTCCGCAGGCGAGATCGCCGGGCTGATAGCGGCCGTCGCGTTCGTTCTGCTCGTCGGCGTCCTCGCCGTCCCGATCCTCAAGCTCGGCAAGACGGTCGACGAGCTCACGCTGACGGTGCGCGACCTGCGCACAGAACACGTGGCGAAGACCAGCGTCACGGTCGACGAGACCAACGAGCTGCTCGCATCGACCAACGTGCAACTGCGGCGCGTCGACGCGATCACCTCCAACGCCCAGACCGTCACCGGCAACGCAGCGGCCATGTCCTCGTTGTTCGCGGCCGTACTCGGCGGCCCGATGGTCCGCACGGCGGCGTTCACCTACGGCGTGCGACGTGCTCTCGCCCGTCGCAGGCAGCGGCTGGGGAGGCCGCGGTGAGGCGACTGTTCTGGGTCGCGCTCGGGGCCACCGCGGGGATCGTGGTCGCGCGGCGGTTGACCCGGGCGGCGAGGAAGCTGACTCCCGAGGGCGCCGCCGAGCAGGTGTCCGGCAGCCTGGGCCGGCTGACGCAGGCCGTGCGCGAATTCGCCGACGACGTGCGGGCCGGGATGGCCGAACGCGACGACGAGCTGCGTGAAGCGCTCGGCATCGCCGGCGACGGCGGACCGCCCGACGACATCGACGCCGCCACCGTGCGCGAGATGTTTCGTACCGATCCTCCGACCGGGCCACGGTGATGGAGACCGCCGAGATCCGCCGGCGTTTCCTCGACTTCTTCGAGCAGCGCGGGCACGCCGTCGTGCCGAGCATGTCGCTGGTCTCGTCGGACCCGACGCTGCTGTTCACGGTTGCCGGCATGGTGCCATTCATCCCCTACCTCACCGGCCAGGAGGCGCCGCCGTACCAGCGGGCGGCGAGCGTCCAGAAGTGCGTGCGCACCCTCGACATCGAGGAGGTCGGCAAGACCACCCGGCATGGCACGTTCTTCCAGATGTGCGGCAACTTCTCCTTCGGCGACTACTTCAAGGAGGGTGCCATCGCCTACGCCTGGGAGCTGGTCACCGGCTCCCAGGATGCCGGCGGGTACGGCTTCGAGCCCGACTCGATCTGGGCCACCGTCTACCACGACGACGACGAGGCCGCACGGTTGTGGCAGCGGATCGCCGGGCTGCCCGACGAGCGCATCCAGCGGCGCGGGACGAAGGACAACTACTGGCACACCGGGCAGCCCGGGCCGGCCGGCCCGTGCTCGGAGATCTACGTCGACCGGGGCCCGGAGCACGGACGTGACGGCGGACCGGTGGCGGACGAGGACCGCTACCTGGAGATCTGGAACCTGGTGTTCATGCAGGAGTCGATCGACTCGGTCCGGAGCAAGGAGGACTTCCGGGTCGTCGCCGAACTGCCGAACAAGAACATCGACACCGGCATGGGCCTGGAGCGTGTGGCGTACCTGCTCCAGGGCGTCGACAACCTCTACGAGATCGACGAGGTCTACCCGGTGCTGGCGCGGGCGGCGGAGCTCGCCGGGATCCGCTACGGCGCCGACCACGACGACGACGTCCGGCTGCGCGTCGTGGCCGACCACGTCCGCAGCGCGTTGATGCTCATCGGCGACGGGGTGACGCCGTCGAACGAGGCCGGCGGCTACGTCGTGCGCCGGCTGCTGCGACGCAGCGTGCGCATGATGCGACTGCTCGGCGTCGACGACCTCGTGCTGCCCGAGCTCCTGCCGGTGAGCATGGCCGCGATGCGTGCGTCGTATCCGGACTTGGACCGCGAATTCGACCGCATCCAGACGGCGGCCTACGGCGAGGAGGAGGCGTTCCGGGCGACGTTGCGGAGCGGGACGCAGATCTTCGACCTGGCCGCGGCGGAGACGCAGGAGGCAGGCAGCCAGACGCTGGCGGGTGAGACGGCCTTCCGTCTGCACGACACGTTCGGCTTCCCCATCGACCTCACGCTGGAGATGGCGGCCGAACAGGGCCTGTCAGTCGACGAGGACGAGTTCCGGCGGCTGATGCAGGAACAGCGTGACCGGGCCAAGGCCGATGCGCGGGCGAAGAAGACCGGCCAGGTCGACCTGTCCGTCTATCGCGCGGTTGCCGACGGCCTCGCCGCGCCGGTCGACTTCACCGGGTACGACGAGGTCTCCGGCGAGGCGACGGTCCAGGGACTGGTCGTGGGCGGCACGGCGGTCCCCGCCGCCCGCGCGGGCGACGACGTCGAGGTCGTGCTCGACCGGACGCCGTTCTACGCCGAGGGCGGGGGTCAGCTCGCCGACGAAGGTGTCATCGAGGTGGACGACGGTGGCCGGATCGAGGTCCTCGACGTCCAGTCACCGCTGGCCGGGCTGATCGTGCACCGGGCACGCGTGGTCTCGGGGGAGGTCACGGTCGGCGCCGACGTCGTCTGTGTGGTCGACGTCGAGCGCAGGCGCTCGATCTCGCGGTCGCACACGGCGACACACATGGTGCACAAGGCCTTCCGTGAGGCGCTCGGCGAGACGGCCACCCAGGCGGGGTCGGAGAACTCGCCCGGCCGGTTCCGGTTCGACTTTGCCGCTTCCGCTGCAGTGCCCCGCAGCGTGCTCGCCGACGTCGAGGCAAGGGTCAACGACGTGCTCATCGCCGACCTCGAGGTTCATGCTGAGATCATGAGCCAGGAGCAGGCCGTGGCGGCCGGTGCGATGGCGTTGTTCGGCGAGAAGTACGGCGATCGGGTCCGGGTCGTCTCGGTCGGCGAGTGGGCCCGTGAGCTCTGCGGCGGTACGCACGCGCGCCGCTCCGGCCAGCTCGGCGTGGTCAAGCTGCTGGGAGAGTCGTCGATCGGGCAGGGGGTACGCCGGGTGGAGGCCCTGGTCGGCGCCGACGCGTACCGGTTTCTCGCCCGCGAGCACATTCTCGTCGCGCAGCTCACCGAGGCGCTCAAGGTGCGTCCCGAGGAACTACCCGAACGCGTCGCATCGATCGTCGAGCAACTTCGCGATGCCAACCGGGAGATCGAGCGGCTTCGCCAGGGCCGCCTGCTGGCTGCGGCTCCTGCGCTGGCGCAACAGGCCCACGATGTGTTCGGCGTCTCCTTCGTCGGTCATCACGCATCTGACGGCGGCGGCGCCGACGACCTGCGCCGGCTGGCCCTGCGGGTACGCGACAGCCTGCCCGGCGACCGGCCGGCGGTGGTCGCCGTCGCCGGGATGGCCGGCGAACGGCCGTTGGTGGTGGTCGCGGTCAACGAGCGGGGCCGCGAGTGGAACCTGCGCGCGGGAACGCTGGTCCGCGACGCAGCCCAGGTCCTCGGCGGCGGTGGCGGCGGGAAGGACGACGTGGCCCAGGGCGGTGGCGCCGACGCCAGCAAGATCGACGATGCGTTGAAGCGCATCGAGCACGTCGTCGGCGAGATCGTCACGGGCGGCTCCTGAGCGTGCGCCGCGGAGTCCGTATCGGCGTCGACGTGGGCAGTGTGCGGGTGGGGGTGGCCAGTTGCGATCCGGACGGCATGCTGGCGACCCCGGTCGAGACCGTCCGCCGCGACCCGGGTGGGGCCGATCTGGACCGGATCGCGGGACTGACCGCTGAGCACGGTGCCATCGAGGTGGTCGTCGGGTTGCCCCGGACGCTGGCCGGCTCTGAGGGGCGGGCCGCCGAGGCGGTCCGGGCCTACGCGGGCTCGCTGGCCGCCCGGGTGGCACCATGCCCGGTGAGGCTGGTCGACGAGCGGTTGTCGACTGTGGCTGCGACCCGTGGCCTGCAGGCAGGCGGCGTTTCTGCCCGGAGGGCTCGGGGTACGGTCGACCAAGCCGCCGCTGTGGTCATCCTCCAGGCCGCGCTCGACGCCGAGCGCGGCAGCGGCCGGCCTCCCGGCGAGATCGTGCAGGTGGGTAGATGAGCCGCATCGGGCTGACGATGGACGACGGCCCGCGCACCCGCGGCCATCGACGCCGCAAACGCCGCCGGCGCCGTCGCCGCAGGATGGTCTCGCTGCTGGCGGTGGTTGTATCGGTGGCCGTCGTCGGCGGGGTCATCGCCACTGTCCTCTTCGGTGGGCGCGCCCTGTTCGGCGGCGTGTTCGACGGGTTGTTCGGGCCTGCTGCCGACTACCCCGGACCGGGTTCCGGCGAGGTGTCGGTCACCATCGAGCCCGGAGCGTCCCTACGAGAAATCGGCTCCACGCTGGCCGCGGCCGACGTCGTCGCCAGCACGGAGGCCTTCGTCGAAGCCGCCGAGGAGAACCCCGACGGCTCCGCGATCCAGGCCGGCGACTACGTCCTGCTGCGGCAGATGAAGGCGGCCGATGCGGTGGTCGCCATGATCGAGGCGACGACCGTGATCGGTCGGGTGGCCATTCCGGAGGGGTACCGCCTGACCCAGATCGTCGACCGCGTCGCCGAGGAGACCGGGTTTCCCGCCGACGACGTGCTGGCCGCGATCGACGGAGCGGAGGGACTGCCCGAGTACGCCGAGGGCGAGGCGGAAGGCTTCCTGTTCCCGGCGACCTACGACATCCAACCGGACACGACGGCAGCCTCACTCGTGCAGGCCATGCTGACCCGCTTCGGCCGGGCCGCCGAGACCGTCGGCCTCGAGGCCGGTGCCGCCGAGCGCGCCTTGACGCCGCGAGAGGTCGTGACGATCGCGAGCATCGTCGAGCGCGAGGTCGCGCGCGAGGAGGACATGCCGATGGTGGCCGAGGTGGTGTACAACCGGCTCTCGGGCGCCTGCAGCGCGAACGGCATCCCGGCCGGGCGCCTGCAGCTGGACTCGACGGTGCACTACGCCGTGGGGGACAACGCCGCGAGCGTCTTCACCACCGACGCGCAACGGGCGGTCGACTCCCCGTACAACACGTACCTGAACAACGGACTGCCGCCGGGCCCGATCGCGTCGCCGGGCGAGGCGGCGCTCGCCGCGGCACTTGGCCCGAGCGCCGGGGGCTACTGCTACTTCACCGCGGTCGACCTGGAGACGGGAGAGACCAGGTTCGCGGTGACCGCCGC
The DNA here is from genome assembly GCA_036377395.1 of Jiangellaceae bacterium. Lineage (GTDB taxonomy): Bacteria > Actinomycetota > Actinomycetes > Jiangellales > Jiangellaceae > DASRTE01. Next base: position 7,432 of record DASUYL010000209.1, read on the forward strand.
CGACCACAATGCCAACGTGGCGGAGTTGCAGGCGTTCTGCCGGCAGAGCGACCTGTGCTGATCCGGCCGCAATGGCTGACGAGCCGGTGACCTCGGACGGGACGGGCGAGGCTGCCTGGCGATGACCACCGGGGCGGGCGGGCGCCGCAGATGCGCCGTGCTGGGCCGGCCGATCGAGCACTCCCTTTCGCCGGTGCTGCACCGCGCGGCGTACCGCCATCTGGGCCTGGACTGGGAGTACTCGGCCCACGACGTCGACGAGGCAGGATTGGGCGACTTCGTCCGTGGCCTCGACCGGCGATGGCGGGGGCTTTCGTTGACGATGCCGCTCAAGCGGGCGGGTCTCGACCTGGCCGACACCGCATCCGATCTGGCCCGGGCGGTCGGAGCCGCGAACACCCTGCTGATCGAACCGGGCGGCGAGTTGCTCGCCGACAACACCGACGTGCCCGGGATCGTGGCGGCACTGCGTGAACGCGGCGCGCTGCCGCGGGTGGCGGCGGTCTGCATGTGGGGCGCCGGGGCGACCGCCGCCAGCGCACTCGCCGCGGTCGCGGAGTTGGAGGGCCGCGCGGTTCACGTCCACGCCCGGGACCCGAGTCGCGCCCGGGCCGTCGTCGAGCTCGGGGAACGGTGGGGTACGTCGGTTTCCGTCCGCCCGTGGCGGACCTGGCCGGAGTGTGCGGTGTCCGAGCTGGTCGTACAGACGGCTCCGGCGGGTGCCGTCGACGGCGTCGTCGATGCGTTGACGAGCGCGGCGACGACCGGCCGCCTGCTCCTCGAGGTGGTCTACACGCCGTGGCCGACGCCGCTCGCGGCTCGCTGGATCGAGGGCAGGGGAGCGGTGGCGAGCGGTCTGGACCTGCTCGTCCACCAGGCGGTCGGCCAGATCCGGCTCATGACCGGGCGTGACGTCGCGGTGTCCGTGCTGCGGGAGGCTCTCGGGGGGAACCCGTGACGATCTCGGTGGTGGCCGGACTCGGCCTGGTCGTGGGTGCTGTGCTGCCGGCACTGCTGGCCATCCTGCCCGACCGCGTGCCGGAGGCCGGGGAGCCGGTCCGGACGCCGTACCGCGTGCTGGCCTCCGCTCCGCGGCTGCGTCCGATGCTGGCCGCAGCCACCGGGCTGACGTGGACCATCCTGACAGTGACGGTGGGCTGGACGCCCGAGCTGCCGGCCTACCTCTGGGTCGGTGCCATCGGAGTGGCGATGGCGTACGTCGACGTACGCGAGCGCCGCCTCCCCGACGTCCTGTCGGCGGCTGCCCTGGTCGGAGGCGGGTCACTGCTGGCCGCCGCGGCGGCGGTGACCGGCGGGTGGGAAGCGTACGGGCGGGCATGGCTCGCCGCGGCGGCAATGTTCGCGGCCTTCCTCGCGCTGGCGTTGCTGCGCCCGGCCGACCTGGGGCTCGGCGACGTCAAGCTGGCGGGCGTCCTCGGCCTCGTGCTCGGATGGCAGGGCTGGGGCGTGGTCGTGGTCGGCGCGTTCCTCGGCTTCCTGCTCGGCGGGCTGACCGGCGTGGGCCTGATGCTCGCCGGAC
>DASUYL010000210.1:0-4717 GCA_036377395.1 Jiangellaceae bacterium
GGGTACCTCGACTCGCGGCGGACCGCCATGAAGATCCGCGGCATGACCGGGAAGTGGAAGGCCATGTGGCACTCGTCGCCGCCGGCCCCGAAGTCGCCGAAGTACTCGACGACGTCGCCCGGCCACTGGTTGGCCTCGCACAGCAGCACGGTGTCGGGGTACTCGTCCTCGATCATCTTGCGTACCTGTTTGAGGAAGGCGTGCGTCTGCGGGAGGTTCTCGCAGTTGGTGCCCTCCTCCTCGTACAGGTAGGGCACGGCGTCGAGGCGGAAACCGTCGATGCCGAGGTCGAGCCAGAACCGCAGTGCGTCGATCATCGCGTCGCCCACCGCGGGATTCTCGTAGTTGAGGTCGGGCTGGTGGCTGAAGAACCGGTGCCAGAAGTACTGACGGCGGACGGGGTCGAAGGTCCAGTTCGACGTCTCGGTGTCGACGAAGATGATCCGGGCGTCCGGATAGCCGGTGTCGTCGTCGGCCCAGACGTAGAAGTCTCCGTACGGGCCGTCCGGTTTCGCGCGCGAGGACTGGAACCAGGCGTGCTGGTCACTGGTGTGGTTCATGACGAAGTCGACGATCACCCGCATACCGCGCTCGTGGGCCATCCGGACGAACCGGCTGAAGTCCTCGAGGCTGCCCAACTCCGGCAGCACGTCCTTGTAGTCGGACACGTCGTAGCCACCGTCGCGAAGTGGTGACGGGTAGAACGGCGGCAGCCAGAGGCAGTCGACGCCGAGCCACTGCAGGTAATCCAGCTTCTCGGTGAGGCCGCGCAGGTCGCCCTCCCCGTCGCCGTCGGAGTCCTTGAACGAGCGGACCAGCACCTCGTAGAACACCGCCCGCTTGAACCATTCCGGATCGGTTCCGGCGGCGGGTAGCGCGTGCTCCCCGGTCACGTGCCCCACCGCCGGACGGTCAGGACGTGGGCGGGCTCCACGGCCGGGTCGAGGCGGACGTAGTTGAACTGGCCCCAGGGGTAGCTGCCCCCGGTCAGCTCGTCGTGGGCCTCGAATGTCTCGTGCCAGTCGAATCCGAGCGCCGGCATGTCCAGCGCCACCGTCGCCTCCCGGGGGCCGTGCGGATCGAGGTTGACGACGGTCAGCACGACGTCGTCGGCCTCGCCGTGGCGTCGCTCGCGCTTGGAGAAGCAGATGACGTCGGAGTTGTCGACATGGTGGAAGCGGAGGTTCCGCAGCCGATGCAGAGCCGGGTGCACGCGCCGGATCTCGTTGAGCCTGGTCAGGTACGGCGCCAGCGACTGGCCCTCGCGGTACCCGCCGGGCTCGTAGGCCGCCCAGTCACGCGGCCGGAGCTGGTACTTCTCCGAATCGAGGTACTCCTCGCTGCCAGGCCGGACCGCGACGTGCTCGAAGAGTTCGTAGCCGGTGTAGACCCCCCAGGTCGGCGAGAGCATCGCGGCCAGGACGGCGCGGACCTTGAACGCCGCCGGACCGCCGTACTGCAGGTAGGCGTGCAGGATGTCGGGTGTGTTCACGAACAGGTTGGGCCGCATGTAGGCGGCCGCGTCGCGCAGTTCGGTCAGGTACTCGACCAGCTCGTCGCGGCCGTTCTTCCAGGTGAAGTATGTGTACGACTGCCCGAAGCCGATCTTGGCCAGGGTGTGCATCATGGCCGACCGGGTGAACGCCTCAGCGAGCATGATCACATCGGGGTCGGTGCGCCGGATCTCCTCGATCAGCCGGTGCCAGAAGCTGACCGGCTTGGTGTGCGGGTTGTCGACGCGGAAGATCCGGACGCCGTGGGACACCCACAGCCGCACGATCCGCAGCACCTCCGCGTAGATGCCCTCGGGGTCGTGGTCGAAGTTCAGCGGGTAGATGTCCTGGTACTTCTTTGGCGGGTTCTCCGCATAGGCGATGCTGCCGTCGACGCGTCGGCTGAACCACTCGGGATGCTCGCTGACCCAGGGATGGTCCGGCGAGGCCTGCAGCGCCAGGTCGAGCGCCACCTCGAGGCCGACGTCCGCCGCCGTCTTGACGAAGGCGTCGAAGTCGTCGAACGTGCCGAGGTCGGGGTGGATCGCGTCGTGGCCGCCCTCTGCCGAGCCGATCGCCCAGGGGACGCCCGGGTCGTGGTCGTTGGCGGTGAGCGTGTTGTTCGGACCCTTGCGGTAGGTGCGCCCGATGGGATGCACCGGCGGGAGGTAGACGACGTCGAACCCCATCGCCGCCACGGCGGGCAGCCGGTCCGCAGCGGTGGCGAACGTACCGGACGTCCAGCTTCCGTCGTCGTGGCGCAGGGCTCCCTCGGAGCGGGGGAACAACTCGTACCACGCACCGAACAGCGCCCGCTCCCGGTCGACCCGTAGCGGATAGGGGCCGTCCTCGGTGACCAGGTCGCGCAGCGGGTACCGATCGAGGATCGCCGTGACGTCCGGCGCCAGCGCGGCAGCCAGGCGTACCGGTGGCGGCCGGCGGCGGTCGCGGATCGCCTTCGCCGCGTCACGGAGCAGGCGGCGCTCCTCGGCGGTGCCGCGGGGCAGGGAGGTGGCCGCACGCTCGACCAGCAGCGCACCTTCGGTGAAGACGAGGTCGACGTCGATGTCGGCCGGGATCTTGACCTCGGCGACGTGGCGCCAGGTGGCAACCGGGTCCGACCAGCCCTCGACGGAGAACGACCACTCGCCCTCGCCGTCCGCTGCGACCTCGGCGGCCCACCGGTCGCTGTACGGGTCGGTCCGGTGCATGCGGACGCGCTGCCGGATCCGCCCGGCCGGATCGCGGAGGACCACCGACGCGGCCACCGCGTCGTGACCCTCGCGGAACACCGTGGCCGAGATCTCGAATGTCTCGCCGACCACGGCCTTGGCGGCGTAACGTCCGCACCCGATCAGGGGCTGGACGTCCAGGATCGGGATGCGTCCGGTCATCGGTCCACGCTACTCACCATCGACCGTCCCGGTCGCGTGCCAATCTGGACAGTCCGCGGACGTCCATGACGACGCACCGACTAACGTACGCGCGTGCGAGCCATCCGACGCCTGACCGTCCGCACCGTGCTGCCCGACGCTCTCGAGCCGCTGGGCGAACTGGTCGCGAACCTGCGCTGGTCGTGGCATCCCGCCACCCAGGATGTGTTCGCCGCGGTGGAACCCGCCCTGTGGGAGGCGGTCCGGCACGATCCGGTGCGCCTGCTCGGCGACGTCCCGCCGACGCGGCTCGAGGAGCTCGCCTCGGACGACGCATTCCTCGACCGGGTCCGCAGCGCCCACGAAGACCTGCAGCGCTACCTGACCGAGGACCGCTGGTATCAGCGGGAAGACGGCGGTGCCTCCCAGACGATCGCCTATCTTTCGCCGGAGTTCGGCATCACCCACGTGCTGCCGCAGTACTCCGGCGGCCTGGGCATCCTGGCGGGCGACCACCTCAAGGCGGCGAGCGACCTGGGCGTGCCGATCGTCGGCGTGGGCCTGCTCTACCGGCACGGCTACTTCGTGCAGTCGCTGTCTCGGGACGGCTGGCAGCAGGAGCGCTATCCGGTCGTCGACCCGAACAACCTTCCGGTCGGCCTGCTGCGCGACGCCGACGGCACGGCGGTGCGTGTTCGGGTCGGGCTTCCCGGCGGCCGCTCACTGGCCGCCGCCGTCTGGGTTGCCCAGGTCGGACGGGTGCCGCTGCTCATGCTCGACTCGGACATCGAGGAGAACGGTGCAGCCGAGCGGGAGGTCACCGACCGCCTCTACGGTGGCGGCGGCGAGCACCGCCTGCTCCAGGAGATGCTGCTCGGGATCGGCGGCGTCCGTGCGCTGCGCGAGTACAGCCGCATCACCGGCACGGCGGCACCCGAGGTGTTCCACACCAACGAGGGCCACGCCGGCTTCCAGGGCCTGGAACGGATCCGCGAGCTCACCGAGGACGCCGGGCTCGGACTGGATGCCGCGCTCGAGGCGGCCCGGACCGGCACCGTCTTCACCACCCACACCCCCGTACCGGCCGGCATCGACCGCTTCCCGCGCGACCTGATCCGCCAGTACTTCGGCGGCGACAACGCCTCACCCGGCCTGCCGGTCGACTGGATCCTGGCGCTGGGGGCGGAGGACTACCCGGGCGGTGACCGCGAGGTCTTCAACATGGCCGTGATGGGTCTGCGCCTCGCCCAGCGGGCCAACGGCGTGAGCCGGCTGCACGGCCAGGTCAGCCGGGAGATGTTCTCCGGACTGTGGCCGGCGTTCGACCAGAACGAGGTGCCGATCACCTCGGTCACCAACGGGGTGCACGCGCCGACCTGGGTAGCTCCCGACGTCATGCGACTGGCTCATCGGGCCGGCGGTGACGACCTGGTCGAGCGTGGCGAAGGGTGGGAGCAGGCGGTGGCACGCCTGGATGACGCCGAGATCTGGTCCACCAAGCGCACCCTTCGGGAACGGCTCGTGACCGACGCGCGGCGACGCCTGCGTGACTCCTGCCGACAGCGCGGCGCCAGCGAGGCGGAGCTGGGGTGGATCGACGGTGTGCTGCATCCCGACGTGCTGACGATCGGGTTCGCCCGGCGGGTGCCGTCCTACAAGCGGCTGACCCTCATGCTGCGCGACCCGGAGCGCCTCACGGCGTTGCTGCTCGACCCCGACCGACCGGTCCAGATCGTCGTCGCCGGCAAGGCTCACCCCGCCGACGACAGCGGCAAGCGGCTCATCCAGGAGATGGTGCGCTTCGCCGACCAGCCCGACGTCCGGCACCGGATCGTCTTCCTGCCCGACTAC
>DASUYL010000211.1:0-2353 GCA_036377395.1 Jiangellaceae bacterium
TGACCGTCCGGCGGGCCCGGTGCCGGAGGTGCTGGACTTCACGGCCCAGACCGTCGACGGCGGCACCTTCGACGGGTCGTCGCTGGCCGGCACGCCTGCCGTCGTCTGGTTCTGGGCTCCGTGGTGTCCGGTGTGCAAGGCGGGCGCCGCCGACGTGACAGCCGCCGCCGCGGAACTGGGCGACGCGGTCACTTTCGTCGGCGTGGCAGGCCTGTCCGGAAGCATCGAGGACATGCGGGAGTTCGTTGCGGACACCGGCAGCGGCTCGATCCCACAGGTCGCCGACGTCGACGGCACGGTGTTCACCCGGTTCGAGGTCGTTCAGCAGGACACGTTCGCATTCGTCTCGGCCGACGGTAGGGTCGAACTGGTCGACGGTTACAGCAGCGATCCGGATCTGGTGGGCATCGCCCGCGATCGTTTCGGGCTGTGACCGACTCCCTCGTCCTCGCCTTGGCGGCCGGAATGGTCGCGGCATTCAACCCGTGCGGCTTCGCCTTGCTGCCCGCCTACCTCACCCTGGTCGTGCGCCGGACGGCGGACGGCAACCCGCTGCGGCGTGCGCTCGGCGCCACCGCCGCGATGACCGCCGGCTTCGTCACGGTCTTCGGTGTCTTCGGGCTCGTCGCGGTGCCGCTTGCCCTGTCGGTCGGGACATACCTGTCCTGGGCGACCGTCGTGGTGGGCGTAGGGCTCGTTCTGCTCGGGCTGTGGCTGCTCACCGGTCACGAGCTACTGGTCCGCCTGCCGCGCCTGCGTGGCGGCGCTCCGACCGACCGCCCGGCGTCCATGCTGGCGTACGGGGTGGCGTACGCCGTCGCCTCCTTGTCGTGCACGATCGCGCCGTTCCTGGCCGTCACGACCAGCACCTTCCGGGCGCAGAGCCCGTTCGCGGGAGTCCTGGTCTTTCTGGCGTACGCCATCGGGATGGGCGTGGTCGTCGGCGTACTGGCCGTTTCCGTAGCCCTCGCCCAGGACCGGATGGTGCGGCGCCTGCGCGGCGTCATGCCGTACGTCAACCGGCTCAGTGGTCTTCTTCTCGTGGTGGCCGGCGCGTACGTCGCCTACTACGGCATCTACGAGCTGCGCCTGGCCGACGGCCGGATCGTCGACGACCCCGTGGTGGACGCCGCCACAGCGGTCCCTGGGGTGGTCTCGCGGTTCGTGTCCGACGCCGGTCCATGGGCAGCGCTCGCGGCGTCCGTCGTGTTGCTGGCGCTCGGCCTGGCTGTCCGCCGAATCAGGGTACGGCCGACGGCCGCAGCGGAACATGAGACGCCCCCGCCGACTGAGGATCGGCAGGGGGCGTCTGGGTGATCCGGGGGTCAGAGCGGGCGGACGTTCTCGGCCTGCGGGCCCTTCTGGCCTTGGACGATCTCGAACTCCACGCGCTGGTTCTCATCGAGCGAGCGGTAGCCCTCGGTCGCGATCGCCGAGTAGTGGACGAAGACGTCCGGCTCGCCGCTGTCCTGGGCGATGAAGCCGAAGCCCTTCTCGTTGTTGAACCACTTGACGGTTCCCTGTGCCATGTGCGATGTCCTCCTGGGACGTTGTCGGATCCGCCTTGTGCGGATCCCACCGGCTGCTGCGGCCGTGGTCCCGAACCGTGCCCCGGCACGCCGTACGACAAACGCCCGCGATCACAAGTCCGCGGGCGTTCGAGAACGTGCGTGGAACTGTAACTGCAACAACTGCGGACAAGGGTAGCAGTGACGCCACCGGGAGCGCATCTACCGGTGACCCGCCCGAAACGTGCGCAGGGGCCGATGGTCCCGTCCATGGACCCCGATCGGGAGAAGCCGGCACGACCTCGGCGACCGGGTACCGTTCACGACCACGCGAGCTCAGATTCGACGTTGTCGTCTGCCACCCGACGGCGGGATCGTGGAACCTTCGCAACCAGTGGTGAAGGAGATTGCCGGTGCCGTCCACTATCCACCAGGTCACGTTCGACTGTTCGGACGCCTACACACTCGCGACGTTCTGGGCCGACGTTGTGGGTGGATCGCTGCACCCCGATGATCAGCCAGGCGATCCGGAGGCACTCGTACTGGCGCGGGACGGGAGCCGGATTCTGCTGTTCCAGCAGGTGCCGGAGGGCAAGTCGGTGAAGAACCGGCTTCATCTCGATCTTCAGCCGCAAGGTGTCCGGCGCGACGACGAGGTGCAGCGGCTGCTCGGCCTGGGTGCAACGGTCGTGGCAGATCGCCGCAGGCCCGACGGCACCGGCTGGGTCACGATGGCCGACCCCGAGGGCAACGAGTTCTGCGTCGAACGCAGTGATCTCGAACGGTCCGCGACGGACGACTAGCAGGCACCGTCGCGCGCGACCGTACCCGCGGCCGCTCCAGCC
>DASUYL010000212.1:0-5466 GCA_036377395.1 Jiangellaceae bacterium
CCGTCTCACGGACGGTGCGCCGCGCTCGAGCCTCTCCGGCGAAGAGTGGTCACCCGGGATTCTGCTCCGGAGTCCTCGCCCAGCCCGTCCCGTCCGGATGGTACGCGAGCATGGCGGCCACGCCACCAACCACCTCTAGGCTCTGCCGGGTGACGTGGGAGGCTCCGCCGCGGGGCGGCTCCGCCGCGGGGCGCTCGCACAGGGAGTGTCCCTGACAGTCGCCATCAGAGCGGTCCGTTCCCCCGCGCTCCGGCTCATGGAGCCATGCCAGCTCCTACCGCGGGGCCCCGGCCCGCCACCTGAGATCCGGCGAGAAATTGCCGCACGCATCAGCCGCCGACAGCGAGGTGTGGATCCGTGGGGGGAGACCGAGCCCGTATCCGGCCGTGATCCGATGACTGCCGCGACACGATCAACGCATGGTTTCCAGCCTGCCGCCGTGGCCTGTGTTGCGGCCGTCGTTCGCCGACGTTCAGCTGCGCGCCTTTGACGAGCACCGCGGGAGTGTGAACGAGCGTGAAGGTGCCTGCTGGGGGCCGGTAATCCGGTCGGCGACACAGGGGGGACAGCGTTTCACCAGGGCTTGGACCCAGTGCCGGTGGTGGCGTCGGCTATCGAGGCTCCTATGCCGGATCAGCGAGCTTGTTCGTCCCGCTCAGCACGTCTTCAGAGAGGATCCGCCGCACCTTCTCAGGTTCCTCGTAGAGCGGGCTATGGGCGGAGTGGTCGAACGTGTAGAAACCCTTGACCGGCGCCCGCACCCTTTCGATGTACTCGTGGGCGAGGCTGAGACAGCATGTGTAGTCGTGTACGCCGTGCAGGAAGTAGACGGGGACGTCGACCTCCGGCACCTGCTCGGACAGGTCGGTGGCGAGTATTTGGTCCCACAGCGGCATGACGCCGGTTGTGAACTTGCCGCGCCACAGCTTGACCTTTTCGCCCACGGTGTACTGGCGGCTGGTGACTGACGGCCAGAAGACGCCGGTGATCACGGAGTGCATGTCGTGCATCGTGCCGACACCGAGACGGTGCATCGCCTTGTCCCGCACCGAGAGATAGGCGTCCGGCGTGCCGCCCGCCATCGTCACCGGCGCGGCTGCGAGCTTTCGGAGCATCCCGAGGTCGCCACGTTCCCTGAACCGCGCGACCATGTACTCGTACGCCATCCGCTCGGATTCGAGTTGCCGCACCATCTGGGACATACCGACGTACGCGTGGAAGCGCTCCGGTGCGCGGGCTGCCGCCTGCAGCCCGAAGAACGTTCCTCCCGAGTGCGCCATCAGGTAGACCTTCTCTTGGCCGAAGCGCTCGCGAAGGTAGTCCGCTACAGCCACGGTGTCGGCCAGGTACTGCTCGAGCGTGATGTTCTGCGGCGGGATCCGTGGGTTGTACGACAGACCTGCCCCCCGGCGGTCCCACCAGGCGACCGTAAAGAGCCTCTCGAGCCCGGTGGGGTGATGCTCGGTGAGGAAGAACTCCGGCGTGCCACCGTGGAGGTAAAGCAGCACCGGTTTCGTCACGTCGGCGCTTTGGATGAAGATTCCTTGCCGCACGCCATCGATGTCAACGTAGGTCTTCTCCGAGACGCTGCCCGGCAGCGGGTGACCGTCGGGATCCGTCAGGGGAAGGGGCGTTCCGCTGCTCCACAAGCCCGACCGGCGCAGGAGGAGGCCACCGACCGCTGTGATGGACGCGACGTAAGTGATCTTGCCCAACATCGTCGCTGGGCTCCTCTCGATTGCCCTTGACCGCATGCTGCAGGAGTTGGAGGCGCCAGTCGAGCATGGCAAGAGAGGTCTCGGAGCCTCGAGATTCACCTGCTCCTGCCCCGCTGACCGTCCCGACTCGGCGGGTCAGATCGGCGGGTCTTCGACGGCGACGATCGTGCTGACGAGTCCGTGGCCGTCACGCGGAATGAGCGTCAACGCGACATGAGGGCCGAAGGTCCCCGTGAGTAGTGACCTCCGGCCCTCCCTCACGGTGCAGGCGAAGGCGCTCGTCGTAGAGGGCGGCGGTGTAGTCGGATCGTTCGCGCTGGCCTGGCTGCTCATCAACCGCATCCCCGGCGTGGGTCGCGTCCTCTGAGGGAGGAGATCGGGCATGGCCACCACTGACCACGAAGGACACGGCATGCAGGTGGCGTCCCCGGGCGGGTCCCCGGGCGGATCCCCTGGCCGGCGCGCCTCGTGCTGGTCCCAATCGCCGCCGGGGCAACGATTGCTGTCACGAGTGGGTGGCTGAAACCATGACCATGAGTGCGTCATGCCGCCGCCAACGACGCGGCGGGTGCGCGCCGGGATGTCGGCCGCGATGGGCGAGGCGAACGCACGTTCATGCCGCCGTCCACGCGGTCATGCCGAGATCCGGAGGAACTGCTCTTCCACAACCAGGAGCCCAGCACCTCTCCGGCCCTAGGCGCGCGTGCGGCGTCCCGAGCGCCACGCCTCGGCGAGCGGGACCTTGGCACCCATCCGCAGCACAGCGCCCTCGTACACCCGGCCGGCGACCACCACCAGACTGGCGATCAAGCCCACCATCAGCACGAGTGCCACGCCGACCTCCCAGGGTGCCGCGTCGCCGCGGGCCATCCGGATGGGCATCGCCAGCGCGCTGACCGGCGGGATCATGGCGACCACCGTCGGCCCCGCGCCGCCGGTGTTGAAGAAGACGTAGAAGCTGGCGAAGAACGACACCATGGCGAGCATCGTCAACGGGGTCGTGGCGTTCTGGAGCTCCTCCTGACGCGAGACCCTCGCGGCCGCCGCGGCGGACAGGCAGGCGTAGGCGACGTAGCCCAGCACGAACCAGCCGAGCACCAGGCCGATCGGCTGCAGCATCGACGCCTCCAGGGCAAGCGAACCGGCCAGTGTGGCTGCTCCGACGGCCACCACCGAGATGACCAGCAGCTGGGTCAGGCCGAGCAACCCGATCCCGAGCACCTTGCCGGCCAGCAGGGCGCGAGCCGGGATGGCCGAGAGCAGAACCTCGACGACCCGGCTCGACTTCTCCTCGACGACGCCGAGCGCCACCCAGAAGCCGTAGCCGAGGAGCTGGCCGTAGAGGACGAGTGCCCCGATGAACGCGATCCCGCCGCGGGTAGTGCGTTCGTCGGCCTCCGGATCGAGCGCGACCAGCTCGAGCCGGGCGGTGTCGAGGGCCGAGGCCACCTGGTCCGGGTCGATGCCCGCGTCCTCGAGCGCGGCGGTGCCGGAGACGGCGCTGTGGGCGTTCTCGAGTACGGCGCGTAGCGACGACGGCAGGTCACGCTCGACGACGACGGCGTCGCCCTCGACGTAAGCGTCGAGCTCACCGTCGCGTACCAGTGCCTCGGCCTGATCCGGGTCGGCGACTGCGACGGCGGTGAGGTCGACGTCGGCGAGCTCGGCCTGCACCTGTGCGACGGCCTGGATGGCGGCGCCGTCCGGGCCGGGGAACGCGACCGCGTACTCGTCGGCACCGAAGTTGAGGACGCGGGGGAAGACAACGACCAGCACGATGATCCCGATCGTGATGGCCGTGGACACGAAGAACGACCGGTCGCGCGCACGCTGCATGAACTCACGCCGGGCGACCAGCACCATCGCCTCGCGGAAGGGCAGTGCGCGGGACATCAGGCAGCGGCCTCCTCGCCCGGCTCGAAACGTTCGGTGACCACCTCGCGGAACAGCTCGGCCAGGGTGGGTTCGGCCGCACCGAACTGGCGGACCGCTCCGAGTTCGAGGGCCGCCGCGAGCAGCGCCTGGTCGTCGGCACCGGCCGGCAGCTCGATCAGCGCGGGCGCACCGGTCGGACCGTGGTCGAGGACGACCGCGCCGTCGACCGCACCCGCGAGCCGGTCGGCCCACCCCTCGGGCGCGTCGACCAGGAGCCGGTAGCGCCGGGAGCCGCTGCCACCGCGCAGCTCTGCCACCGTCCCGTCGGCGACCAAGGTGCCGTCGCGGATGATGCCGACGGCGTCGCAGAGCCGCTCGACCAGGTCGAGCTGGTGACTGGAGAAGAGCACGGCCGCCCCGGCGTCGACCCGCTCCCGGAGCACGGCGGCCATCGCGTCGACGCCCACCGGGTCGAGCCCGCTGAACGGCTCGTCGAGGACGAGCACCGTCGGGTCATGGACGAGTGCCGCGGCGAGTTGGACCCGCTGCTGGTTGCCCAGCGACAGCTGCTCCACCCGGTCGCCGGCGCGACCGGCGAGGTCGAACCGCTCGAGCAACGACGACGCCGCAGCCGCGGCCGTGGCGGCGTCCGTGCCGCGCAGCCGGGCCAGGAAGACCAGGTGTTCGAGCAGGCGCATCTTCGGATAGAGGCCTCGTTCCTCGGGCATGTAGCCGAACTCGCGGCGGGTGCCGGCATCCAGCGGTCGACCACGCCAGCGCACCTCGCCCGCGTCCGCGTCGAGAACCCCGAGGACGATCCGCATCGCGGTTGTCTTGCCGGCGCCGTTGCGGCCGACGAAGCCGTACATCTGGCCCGGCGCCACGGTGAGGGACAGGTCGGCGACGCCGACGACGTCGCCGTAGCGCTTGGACACGCGGTCCAGTTGGAGCACCATCGCCTCCTCGTCGTGGCCTGTCGTGTGCGCCGAGCCGACCTTGAGGACGGTACCCGGTGTCGCGGGAGGGAGGATCTTCGGCGGGTCCGGCGGGGCGGTTGCCGTCGGCCGCAGATCTTGAGGCAGAATTCGCGCCGCAGTTCGGGCACAACCGGCGGCCCCCGTGCGTTAGCAGGGTCACGGTCCACCCCGACCGAGCGAGAGAAGCTGACGCCAGAGCAAGGGGGATCCATCTGATGGCTACCGATTACGACGCCCCTCGCAAGACCGATGACGAATTGTCCGAGGACTCCATCGAGGAGCTGAAGAACCGCCGCATGGACAAGACCTCGGGCATCGTCGACGTCGACGAGACCGAGCTCGCCGAGTCGCTCGAGCTACCCGGCGCAGACCTGTCGAACGAGGAGCTCGCCGTGCGCGTGCTGCCCCGGCAGGCGGACGAGTTCACGTGTTCGCAGTGTTTCCTGGTCCATCACCGCAGCCAGCTCGCGCGGGAGAAGAACGGCCAGTTCGTCTGCCGCGACTGCGCGGCGTGATGCGCACCGGGGGTCCGCGCCGTGCGGCCCGACATCGGGTCGAGCCGCTCGGGGAGCGGTCCGTGGCAGGTTTCACCGCCACGGACCGCTCTTTTCTCTTGGGCGTGACGTTGCCGGGAATGGATCTCACGGGGGCCGCTTCGCGGCGTCGCGGGCGGCTTCCAGCGTATCCGCGAGCCGCTGCGGACGGCGGGTGGAGACCAGCCAGTACGGCACCGGGTCGGCCGGATCCCTGACCTCGACCCGGACCATGGAGCCCACGTAGCCGCGGATGAACAGGTACGCCCGGGGGTCCGCACCCGGTCCTCGGGCGACTCGCGCTTCGGCCGCGGCAAGTGCCTCGACGCGCCCGACCGCCCACAGCGGCAGGCGGGCGCGGCC
>DASUYL010000213.1:0-10158 GCA_036377395.1 Jiangellaceae bacterium
GACGTCGCCCGACGCGTCAAGATCGCCGACCTCGAGGAGAACCTGGCGAACAACCGCCGATCTCCCGCTGCGCCAGGCAACGCCGAGCGAATCGAGCGCTACGAACAGGCATTGGCCCGTCTCGGCGACTGGCCTTGAGCCTTGGTCATGGCCCCTGCCGTGTTGCTCTGGGACTTCGGCGACACATTGGTCGACGAGCGTTGGATGTTGCGGGCCCCGCGACCTGTCCCGCTTGGCCGACCGCATGGTCTGAGATCATGAGCACTCGCGCTGATGGCTGGAACGTCGGGGCCTGTTCGCCTTGCCAGGTGTCCACTGTCTCCTCATCGACGAGCGGTTACGGCGCCACCGATGGGGCTCGGCCGGACGTCGCGATCGCGACGATCTCGTCGGCCAGCGCCGTCGGCGCGTCGAGTGGCACGAACGTCCGCGACTTCGGGACGGGCACGAACGTCGCACCGGTGAAGGCCTGCTGGAGCCGTTTGCCGAGCTTCGTGGTGAAGGCGTGATCGGCTGTGCCCCACACGATCGAGACCGGACGGTCGAAGCGATCGAGCCGGGTCGACACGTCGAGCAACTCGCGTGGCTTGATTGCCCGGAGGAACCTCACGGCGTCGCGCCGCACGCCGGGATCGGTGCGCGCCGGCTCGATCCACGAACGGGTGAGGTCGGCGGGGAGGTTCTTGGCGAGCAGCCCGAACGCCATCCACGAATGGCGCAGCAGGCGCGGCCGCATCTGGCCGGCCAGGAACTTCGCCCGGCGCTCACTCCTCAACAGAGCGAACACCGGCTTGAACGCCGCCGGCGGGAACACGTCGAAGCCGTCGCAGTTCGTGAGCACCAGACGCCCGATGCGGCCGGCGTCGGTGTCGATGAGGAACTGGCACAACGCGCCGCCCGTGTCGTTGCCGACAAGCGTGACATCGGTGAGATCGAGCTCGTCCAGGAACGCAAGGATCTGCATCGCCACACCGCGTGGCGACTGGTCGGCGTCGGGCCGCAGCGCGATGCGGTGGGCCCCGAGCGGCCAGTCGGGTGCGTACGAGCGGACACCGCGCGCGGCGAGCAGGTCGGCAACCCCCGACCACAGCGCCCCGTCGGCGAGGAACCCGTGGACGAACACGACCGGTGGCGAAGTGGAGTCCTCGGGTCCGGCGACCCGGTAGTTCACGGTCCCGTGCGGGAGATCGATGGTGGGCATGGGCTGGTCTCCTGGTCTGCGGCTCGCAGTTGTCGACAACTGTGTGTAACCTACAAACCGACTGTATGAATGTTTCCCGTCGCACACAAGGCGTTTCTCGCCGAAGGCAGGCCGATCGTTCCGCCGCCACTCGCGCCGCGCTGATCGCGGCCGGGCGCCGCCTCTTCGCCGAGCACGGCTTCGCCGCCGTCGGCACCGAGGCGATCGTCGCCGAGGCCGAGGTCACACGCGGCGCGCTCTACCACCACTACGCCGACAAGACGGCGCTGTTCGACGAGGTGTTCCAGGAGGTCGAACGTGACGCCGCGCAACGCCTCGCCGAGAGCGCCGTCGGCAACGGCCACGACGACGCCCGGACGATCATGAAGCGCAGCCTCGACGCGTGGTTCGAGGCGTGCGACGACCCCGAGGTGTACCGCATCCTGCTGATCGACGCGCCGTCGGTGCTCGGCTGGGCACGCTTCCGTGAACTGTGTCTCCACCACGTCCTCGGCCTGATCGAGAGCGTGCTGGTGCTCGGAATGGATGCCGGGACGTTCACGCGCCAGCCGGTCCGACCGCTCGCCCACGTGCTCATCGCCGCGGCCGACGAAGCGGCGCTGTACATCGTCAGCGCCGACGACAAGGCGGCGGCGAAGACCGAGATGCGGGCGGTCGTCGTCCGACTGATCGATGCGCTCTGACCTCCCTGCGGTGAGACGATGTGCCGTGGCACGCACCCGCAGGCCCGAGCGATCGGCGAGTGGTCTTGGTGAGCTCGACCGTCCGATCGTCGTGCGCTTCCCGCTGCGAGGCGAATGGACCGTCGAGCGTACGCCGGCCCATCGCATACCGAGTCACGGCACCGACGTGCTCGGTATGCGCTACGCGTACGACTTCATCCGTACCGACGACCGCGCGGGTTCCCATGTCCACCCCGCAGGGTCGCTGCGGTGGCTCGTGATCGGGGGACGGACGCGGGACTGCTACGGCTGGGGTGAACCGGTCCACGCGGCACTGGGTGGCGACGTGGTCGACGCAGTCGACGGCGTGCCGGAGCGCCAGTGGGTGCACGTCGTGCGGGAGTCCTGGGCCGCCCTCAGGACGGCGCTCACCTTCAGGTCACGCCAACAATCGGTCGACGCCAGGCGCCTCGCCGGGAACCACGTGATCATCCAGTCCGCAGACGTCGTCGCCCTCTACGCCCATCTCGTGCCAGGCAGCGTTGGCGTCAGCGCAGGCCAGCGCGTCGCCGCCGGTGACGTGATCGGACGGGTCGGCCACACCGGCAACTCGACCGCCCCCCACCTCCACTTCCAGCTGATGGACTCGGCGGATGCGCCGAGCGCTCGCGGTGTCCCCTGCGCCTTCGCCGACTACTTCGTGCAACGGGAGGGCCGCTGGGAGCACGTCGACCAGGGCATCCCTCGACGACTCGAGCGGATCCGCTCCGGTTCATAGCTTCACCGGCAGGACGCGCAGCCCGGCACGCTCTCGTGCCAGTGACTGTCACACACGGGGTGCGGCCGGTGTCTTGATGTCGGTCATGCCGACAAGAGGAGCTCACATGTCCAGCACGACACGGATTCCCAAGGCAGAGATCACCGGCCCGTACGGGTACCTCGTGAAGCGATTCAGCCGGAAGATGCTCGGTGAGGTGCCCGACGGGGCAGCGGTGATGTGGCAGAACCGACCAGTGCTCATGAGCCTCACGGGGCTCGGCCGCAAGGTCCAGAAGTGGGACCGGCTCGACGCCAACCTGAAGTCGTTCGCCCACATGGCGGTCGCCGCGCAGGTCGGCTGCTCGTTCTGCCTCGACTTCGGCTACTTCCAGGCCCACAACGACGGACTCGACGAGGTGAAGGCCAGCGAGGTGCCCCGTTGGCGTGAGTCGACGGTGTTCACGCCGCTCGAGCGCGAGGTGATGGAGTACGCCGAGGCGATGACCGAGACACCGCCGCGGGTCACCGACGAGCTGTCGGCCCGGCTGCTCGAGCAGCTCGGCGCGCCGGCCCTGGTGGAGCTCACGGCCGTGGTCGGGTTCGCAAACCTCACCGCGAGAGGCAACACCGCAATGGGGATCGAGTCCCAAGGGTTCTCCAAGGCATGCGCGCTGCCACTGGCGCAACCCTCGGTCGGGTACGCGGCGTCGGCATGAGCGAGGACGGGTTCGCGCGCCACCGCAGCCTGCTGTTCACCGTTGCCTACGAGATGCTCGGCTCCGCGGCCGACGCCGAGGATGTCGTCCAGGAGACGTGGCTGCGGTGGGCCGACGTCGACCAGGCGGCGGTGCGCAACCCGCGGGCCTATCTCGTTCGCATCGTCACCCGTCAGGCGCTGAACCGGCTGCGTTCAGTGGCGCGCCGGCGCGAGGACTACGTCGGCGAATGGCTCCCGGAGCCGCTGTTGACGAGCCCCGGCGTCGCCGCCGACGTAGAGCTCGCCGAGAGCGTGTCGATCGCGATGCTCACCGTGCTCGAGACCCTCGGTCCGGCCGAGCGCGCCGTGTTCGTGCTGCGCGAGGTGTTCGACACGCCCTACGACGAGATCGCCGAGGCCGTCGGCAAGTCCCCGGCCGCCGTCCGCCAGATCGCCCACCGGGCACGCGAGCACGTCGCCGCTCGGCGCCCGCGAATGTCGGTCGACACGTCCGAGCAGCAGGAGGCCGTGGATCGGTTCCTCGCCGCCGTCCGACACGGCGACCTCCAAAGCCTCCTCGACGTCCTGGCGCCCGACGTCGTCGCCGTCTCCGACGGCGGCGGCCTGGTCGCCGCTGCTCGTCGTCCGATCCAGGGTGCGGAACGGGTGGCGGGCTTGCTGATCAGGGGTCTCCGCTCAGTGGACTTCGAGGCGAAGGCCGTCTGGCTCAACGGGTCACCCGCCATCCGGCTCGACATCGGCGGGCAGGTCGACACCGCCGTGAGCCTCGCCGTCGAGAACGGGCGCATCGCCCGCATCTACGCCATCCGCAACCCACACAAGCTCGCCGGCCTCCACGGGGCCGCCGCTCTCACACGGACCTGACCTCCGGGGTGTCCTTCACGCCGGCCCGAAGTCAGGCGAAGCCGAAGGCGGGTGGGAGGATGACCACCACCGCGGCCGCCCAGAGGGCGAAGACCGGCAGGTAGGTGGTCTGCCAGCGCTCGAGCCGGTGGAAGCTGCCCTGTCGGGTGAGGAACCGGATGGAGAGCCAGGCGGTCACCCCGAGGTTGACCAGGAGCACGAGGTTGAGTCCCAGGGCCGCTACCCGGTTCGGGGTGAACCCGAGGTCACCGATCCGGGCTGCCATCGAAGCGAGCACCATCGCGTCGAGTAGGAGGGCGCTGAGGACGGCGGCCAACTGGATGCGGTCCATCCATCCCGGCACCGGCGAGGGCTCCCGGGCGGAGATCCCGTAGAGGACGAGACCGAGGACCACCACCATCAGGGCATCGAAGACGCCGAGAAGCTCGCGGTCGAACGCACCGCCCAGTCCCGTCACGGCGTAGGCGAGCGCGGCACCCATCAGCATCACGGCGAACAGCGGCGTGAAGAGCATGGTGAGCACCGGCGCCATGTTCTCCACGACCCGCTGCTTCGAGTCGACGAGCCAGGCCGCCACGATGGCGGCACCCGCCGCCCCACACGGCAGCACCCACTCCGCGACCAGCTCGGGATCGACCCCCGTTGGTTCGAGGATCGCCGCAGTCAGCCCCGTGAGCACGCCACCGCCGAGTGCGATCAGCACGTAGTAGATGCACCACTCGCCGGTGAAGCGGACGAAGTCCATGCGTCGTTCGTGCGACCGCACGATGCCGCTCATGTACGGGTGGGCCATCACGAACCACAGGACGACTGGCAGGTGCGCGGCGACGAGGGCATCTGTCGCCGCCTCCTCGCGATACGGGTAGACGTTGATGACGATGGCGGCGGCCAGGAACGCACTCGCCGGCAGCAGGAATTGGCGCACAGTGAGCCGCCGCCGACGGGCGAACCAGCCGGCGATGAACGGGATCACGAACAGGCTCGCGTTCCGGACCAGCCACGCGGGCTCCTCGCTCGGGAACCCCGCGACCAGCCGTGCGATCTGGACCGTGACGGCCGCCGCAACGGCGAACAGCAGCGCCTCGGGCCACCGGCGGGCAGCCGCTTGCTCCTCGTCGCCGCCCGAGAGGACGAGTTGCCTCCACAGCCTGCCGCTGTGCTCGCGGGCGAACTCTCGGGACAGATCATCGAGGCTTCCCAGCCGCTTCACCGCGATCAGGAAGGCCTCATCGGCAGCAAGACCAGCCGCGTTCAGATCAGCGATCTGATCACGCAGATGGGTTTCCAGCTCCTCCACGTCGCGGCCATCGACCGCCTGCGCCTGCCCGACGAAGGATCGCCACTCCGCGATCTCCAGCTCCAACGACTCCATGGTTCAGGCTCCCCCGAGAGCGAGGGGCAGCATGTCGCCGCCGCCCCAGACATCACCCAAAGCTCGCGTCACCGTCACCCACTGCCGCTTGTGGGCGGCGAGCGCCGCATGGCCCTCGTCGGTGATCGCGTAGTACTTGCGGCGCCGCCCCTCTGGGGGCGTCTGCCACTCGGTGGTCACGAACCCGAGTCGGTGCAGACGGTGGAGCAGCGGGTACAGCATCCCGTCGGTCCACTCGAGCTCACCGTCAGAGAGCTCCCGCACGCGCTTGAGGATGGCATAGCCGTAGCTCTCACCCTCGGCCAGGATCGCCAGCACCAGAGGCGTCGCCGACGCCGCGACGAGGTCCTTGTCGATCTGCACGGAGCCTCCCATCCCTTGAGCGGTTATGCATAGAGCTACAAGGTATGCGGCGAGCCGGAAGCCGGCAAGATCGCGCTGCAACAGGCGTGGAACGCCTGGAGCAACTCGTCGGCATGCTCAGGACGCGTTGGCCTCGATCGCATCCAGGTCGCGGACCGCGTACCGGTGGTGGTACCACTCCTCGTTCATGAGGATCCACAGGCACTGCCCGAGCGGGACCTGCGGAGTCCGGACGAACACCGGGGAGCCCCGCTGCTCACCGAGTCGCTCGTCGGTCAGGGTGGCCAAGAAGTCGCGGACCATCGCGACCCGTTCGGCGCGGACCTGGAGCACCTCCTGATACGACGGTGTGGCGTCGAGATCGACCACGCCGGCCGCCTGCTCCCGCCATCCGGAGAACGGCAGCCCGATCGGATGGTAGGCATCCGGCTTGTCCAGGATCGCGGAGCCGAGCCACACGTCGGTGGCGAACACCAGATGCCGCAGCGTCTGTGCGAACGACCATTCGCCGTCGACCGAGACGTCGACCGTTCCCGGGGGCATCGCGGCGACCCGTTCCATGGTCGGCGCCCACATCGCCTCCAACCCCGCCCAGCCGGCGCGCATCGAGTCGGCGTCCCGGGCGCGCAGCGCGGCTCGTTCGGGGTCGCGGCGGTCGAGCTCGGCCTCCACCAGCGGCGCCACCGCGACGCCGTTGATCCGCAACCCGTCGATGTCGCCGTCGAGCTCGGCCCCGGTCAGATCGGCGCCGCGGATCCGTACCCCGCGGAGATCACACTCCCGGAACCAGGCGCCGTGCAGATCCGTTCCGACGAACTCGGCGCCCGCAAGGTCGTCGGCCTCGCTGAAGCTCACCATGGCCCGACCCTAGGACGACCCGCCGACAGTGGTCCCGTCCGCGTCGCGCAGCTCGCGCTGCGCTGCTCGGACCGATCGGCGGCGCCGTTGCCGACGTGTCGGTACAGCGGCACCGTGGCAGGGTCGTGACCCCAGGCGTGGTCGCCGTCGGCGGCGTCGATGTCGAGAAGCCCGAGGAGCTGACGTCGGACCGCCACTCGCGCCGAGGCTGCGGGCGGGAGCCTGTCCCTGATGCGGACCCAGCGGTACGTGTACGCGAAGAACACCGCCTTGCGGGTCAGGTTCGACCTGTTCACCGAGCGGGCGTGCCAGACCCGCCGGTCGAACAACACGACATCGCCGGGACGCGCCGTCACCTGCGCCGCGCCCGGGGGCTCGGTCCACCGCACGTCGCGAGCCGGCGGGCCATCGATGCGATTGACGGTGTGGCTGCCGGGGACCAGTTTGAGATTGCCGCGTCCCGGTTGCGAGACGTCCGAAAGCCAGTAGCCGGCCTTCACCGACAACCGCGGCCGCGGATCGGTCTCCAACTCCTTGTTCTGCCAGCCGCCGTCCTGATGCCACTCGTACCGGAACGGCACGTCACCGGCCACCGGCGGATGCACGTCGATGTGCGAGTGGTACACGTGAACGTTCCATCCGAGGACCGAGCACACCCGCCCGACGACGGAGGCATGGTCGACCAGCGGCGCCAGCGCCGGGCAGGCATACACGGCACTGAGTTCGTGAAGGGCGCCCCCCGGGCCGAGCTGACCCGCCCGGCGGCGGCGCTCGTACAGGTCGTCGATCGCCGCGGCGTAGTTTCCCACCTCGTCGGCGTCGAGCACTCCCGGCACGACGAGATACCCGTCCCGCTCGAACACCCGGCGCTCCGCAGCCGCCATCGGCTCGCACGAGAACGATCGCCCCGCATCCACGTCGCCGGCCACGGCCGAGCCAACCATCAGCCCTGCTGGGTGGTATGCCAGTGGCACTTCTGTTCCGGCGGGCGGTGCCAACGGCCGCCCGTCGCGCGGCCTGTCGGATGCCGACGCCGATCCTGCAGCCATGTCACCATCAACCCAGCAGGTCGTACTCGCCCGGTGCCGCGTACCTCATGCCGTGTTAGACGATCAGAGATCGGTTCCGGTTCGGCGGGACACCCGAACAGATCGTCCTGATGGCGCTCACCCGCGCGAGCAGTCCGCACCGCTGCTGCGAAGTGGCCCAGACCCGAGCTATGTCGTCATGAGCTCGATCTCCGTGATGGTCTGGTTGCCGCTGGCCTCGATCGCCAGAACCTCGAGCTTGTACTGGGTGCCGGACTCGAGGAACTCCGGGGGAACGGTCACGCTCGTCGTGGTCGCCGGGAGGTCGACACTGAACACCCTGAGCGGATCCTCCCGCTCGACGATGACCTGATAGCTGACGATTTCGACGCCCGCGGGCTGGTCGCCAGGTTGCCAGCTGATCACGGCGTGGTCGGGAGCGACCACCCCGCCAGGCTCGGGTGTGACCACCATGGGTCCCGCCGGCGTGGCGTGGGACAGCCTCGCGGTGCCCCTCAGCCGTTGTCCCTCGACGGTCTCGCCCGAGAAGGAGTACCTCCCCTCGGGGAACAGGGCCTTGAACTCCTCGAGCGAGAGCTCCTCGAACGACGGCTCGTTGCTCTCGGAGAACAGTTCGGTCAACCCCAGGTCGCCGAGCTCGCCTCGACTCTCGACGTCCAGCAACTTGCGCCCGTCAGGACTGAAGACCTCCATCGACCTCCAGGCCTCGCCGTCGAGAAACACTTGGAGGCCAGCATCTCCGTCGGTGGCGTTCACCTCGATGATCAGCTTCGCCTCCTCGAGCCGGACCGGCGCGGTCTGGGCGTCTGAAGCCCCCGCAACGTAGAGGCCGGGCACCAGTGCCAACAGGCCAACCACGGGAACGATGCGTCTCATAGCTCCTCCCGTCCCTGGTGTGCGCGAACGCCGCTCGGGCGCCGGCTGCGGGCCCGCAGCCGGCTGCTCTCCCGAGCGAGCTCGACTCGCGCGTCTCCCCACCCACTGGCCGACGACGGTCGGGCGAGGACCTTTCTTGGTGACGACGAGCATGACCGCGGGCCGCTGAATGACGCCTGAATGTCCCAAGGGACGCCATGTCGACGCGGGTCGAAAACTGACCCTCGGCCTGCAGCGGCGACGATCGTGCGCTGCCGCAAGTCGAAGGCCCGACCTGCGTCGCCTCGATCTGTCTCTCTCGACATCGGCAGCGGCACCCGAGTGCCCCTGTGGTCGGGACCTTTGGCACTGGTTGACCCGGCGGAGGCGTGCTTATCGTGCGCTCGGAAGGGAGGGGCCATGAGGCGCATCAGTGCGCCGGTGGTTGTGGCGATGGCCGTGTTGCTGTTGTCCGCCGCCGGCTGTGGGGACGATGACGATGACGAAGGCGCGGAGGTCGATGTCGTGCTCTCCGAGTTCATCGTCGAACCAGCGGAGGATTCGGCCGCAGCGGGCGAGGTGACGTTCGCTCTCGACAACCAGGGAGGCGAGACGCACGAGTTCGTCGTGGTGGAGGCCGCGTCTGCCGCCGACCTGCCGGTCGACGACGACGGTGCCTTCGACGAGGAGACCTTCGGCGAGGACAACGTGCTCGGCGAGGTGGAGGAGATCGAAGCCGGTGATACCGCCGAGCTGACGCTCGACCTCGAGTCCGGCGATTACCTGTTGCTCTGCAACGTCGTGGACGAAGAGGACGGCGAGGTCGAGAGCCACTTCTCCGAAGGGATGCACACCACCTTCACGGTGGAGTAGCCGTCGGAGGGTCGGCGCGCCGCCGGGTTCGTCGCAGCCGGGTGGCCGCTCGGCCGGGCCGGACACGAGCAGGCAGGAGGCCCAGTGATGGCGACCGTGACCGGCGGGGAGGGCGCGACACCCGGGTTGCCGCACGCCCCTGACGGGGGTGGGGCGGTGTCCGAGGGGCTCATCGCCGTGATCACGGTCGGCGCAGTGCTGGCGTTGGTGTTCGGGCTCGTGGCCCTGGTGGTCGCGGGCGAGGGCGACGGCTCGGCAGGCCGGGCCACGGGGCCGGTGGAGACGGTGGCCGTCGAGCTGGGCGACCTGTTCGTCGAGCCCGACCGCGTCGAGATCCCGGCCGGCTCGCACTTGCAGGTCGAGGTGACCAACGGCGGTGACCTGCAGCACGACCTCAACCTGCAGGGAGAGACCGGCACCGACCGGCTCGCGAGCGGCGAGACGCAGACCGCCGACTTCGGCGTGATCGACGCTGACACGCAAGCGTGGTGCACCGTGCCCGGCCACAAGGAAGCCGGCATGCTGCTCGACATCGTCGTCACCGAGCCGGTCCCGGAGACGACGAGCAGCACGGCACCCGCGGG
>DASUYL010000214.1:0-2563 GCA_036377395.1 Jiangellaceae bacterium
ACCCCACCCGCAAGGCGATCAACCTCGAGCCGCTCGAGCCCCAGCTTTCGACCCAGCGGCGCAACATCGAGTTCTTCGAGACGCTCCCGTTCAACGACCGTTCCCGGGTCGATTTCGGGACCATCCGCGGCACCCAGTTCCTCCAGCCGCTCTTCGAGTTCCCCGGCGCCTGCGCCGGCTGTGGCGAGACGCCCTACCTCAAGCTCTTGAGCCAGCTGTTCGGGGAGCGGGCGACCATCGCCAACGCCACCGGATGCTCGTCGATCTACGGCGGCAACCTGCCGACCACGCCGTGGACGAAGAACGCGGCCGGCCGCGGGCCGGCCTGGTCGAACTCGCTGTTCGAGGACAACGCCGAATTCGGCCTCGGGCTGCGCCTGGCCGCCGACCTGCACACCAAGCTGGCCCGGGAACGGCTGGCACAGCTGCGTGACGTCGTCGGCGCCGACCTCGCCGACGCCATCCTCGATGCCCGGCAGGTCCGCGAATCCGAGCTCGCGGCCCAGCGGGATCGGGTGGCCGAGCTGCTCCCGCGCCTGGAGGGGCAGTCGGGTCTTGCCGTCGACGACCTGCGCAGCGTGGCCGACCACCTGCTGCGGCGCAGCGTGTGGATCGTCGGCGGCGACGGCTGGGCCTACGACATCGGCTCGGGTGGGCTCGACCACGTCCTGGCGACGGGGCGCGACGTCAACGTCCTCGTCATGGACACGGAGGTCTACTCCAACACCGGCGGGCAGTCGTCGAAGTCCACTCCGATCGGTGCCGTGGCCAAGTTCGCCGCGGCCGGCAAGACGATGAACAAGAAGGACATCGCTCTGCAGGCCATCGCGTACGGCAACGTCTACGTGGCGCGAGTGGCCATGGGCGCCGACCCCCACCAGACGCTGACCGCGTTCCGGGAGGCCGAGGCCTACGACGGACCGAGCCTCATCATCGCCTACAGCCACTGCATCGCCCACGGCTTCGACCTGCGCAAGGGGCTCGACCAGCAGTACAAGGCCGTTGCGTCCGGTCACTGGCCGCTCGTGCGCTACGACCCGACGGTGCGGGCACACGGAGGCAACCCGTTCCAGCTCGACTCCCCCCGCCCGCGGATCCCGCTGGCGGACTACATCTACAACGAGCTGCGGTACAAGATCCTGCGCAACCGCGATCCCGCCGAAGCCGAACGTCTCCTGGTGCTGGCTCAGGAGGCGGTCAACCAGCGCTGGCAGACCTACGAGGAGATGGCCACCCGCGGCGCGCAACGCTTCGCGACCGACGCCCGGATCCGGGACCGGGACACCGGCGCAGTGTGGCCGGCCACCGTCGTCGACCCGGCACAGAAGGACCCAGTGGAGAAGGTGGCGTGGTGACGACCTCGGACATTCTCGGTAGGAACGGCAGCGGGCCCACGGTCGGCGTGCGGCCCGGCGTCGACCTCACGACGAGCTATCTCGGCCTGTCGCTGCGCAACCCGCTCGTGGCCAGCCCGTCACCCGCGACGAGCACCGTGGACCGGGTCAGAGCCCTCGCCGACGCCGGGGTGGGGGCGGTCGTGCTGCCCTCTCTCTACGAGGAACAGGTCGTCGCCGAGGAGCTGCGCGAGATCGGATTCACCGAGCCGTACGAGGACGTCCACGGGGAGGCGCAGGGCTACTTCCCCGTCGTCCCCGGAACCCAGCTGCCCGGGGCGACGTGGCGCTACCTCAGCCTGGTCAGGGAGACCGCCGCCGCGGTCGACATCCCCGTCATAGCCAGCCTCAACGGCAGCAGCCTCGGCGGCTGGACCGACTTCGCCGTCCGGATGGAGGAGGCCGGCGCGGCCGCGCTCGAGCTCAACATCTACTTCGTGCCCGGCGACCCGCGCACCTCGGGGCGCGCGGTCGAGGACCGGCACGTCGAGATACTTCGTCAGGTCAAGGCCGCGGTCTCGATCCCGGTCGCGGTGAAGCTGAGCCCGCATTTCAGCTCCACCGGCGACATGGCGCTGCGGCTCGACGAGGCCGGCGCCGACGGGCTCGTGCTCTTCAACCGGTTCCTGCACCCGGACGTCGACCCGGAGACCCTCGTCGTCACGCCGGGCGTGGGGTTGTCCACGCCGGAGGAGGCACGGCTGGCCCGCTCGTGGATCGCCATCCTCTCCGGGCAGGTGCGGGCCTCGCTGGCCGCGACGACGGGTGTCGAGAGCGCCCGCGACGTGGCGGCCTACCTGCTCGCCGGAGCCGACGTCGTCATGACCGCCTCCGCCCTGCTGCGGCACGGGCTCGGGCACGCGGAGGTGCTGATCGACGGCCTCACCGAGTGGCTGGAGCGCAAGCGGTTCACCTCGGTCCGTGAGGCGCGGGCGCGGCTCGCCGTACCCGCAGGTGTCGACCCGGACCGCTACCAACGGGCCGGCTACGTCGCCGCCCTGGATGCCGCGCGACGGATGTACGGGGAGCTCAACGCGACCTGAGGTCTGTCGGCGAAGACGGGAGGGCTGCCTCGACGAGCGCGACAACCCTCGACATGCAGTCGCTCACCGCTGGCGACAGCTGCGTGCTGTAGCCGAAGTGGGCACCGGTCACGGTCACCAGGAGCA
>DASUYL010000215.1:0-22064 GCA_036377395.1 Jiangellaceae bacterium
GGTAGTCGCGGATCACGGGCCGCTGCAGACACAGGCCGTGACCAGACTGGCAACCGGCCTGGCCGAGGCGCTTGCCACCGTTCACGCCGCCGGCGTTGTTCACCGCGACGTCAAGCCTGGCAACGTCCTGCTGACCGACGCCGGGCCGGTCCTCATCGATTTCGGGTTGGCCAGGGCCGTCGACGAGCAGCGGCTGACCGCGACTTGACTGGTCATCGGGACGCCGGGATACCTCGCGCCGGAGACTGTGGACGGCGCGAAGCCGACGCCCGCGACCGACGTCCACGGGTGGGCCGCGACTGTCGCCTTCGCGGCTACCGGGCGGGCACCGTATGGCACCGGCCCGGATGCCGCCGTGCTCGACCGGATCCGGCGTGCGCAGCACGACCTCGAGGGCATCGACCCCGACCTGGGCGCGCTGCTGCATCAGGCGCTGGCCGTCGACCCGGAGCGCCGCCTTACCGTCGCCGAGATCCACCAGCGGCTCGCCGGACCCGATCCGGAGGCCACCTCGGTGGTGATGCCCGCACCCGTGACGACTCCGGTCCCGCTTCCGGAGGTGTCCACCCGCGTGGACCTGGGAGTGCAACCGGCAGCCGCTCCGGCCGCCTCATGGCCGGCACCTGCCGTCGCCCCGGCTCCGGCCAGCGCCGGGGTGGCGGGCAAGTCCGCGGCACCGCCGCCATCGGCACAGCGCGCCCGGCTGCCGGCGCGGAGCCCGGCACCGCCGCATCCACCGGCGGGTGAGCGCGCTGCACCGGGGGGCGTGGCGCGTCCGCTGAACGAATGGCCCGCCCGGGTGGCCGTTGCCGCCGCCGCGCTGGCGTTGGTGTTGCTGTTCGGCGTGGCT
This sequence comes from Jiangellaceae bacterium, assembly GCA_036377395.1. GTDB lineage: Bacteria > Actinomycetota > Actinomycetes > Jiangellales > Jiangellaceae > DASRTE01. The sequence continues at coordinate 851 of DASUYL010000215.1, forward strand.
CCATACATCGGGGCTCTGGTGTTGTTCGCGGTGACCGTCCTGGCCCGTACGGCCTGGAGGACGCGGTGGCGGCTGAACGAGCGCCGGCTCGCGCGGGGACGGCAGCGCGGCGACCGGTGGCTCACGGCGATCGGGTCACCCTGGGACCTGGTCGTGGTCTCGGTGCCTGCGCTCGTGCAGACGGCCTGGGTATGCCTGTGCGGATTCGTCTTCGGGGCAGCCATCGAACTGTCCGACCAGCCCAACGTGCGGCTGCCCTATCTGGCCGGCGCTGCCGTCGCACTCCTGCTGATGTGGCTCGGGCCCGGGACGTCCAGGGTCCGGCACGGGGTCCGCCTGCTGACCGGGCCGTTGGATCGCGATGCCCGGTGGGCCTGGGCGATCGCCGGCTTCTTCCTGGCCCTGACCTGGGCGCTCGCGCTCTGGTGGGACGCCTACGGCACGTCCTGGTTCCCGGGCGCCGGCCCTCCGGACCTGCTGGGTATCTGAGCTGAGGCATCGCCACATCGGTCGGTGCGCGCCGCCGCCCGTTGACCGCCTAGCATGCGACCGTCCAAGTGCCGTTCCGGACGGAGTCCTCGTGCGCCTGCGCCTTTCACCTCGCGACACCGCGTTCTACGACCTGTTCGCCGCATCGGCTCAGAACGTCCGCGATGGCGTTCGCCTGCTCGCCGAGGCCTTGGCCGACGACGCCGACCGGGTCGCGGTCGCCACGGCGCTCAAGGAGATCGAGCACAAGGGCGACGAGCACACGCACGAGATCATCCGCCGGGTCAACTCGACGTTCGTCACCCCATTCGACCGCGAGGACATCTACCGGCTCGCTTCCGGGCTGGACGACATTCTCGACGACGTCGAGGCGGTCGCCGATCTGCTCGTGCTCTATCGCATCGGCTACCTGCCCACGGGCGTGGGAGAGATGGTCGACGTCCTCGACCGGGCCGCGGAACTCACAGCCGAGGCGATGCCGAGACTGCGCACGATGGGCGACCTGGAGGACTACTGGATCGAGGTCAACCGGCTGGAGAACCAGGCGGACAAGGACTACCGGCGCTTGGTCGCCCGCATCTTCTCGGGTGAGTACGACGCGTTGACCGCGCACAAGCTGAAGGACCTCGTGGACACGCTCGAATCCGCAGTCGACGGCTTCGAGCACGTGGCGAACATCGTCGAGCAGATCGCGCTCAAGGAGTCCTGACCCCTTGGAGCTCGCGCTCATGGTCGCGGTCATCCTGGTCGCGCTCTCGTTCGACTACACCAACGGCTTCCACGACGCGGCCAACGCGATCGCCACCTCGGTGTCCACGCGGGCGCTCACACCACGGGCCGCGCTCATCATGGCCACGCTGATGAACCTGCTCGGTGCTTTCCTCGGCACCGGTGTAGCGCAGACTGTCGGGTCCGGAATCGTCGAGCTGCCCGAGGCCACGGCCAGCCTGGTGGTCGTGCTGGCTGCTTTGCTGGGCGCGATCTCCTGGAACCTCATCACCTGGTGGTTCGGTCTGCCGTCGTCGTCGTCGCACGCACTCATCGGTGGGCTGATCGGCGCGACGCTGGCGGCGATGGGCATCGTCAAGTGGGACGGCGTGGTCGAGAAGGTCCTCATCCCGATGGTCATCTCGCCGCTGGTGGGGTTCCTGGTCGCGTACTCGTTCATGACGGGGATCCTGTGGGCGTTCCGGCGGGCCAATCCGGGTCGGGTCAACCGCGGGTTCCGGATCGCCCAGACCTTCAGTGCGGCAGCGATGGCGCTCGGTCACGGGCTGCAGGACGCCCAGAAGACCATGGGCGTCATGACCCTGGCCCTCGTCGTCGGGGGCTACCAGTCCGACTTCGAGGTGCAGTGGTGGGTGATCGTGCTGGCGGCGACCGCGCTGGCCGCCGGCACCTACGCCGGTGGCTGGCGGATCATGCGCACTCTCGGGAGGCGGATCGTCCATCTCGACCCGCCGCGGGGCTTTGCGGCGGAGACGACGGCGGCGAGCGTGCTCTACACGACGGCCTTCGTCTTCCACGCGCCGATCTCCACGACCCACACGATCACCTCGGCGGTCATGGGCGTCGGAGCGACCAAGCGGCTCTCGGCGGTCCGGTGGGGCGTCGCGGGCAACATTGTCACGGCGTGGGTGCTGACGATTCCGATGGCAGCACTGGTCGCCGCCGCCTGCTACTGGCTGCTTCGCCTTCTGCCTCTGGTGTGACCCTCACCGCCGCGGACTTCGTCCCTACCTCCGCCCAGTCCTGACACCCCCACTCCCCGTTGATCTTGGAGAAATGGGGGCCCTGAAGGTGCTCCCATGCCCCACTTCTCCAAGATCGACGGGGGAGGGGGGTTGGGAAGTGGGCTGGGAGAGGACGGGGGATGGGCCGGGCGAGGGGCTTCGGCCGGGATACGGAGTGGAGCTGGCGGCGTCAGGGGGTGGTGGCGTCGGGCCACCGGAACCAGCGGCGCAGGTAGCGGTACAGGCCTGTCGTGTCGCTGCCTCGGGATCGGTAGCCGATGTGACCGTCGGGGCGGACGAGGATCTGGCCCACCGCGGTATCGGTGGGCTTCAGGCCCAGCCGGCTCAGGGCCGTTCCGTCCGCCGAGCACAGGACATCGGGTCGATCGTCACGGGTGAGTCGCACGACGGTGACGAGCTCCGCGAAGGACATGCTCGGGCCCCCGGTTCGGTCAGCGGGCCACGCGCCGAACGGTCCGCACAACAGCAGATGCAGCCCCGGGGAATCGACAGCGGCGTGCAGAGTCGTGGGCTGACCGTTGCGGGTCACGGCGGCGTCCGGGAGCCTGTCACCGGCTCGGGGTGTGCGCCAGCGTTCGCGCGGGCTCCCGGCAGCGGCAGGGCTGTTGCGATAGCGGATGCCCAGTTCGGAGAGGATGCGGAAACCGGCGGTCCGCAGAGTAGCGCTACGCAGTACGAGCGGAACCAGACGCGGTGCCAGGCGGGCTCGGGCGAACTGCACGATCACGCTGTCCGTGGTGGCGATCGTGAACGCTCGATCGGTGAACCGCAGGATCGCCCGTCCGATCGGTGCCCGCTCTAGCTCGTAGGTGTCGAGCAGGGCCGGATTCGCGATCCCCCGCGCGACCATTGCCAGCTTCCATCCGAGGTTGACGGCGTCCTGGATACCGGTGTTCATTCCTTGAGCACCGGCGGGGCTGTGGATGTGGGCGGCGTCGCCGGCCAGGAAGACCGAGCCCGCGCGATACCGGGTCGCGCCGCGGTTGTACAACCGAAAGTCGGTCATCCAGACCGGATCGCGCAGCCGCAGGCCTTCCCTGCTGTAGGCGTCGACGATCGCCTGGAGCCGAGCCAGGCCGATCGACTCGCCGGTTTGGTCGGAACGGGCTCGCATGGCAAGCATGCGCCAGGATGCCGGAGTCCGGAGCGGGAAGAAGAGCAGCATTCCGGCTTCGGTCACGTAGGCGTGCGCCGCGTCGCGCTCCAGTCCGTCGACCTCGAGGTCGGCGAGGAGGAACGTCTGCGGGTAGGCGGCACCGACGAACGGGATCCGGGCGAACTCGCGCACGGCGCTGTGCGCGCCGTCGCAGCCGACCACATTCCGGGCCACCACCGTCTCCGGCCTGCCGTCGTGGTGGACGAGCCGGCACGTGACCCGGTGCTCCTCGGGCTCGAGGCCGACGAGTTCGACGCCACGCTCGATCGCCACGCCACGGTCGCCGAGATGCTCGCCCACGACGCGCTCGGTCTCGGCCTGCGAAAGGAACAGCAGGAACGGGTATGCGGTGTCGCTGAGACCCCTGTCGTACAGCGGGAGGGAGACCACCCTGCGTCCGAGATGCATCCGCAGCTGTACGGCCGGGTTGCCGCGGGCGACGAGCTCCGCCGTGACGCCCAGGCCGGCCAGCACCTCCAGGGTCCGCGGCTGGATCGCCAGGGCCCGGGACTCGTGGACGCGGTCGATCTGACGGTCGACGATGCGGAACCGCGCGCCGAATGCCCGAAGCTGCGCCGCCAGGGTCAGCCCGGTCGGACCGGCGCCCACGACGAGGACGTCGATCGGCACGGATGGGTCATTCGCTCCGACGCCGGCATTCTCGGCGTTCACACTGACACCCTGCCGCAGACGTCGCCCGGCTGGCCACGCTGATCACGTGCACAGCGGATCCGACAGCAGGGGTCTCAGTGCCGCACCAGGCTCGGTTCCGGCAGCCTGAGTACGTCGGAATCGGAGCAGCAGCGTTCGCTGGTTGCACGGCGAGGCTCGTCGGCCAGGCCGGATCCGCGACACACGCCGGTCTCGGGCAACTCCAGGTCCACCCTGGCGGCCGCCGCGTGGTCGCCGGCGATCTCGGCCACGACGCTGCGAACCTGTTCATAGCCGGTGAGCGCCAGGAACGTCGGAGCCCGGCCGTAGCTCTTCATGCCGACGAGGTAGAAGCCCGGCTCCGGATGGGCGAGTTCGGCCGCGCCGTGCGGCGGGACGGAGCCGCACGAGTGCACGTTCGGGTCGATCAGCGGCGCCAATGCGACCGGCGCCTGCAGCGAGGCATCCAGGTCCAGTCGGAGCTCCGACAGCCACGACAGTTCCGGGCGAAACCCGGTGAGGACGACGAGCTCGTCGAGGCCGTCCAGGCGCCGGCCGTCATCGGACAGGAGGGCAACGGTGTCGCCGCTTCGCTCGACGGCTGCGGTGCGGAAGCCGGTCACGACATCGACGCGGCCGCCGCTCTCGACGACGGCCCGGGCGCGCCGGCCCAGTTCTCCGCGGGCGATGAGGGCATCGGCCTGCTCGCCGCCGAACGCATCGCCGACCTGTCCGCGGCGCAGCACCCAGGTCACGTGCGCCGACGACGCGGGCGAGGATCCGGTCAGCTCGACGAGCGCTGTCAGCGCCGAGTGTCCGGAACCGACCACGGCGACGTGCCGTCCCCGGTACCGCGATGCCACCAGCTCGTCGGAAAGGTCGGGTACGCGGTAGGAGATCCGGCTCGCCGCCGCGTGCTCGCCGATCGCCGGCAACCCGTCGCCGCCCAGTGGGTTCGGCGTGCCCCATGTTCCGGACGCATCGATCACCGCGCGGGCGGTGATCCGTCCCTCGATGCCGTCGATGCCCAGGGTGTGGACGGTGAGCGGCTCGGACTCGCGGCCGGCATCGACGATGCGGTCGCGCCCGCGCCGGGCCACTCCGACCACGCGGGTGCCGAGCCGGACCCGATCGCCCAACGACTTCGCCAGCGGCTCCAGGCACCGTTCAGCCCAGTCCTCACCGGTGGGATACGACGCCGAATCCGGGCGATCCCAGCCGGTGCCGTCGAGCAACCTGGCGGCGGCATCGTCGACCAGTTCCGCCCACGGGGAGAACAGCCGCACATGCCGCCACTGCCGGACGGCGGCCCCCACCCGGTCGCCGGCCTCGAGCACAACCGGATCCAGGCCGCGTTCGACCAGATGCGCCGCGGCTGCCAGCCCCACCGGGCCGGCACCCACGACCACGACCGGAAGCCTGCGGTCCATCGCCGGTCCCTTCATCGACTGTCATCGATAGATCTTAGTGACTCTATCGACCCTCATCGATGGACGCAACCATCGATGAGGATCGATAATTCCGGTCATGACGAGGACTCTGCTCCCGCTGGCGCCCACGCTGGCCGAACGCGACGCCGCCACCTACGCCGACTGGTTCGCCTGCCTGGCCGATCCCACCAGGGTCCGGGTACTTCATGCCGTCGCGACATCGGCGGGAGAGACGACGATCGGGACCCTGGCCGCGGCGGTCCGGATCAGCCAGTCCACCTGTTCGCACCACGTGCGACGGCTCGCCGATGTCGGTTTCGTCCACCTGCGCAGAGACGGCACGGCAACCCGGGTGTCGATCAACCAGGCCTGCTGCACCGGGCTGCCTCATGCCGCCGACGCCGTGATGGGCGCACTGTCGGCGCGTTCGCGCCGCGCGGAGGACCTGCCCGCCGATGTCACCGTGCGTCCGCTTCGTGCGGACGACTGGCCCGCGGTCCGAGGCATCTACTCCGAGGGCATCGCCACCCGCAACGCCACCTTCGAGACGTCCGTGCCGAGCCGCACCGCCCTGGAGGCCGCTTGGCTGCCCGGGCACCGGTGGGTGGCGGAGATCGATGGAACGGTTGCCGGCTGGGCCGCAGTCACCACGGTGTCCAGCCGCGAGTGCTACGCGGGCGTCGGCGAGACCTCGGTGTACGTCGGCGAAGGCTTCCGCGGCCGCGGCGTCGGCACTGCGTTACTGCACCGCCAGGTCACGGCCGCCGACGACGGTGACCTCTGGATGCTGCAGACCTCGATCTTCCCCGAGAACCGGTCCAGCCTGACCCTGCACCATTCGGCCGGCTTCCGCACCGTCGGAGTCCGCGAGCGCATCGCCCGCCTCGACGGCATCTGGCGGGACACGATCCTCCTCGAACGCCGAAGCCCCGCGTCGACGGATCCGCCACCCCGTTGATCATGGCGGAGTGGGTGCCTCCCGTGCCCGCAGACCCCCCACTTCGCCATGATCAACGGGAGGAACGGGAGTGGCAGCGGGCGGGAGGTCGATGAGCGCGCGGCACCCGAACGCGCTTGACCGGCAACTTGATTCAAGTAAAATTGAGTCAATGAACATTGAGTTGGTTGCCCGGCCGGCGATGCTGACGGCGGACGACGCACTGGTCGATCGCGCGCGCGTCCACGCGGCACTCGGTGAACCGTCGCGGCTGGCCATCGTCGACCGGCTGGTCCTCGGCGATGCATCGCCGGGTGAGCTGGCCGGCGATCTCGGCTTGCCCGGCAACCTGCTGGCGCACCATCTGAACGTCCTCGAACGGGCAGGTGTCGTCCGTCGGACGCGATCGGAGGCCGACCGCCGGCGCACCTACGTCGGGCTGGTACCCGCAGCCGTGACCGCGGTGCTTCCCCGGGCCAGCGTCCGCGTCCCGCGGGTCGTGTTCGTGTGCAGCCACAACTCTGCGCGCTCGCAGCTGGCGGCGTCGCTGTGGTCGGGGAAGAGCACGGTGCCCGCCTCGTCGGCGGGCACCCACCCGGCGCGTGCAGTGCACCCAGGTGCGGTGGCCGCGGCCCGCCGCCACCGGTTGCGCCTCGGCTCACAGCGTCCGGTCCATGTCAACGACGTGCTCCGCCCCGACGACCTCGTCGTCGCCGTGTGCGACGCCGCCCACGAACATCTCGGTACGCAGGCGGGCGGACGGTTGCACTGGTCGGTGTCCGACCCCGTGCGGATCGGCACGGCGGACGCGTTCGAGGACACCGTCCTCGCCCTCGCCGACCGCGTCGGTCGCCTGGCCGAGGCGGTGGAGCCCACGGAAGGAGATCCCCGATGAGCCGGTCGTGGACCCGGCAGGACATCACGCTCGAGCAGAGTCTCGCGCTGCGAGCGGCGGCCGAACGGCTCGCCGGCGAGTACGCCGGCACGTTCGGCACGGACACGATCGAGCGGTTCCTGCATTCCAGCTACGACCAGTTCGCCGGCCGCGCCACCGTTGTCAACTTCTTGCCGCTGCTCGCCGAGCGATTCGCCCGTCAGCAGCTGCGCGCCCTGGCAAAGGTCGAGGGGCGCGCCGACGACGGGCTGCCCACGGTGGTGTTCCTGTGCGTGCACAACGCCGGCCGGTCCCAGATGGCGATGGGCTTCTTCGAGCACCTGGCGGGCGGCCGGGCGGTCGCGTGGTCAGGCGGCTCCGAACCCGGGTCGGAGGTCAACCCGGCCGCGGTGGCGGCGATGCGGGAGCGCGGCATCGACATCTCCGGCGAGTTTCCCAAGCCCTGGACGGACGACGTGGTCCGGGCCGCGGATGTCGTCATCACCATGGGGTGCGGCGACGCGTGCCCGATCTTCCCCGGCAAGCGGTACGAGGAGTGGACATTGGACGATCCGTCGGGCCGGGCAGTCGAGGACGTCCGGCCCATTCGCGACGAGATCGAGCGGAGGGTGCGGCGCCTGCTCGACGACCTGGATGTCCACGAGCCGGCCTGACCGCGCCGCTCGATCGGACTCAGCCGAACCGGCCGGAGATGTAGTCCTCGGTACGGCTGTCCGCGGGATTGGTGAAGATCTTGCTGGTCCGGTCGTACTCGACCAGCTCACCGTAGCGCTGCCCCCTGTCGTCGACGTTGGCGGTGAAGAAGGCCGTCCGGTCGCTGACCCTCGCTGCCTGCTGCATGTTGTGCGTCACGATGATGATGGTGAACTCTTCCACCAGGTCGTGCATGAGGTCCTCGATCTTGGACGTCGCGATCGGGTCGAGCGCCGAGCACGGTTCGTCCATCAGGATGACCTCGGGGTTGGTCGCGATGGCCCGGGCGATGCACAAGCGCTGCTGCTGTCCGCCGGAGAGCGAGAGACCGTTCTGGTCGAGCTTGTCCTTGACCTCGTCCCACAGCGCCGCGGCGACCAGGGCGTGCTCGACGCGGTCGGCCATCGCCGACTTCGAGAGCTTCATGCCGGTGACCTTCGGACCGTAGGCGACGTTGTCGAAGATCGACTTCGGGAAGGGGTTGGGCTTCTGGAAGACCATGCCGACCCGGCGGCGGACCTCGATGGGATCGACGTCCTTCGCATAGAGGTCCTGACCGTGGAACAGGATCTTGCCTTCGACCCGCGCGGTGGGGATCAGGTCGTTCATCCGGTCGAAGCAGCGGATCACCGTCGACTTGCCGCAGCCGGATGGCCCGATCAGCGCGGTTATCTCGTTCCGGCCGATCAGCATGTCGACATCGCGAACGGCGTGGAAGTCGCCGTAGAAGATGTTGAGCTTCTCGACGGCGATCAGCGGGTCCAGCGGCCTGTCCTCGCGCACGCCATGATGCTCGCGCGCTGGCCGCGGTGGTGCGAACGTGGTGCCACCCGCGGCGAGCGGGCTGTCGGGGGCGTTGTCGCCGATCGTCACCGGGATCGCGATCTGGTCGGACATCTCGTCCCTCGTCTCGCCGTCGGGTGGGTGCACGGTTTCACCAGCGCCGCTGGTACTTGTTGCGGATGAAGATCGCCACCGAGTTCATCGCGAGCAGGATGACGAGCAGCACGATGATCAGGGCGGCGGAGAGGATGATGAAGTCCTCCTGCGGTCGCTGTGCATAGCTGTAGATCTGCATCGGAAGCGTCGTGAACCGGTCGTAGACGCTGGCCGGGTTGAACGTCACGGTGAGGGCCACTCCGATGATCACCAGCGGCGCCGCCTCGCCGATCGCACGGGACAGCGCGAGGATGGAGCCGGTTGCGATCCCGGGCACGCTGTTCGGCAGGGTCGTCCGCCAGATCGTCTGCCATCGCGTCGCGCCGAGGGCCAGCGAGCCGTCGCGGATCGAGTCGGGCACCGCTCGAATCGCCTCGCGGCTGGAGATGATGACGACGGGCAGGACGAGCAGGGCCAGGATGATCATGCCGGCGAGCAGGACCGGTCCCAACGACAGCGGGCCGCGGACAACGAGGCCGAGGCCGAGGATCCCGTAGACGACGCTCGGTACGGCGGCGAGGTTCTGGATGTTCACCTCGATCAGCCGGTTGTACCACTGGTCGGGATCGGCGTACTCCTCGAGGTAGATGGCCGACATGACGCCGAGGGGGAGGATGAGCAGCGCCGTTCCGGCCATCAGCCAGAGCGTGCCGTAGATGGCCGCCTGGGCTCCGGCGGTCGCCGGGCTGATCTGCGATCCCTGGTTGCGGAACAGGTCGAGGTCGAGGCGCGGCCACCCCTCGAGTAGGACGTAGACGAGCAGCACGACCAGGAAGACGATTCCGATGCCCAGACAGGTCAGCAGAACGGCGCGGAAGCTGTACTCCTTCGGAGCGCGGTCGTGCCTGCGTCCGGTGAGAACCGGCGGCGGTTGCGGCGCCGGCGCCGGCGGCGAGGACTCGGTGACCGTCACTCGTACACCTCGCGGTATCGGCGGACCAGCCGGATGCTGACGAAGTTCATCGTGATCGTGATCGCGAACAGCAGCGCGGCGACGGCGAACAGCGACTCGTAGCCGATCGACCCGGTCGGCTGGTCGCCCGAGGCGGCCTGTGCGATGAATCCCGTCATCGTCTGCCCGAGCTCGAGCGGGTTGAGGGAGAGATTCGCCTGGTTGCCCGCCGCCAACGCGACGATCATGGTTTCGCCGACCGCCCGGCTGATGCCGAGGACGAACGCCGCGATGATGCCGGACATCGCGGCCGGCACGACGACCTTGGTCGCCACCTGCCGCTTGGTGCTGCCCAGGCCGTATGCGCCGTCGCGCAATGCCTGCGGCACGGCGGACATGGCGTCCTCCGAGAGCGTCGCGACCGTCGGGATGATCATGACGCCCATGACCAGGCCGGGGCTGAGCTTGTTGAACGTGCCGACCTCGAGGAACGACTGCAGCACGTTCGGGGTGATGAACGACACGGCGAAGAAGCCGTAGACGACCGTCGGGATGCCCGCGAGTACCTCGAGCGTCGGCTTGAGCAGTTGGCGAGCACGCGGCGTGGCGTATTCGGCCAGGTAGATCGCAGCGCCGAGGCCGACCGGTATGGCCACCGCCATCGCGATCACGGTGGTGACCAGTGTCGCGCTGACGAGCGGCAGGACGCCGAACTCCTGCTGCGCCTCGCTGAACAGCGCTGTCCACTCGGTCCCGGTGAGGAAGTCCCACACCGTCACGGTCGGCTCACGGAAGAAGTCGATCGTGGGGCCGATGATGGCGACGACGATCCCGATAGTGGTGAGGATCGAGACCAGGGCGGCGACGAACAGGACGGCCTCGATCACGCGCTCGCCGTAACGTGGCTGCGAGCGGCGCAGGGAGACCCCTGCGCCGCTCGGCTGCGTGGTTCTGCTCACGGGGCCCGGCTCAGCCGCCGCCGAGGAGCGCGTCGAACTGGTCGGACAGGGTCGTCTTCTGTTCGTCGTTGAGGCCGATGAAGCCGGCAGCCTCGACGATCTCGTCGATGTTCTCGATGTAGAAGCGGACGAAGCCCTCGACCTCCGGCCGCTCCAGCGCCTCTGCCGACGGGTAGATGAACAGTTGCCGGCCCAGTGGCGCGTATGAGCCGTCCTGGACCGTCTCGGCGCTCGGTGCGACGCAGCCGCTGCCGCCGTCGACCTCCAGCGCCTTGAGGGTGTCGGAGTTCTGCTCGTAGTAGGAGTAGCCGAAGTACCCCATCGCACCGGCCGACCCCTGGACCGCCTGGACGATCACGTTGTCGTCCTCGGAGGCCTGGTAGTCGGTCCGTGACGCACCCTCCTCACCGTTGATCGCGTCGGTGAAGTAGTCGAAGGTCCCGGAGTCGGTGCCCGGCCCGGCCAGGACGAGCGGCTCGTCCGGGAACGACGGGTCGACCTGGTTCCAGTTGGCGACGCCCGAGTCGGGCGCCCAGATCGCGTTGAGCTGCTCCACGGTCAGGCAGGTGGCCCAGTCGTTCTCCGCGTTCACGACGACCGTGAGCCCGTCGTTGGCGATGGAGAACTCGTCGTGCGTGACGCCGTTCTCCTCGCAGACCGCGATCTCGTCCTCCTCGATGGCGCGGGACGCGTCGGAGATGTCGGTCTCTCCGGCGCAGAACTTCTCGAAGCCGCCGCCGGTACCCGACTGGCCGACCGAGACCTGCACGTCGGGTTGCTCCGCGGCGAACAGCTCGGCGGCCGCGCTGGTCAGCGGGAAGACCGTGCTGGAACCGTCGACGACCACAGAGCCGGACAGCGCTTCTGTGTCGCTGCCCTCGTCGTTGGAGGTGTTCTCGGGGTCGTTGCCGCCGCCGCAAGCGGCCAGCACGAGAGCTGCCACACCCGCAACGGCGAGCGGCGCCAGGCGCCGTCGAACAGGGCTGATGTCCACTTCCGCAGTCCTTCCTCGGACTTTCGTCGTCCACGTGACACCGCGAACGTAGGGAGTGGAGGTGACCGCGTGGCCGGAAGAGAGTGAACGAACCGTGAACGCCATCCACCTAGTACTGGTCGTGGACCGGACGGTGTGGTGGCCGTCGGTCCCCAGGCCACCCTCAGGGGTGATGGCGCTCGGCGGCAATCACGGCGCCGCCGCGGTGGTGCAACACCAGGAACTCGCCAGGGTGGAGCCGACCATCGGGCACCTGCGCGTGCGACCGCTCCGTGGCCGCGGCGATCAGGTCGGGCAGGACGGGCCGGTGGGTGCAGATGACGGTCGGCGTGGCGGCCGCCAGCACGGCGGTGGCGCGGCGCCCGGCGCCGTCGGGTCGGCGCAGGTGTCCCTCTTCCGACAGCACCGGCTCGAGTTCGAGAGGGCTTCCCGTCGCCTCTGCGAAGGGCCGCACGGTCTCGACGCAGCGCGTGGCGTCGCTGGTCACGACCCTCGTGATCCCGAGCGCGCTCAACGGCGCGACCAGGGCATTCGCGTCGCGGACTCCGCGCTCGTTCAGTGGTCGCTGGGCGTCAGGCCCCGCCGTCCAGGACGAGCGGTGGACCGCCTGGGTGTGGCGGAGCACGACGAGTGGCGTCGTCCGGACCGGGCCTTCGAGCAGCGCGGTGACAGGCTCCGCATCGCGGGGATGAGTGAGCCGGCCCAGCGCCGCCGTGCCGGGGAGGAACACCACGTCGTCGACCTCGTCGGTGGGCCGCCATTCCGGCGCATCGTCATCGGCGCGGGCCGCCCAGTAGTGGACCTGCTTCGGCACGCCGTCGACCTGGTAGGTCTGACCGGGCAGCGGACGGCCGAGGGTCACACGGTGGCCGGTCTCCTCCGCGACCTCACGCACAGCACACGCAAGAAGGTGCTCCCGCCGGCCCGCCTTGCCCTTGGGCAGCGACCAGTCGTCGTAGCGGGGACGATGGACGAGGCACACCTCGAGGTCACCCTCGGCCCCGACGATCGGCCGCCACACGACCGCGCCCGCCGCGAGGACCGTCGGGCGGGCAACCGTCTTGTGTCTGGTCATCGGTCCAGCCACCGCCGCCACTTGGCACGGCTGACCTTCGGCCACACGGCGACGAACTCCGCACGTCGGGCGCGGACGGCGTCACGCTCGGCGGCGTACAGGACGCCGAGGACGAACCCGGACGACGGGTCGGTCACCTCGTCGGCCAGCGTCCGCAACGCCCCTGCCGCGTCGGCGGCATCCTGGTGAGCGCCGAGGATGTCGGTGATCCGCTCGAGTTGACCGGCCAATGCCGCGGCATCCTTGCCGAGGACCGGCGCCACCGCCTCGGCGGCGTATCGCGCCCGCTTGGCTGCGATACGGGCCGCATGCCACTCGGCGTCTGGTGCGCCCGCCGGCGAGGCCTCGTCTGCGAGAACGGCATCGACCTTCTTCTCCAGCCGCTTCCACGCCTTGGCGACCAACGGTGGCAGCGCCGCGCCTGCCGGTTCCTGGGCCGCCGGCGTCGTCGGTGGCGTGGCCCTGGCCGTCACCAGCGACTGGTGCAGGTCGAGGTACCGGCGGGAGTCGAGCAGACGCTTGGCACGCCTGCTCGCATCGGCTTTCTGGCGCCGGATGTGGTCCAGCACGCGGGTGCCGTCATCGAGCCGTTCGTCGTCGGGAAGGTCGTTCACGCGGTCGTGGAGCCGGTCGGACAGCACCTCGAGCTCACGCAGGCTGCCCAACCCGCGAGCCAGCCAGGCCAACTCGTCGCGCAAGGCGTCGGCCCATTCCCGGTCGAGCAGCGGGCGGAAGACCCGTAGCCCGCTGCGCAGCCGTCGCGCGGCGACGCGCATGCGGTGCACGGAGTCCCAGGGTCCGTCGGGATCACGCCGGAAGGAGATGTCGGCGGCACGCAGGGCGATCGTGTGCCGGGCCAGGAAGGCGCGGACGGCCAGGTGTGCTGGATCGTCCGGCCCCACATCCTCGGGCTCCGGAACCTCCGGCGGTGCGGCGGCCTGCGGGCCGAGCGCACGTACCGCTTTGGACACGAACTCGCCGCCGACGGCACCCGCGTCGACGAGCGCATCGGCCACCTGCGTGACCACCGCATCGGGCGTCGATTCGCCCTTCTCCAACTCGAGCTCGCGAAAGCGTGCCGACACCCGGCCCGAGCCGTCCACCACCCGGACGGTGTCGTCGAGGAGTTGGGCGGCCGGCCGTCCGGCTGTGTCGTGGAGCACGTGTCGGCTGCGGGTGGTGCGCAGGGTGGCCACCCGCTGCACGGGGGTGTGGCGGAGGACGACCCGGACGATGTCCAGCAGGGCCCGCGGCGGAGCGTCCGCGTCGCCGGCGGTGAGCGGCATCCGGTTCTCGTCGCGCACCTCCGGTCCATCACCGGGAACGGGCAGCTTGAGGTGCCAGCCCTCGTCGTCGTCGCCGGTCCGCCGCCGCAGTGTCATGCCTTCTCGGGCGAGCCGGAGATCTGCCGTGTCGTAATAGGCGGAGTCGAGTGCGAGGACGCGGTGGTCCTCGACGACCGACACGGCGCCGGCAGAGGTCAGGTCGGGGACGCGGAACAGCCCATGGACCCGGAACTTGTACTCGACCTCCCGTAGTACAGACACGGGCGCGCCGGTGCTCACGCCGTGGCCCTCCGGCGCTGTTTGCCTTCGATCAGAACCTGCTGTAGGTCGGCGAGCGGCCGGCCGTCGTCGGACTTGTGGACCCGCACCCATTCGCCGTCCGGGTTCAGGTGCCACGAGGCGATCGCGGGGTCGAACGCGAGGGCGAACAGGGCAGCCAGTTCGGCTTCGTGCTCCGGCCGGCCGAGCCGAACCATTGCCTCGACCCGGCGGTCCAGGTTGCGGTGCATGAGGTCGGCCGAGCCGATCCAGTACTCCGGATCCCCCCCGTTCTCGAACGAGAGGATGCGCGAGTGCTCGAGGAAGCGCCCGAGGATGCTGCGGACGCGAACGTTCTCGGACAGGCCGGGGACGCCGGCCCGGATGCAGCAGATGCCACGGATCCAGAGGTCGACTGTGACGCCCGCCCGCGATGCCTCGTACAGGGCGTCGATGACGGCCTCGTCGGTGACGCTGTTCAGCTTCATCCGGATCCGCGCGGGACGGCCGGCCCGGCGGTGTTCGATCTCCCGCTGGATCCGCTCGGTGATGCCGGACCGCAGCGCCTGGGGTGCCACCAGGAGCCGGTCGTAGTCGGAGTCGATCGAATAGCCCGACAACGTGTTGAACAGGTGGTTGGCGTCCCGTGCGACCTCGGGATCGGCGGTGAGCACGCCGAGGTCCTCGTAGATCCGGGCCGTCTTCGGGTGGTAGTTGCCGGTGCCGATGTGGCTGTACCGGCGGATGCCGGCACCGAACTCCGCCTCGTCCCGCACGACCAGGCACAACTTGCAGTGCGTCTTCAGGCCCACCATGCCGTACACCACGTGGACGCCGGCCTGCTCGAGCTTGCGCGCCCAGGTGATGTTGGCCCGCTCGTCGAACCTCGCCTTGATCTCGACCAGGGCCAAGACCTGCTTGCCGGCCTCGGCGGCGTCGACGAGCGCGTCGACGATGGGCGAGTCGCCGCTGGTGCGGTAGAGGGTCTGCTTGATGCCGAGCACCCTGGGGTCGGCCGCCGCCTGCTCGACGAAGCGCTGAACGCTGGTGGAGAAGGAGTCGTAGGGGTGGTGGACCAGGATGTCCCCGCGCCGTATCGCGGTGAACATGTCCGCCGGCGCCGCCGACTCGACGTCGGGCAGGTCGCGATGGGTGGCCGGCAGGAAGGGCCGGTACTTGTGCTCGGCACGGTCGAGGTTCGCGATGTCGTGCAGGCCGGTGAGATCGAGTGGTCCGGGAAGCGACAGCACCTCGTGGTCGCTGACACCGAGCTCACGCTGGAGCAGGTCGAGGACATGCGGGTCGACGGTCTCCTCGACCTCGAGCCGTACCGCCGGGCCGAACCGCCGCCGCATCAGCTCACGTTCCATCGCCGTGAGCAGGTTCTCGGCATCGTCCTCTTCGACCTCGAAGTCCTCGTTGCGGGTCACCCGAAAGGTGTGGTGCTGGAGCACGTCCATGCCCGGGAACAGCTGTGACAGGTGCGCCGCGATGAGGTCCTCGAGGGGGACGAAGCGCTCACCGGAAACCAGCAGGAAGCGCGGGAAGTTCGGCGGCACCTTGACCCTGGCGAAGTGCTCGGTGCCGGTGCGCGGGTTGCGGACGACGACCGCGAGGTTGAGCGAGAGGCCGGAGATGTACGGGAACGGATGAGCCGGGTCGACCGCCAGTGGTGTGAGCACGGGGAAGATGCGCTCGCCGAACAACAAGCGGAGGCGGGTGTGGTCGGAGTCATCGAGGTCGTCCCACCGGGAGATCTCGATTCCCTCCTTGACCAACGACGGCAGCAGGTCGTCGTGGAAACAGGATGCCTGCCGGGTCATGAGGTCGCGGCTTCGCGCCAGCGTGCCCTCGTGGACCTCGCGCGGCAGCAGGCCGCTGGCCGCCCGGACCGCCACCCCGGCCGCGATGCGGCGTTTGAGACCGGCGACGCGGACCATGAAGAACTCGTCGAGGTTACTCGAGAAGATCGCGAGAAACCGGACCCGTTCGAGCATGGGTTGGTCGGCGTCCTCGGCGAGTTCGAGCACCCGGGTGTTGAACGCCAGCCAGGACAGCTCGCGGTCGAGGTAGCGTTCCTCGGCGGCGATCGGCTCGGCGGCCATAGCACTCATGCTGACACGCCCGAGTGAATGCCGGGTAGCCGATGACCGGAGCCATGCTGCCAACCCCGCTACGCCGGCGATCTTCCGTACATGACGTCGACGGCCACCCGGGCGAAGCCGAGTGTGGTGTAGAGATGCACCGCGGCCTGGTTGTCCTCGTCGACGTAGAGCACGACCTGTTCGAGGCCGGCCGCCCGCAGGTGATGCAGGCCGACGAGCGTGAGCGCGCGGCCGAGTCCGATCCCCTGCTCGGCCGGATCGGTGCCGACCACGTAGACCTCACCGGTGGTGTCGTCCTCGACCTTCGTCCAGTGAAAGCCGATCATCCGCGGTCCACGGCGGGCAACGAAGAACCCGCCCGGGTCGAACCAGTGCTGACTCGATCGCTGCCGGAGGTCGGAGGCCGTCCACCGGCCTTGTTCGGGGTGCTCGGCGAAGACGCGGGCGTTGAGGTTCAGCCATTCGGCATCGTCGGCGCCGGGCGCGAACGTGTCGATCACTACGCCGTCAGGAATCTTCGCCACGGGTAACGCTCCGCTCAGGGGCCGGGCCATCTTCCACAGCGACCGGACCCTGGTGAACCCGGTTGCGGCGGCCAACGCGGCCGCGGCGGGGAGGTCACCGTGAGCCCACACGCGCAACTGAGCGCCGTGGATCTCACCCCTGAGCCGGTCCACGATGTCGCGGCCGACACCGCGCCGGCGGCGGGCCGGATGGACCACCAGCTCGGCAGCGGAGTTGTCGAGGTCGAGCTGGGCGTAACCGGTGAGCATCGTGTCGTCCCGGGCGACCAGGTGGAGCATCCGGCCGTTGGCGCGCAGCCGCAGCACCCCCTGCTCCGATATCGGCGCCACGCCGTCGGCCCCGGCGGCGGCCGCAATCAGGGCCGCCACGGCGTCGACAGTGCCGTCGTCGAGCCGCCGGGCGGCTGCGATCACCGGCTCACGCGCTCCGGCGTCGGTGTGCGGCGGGGTTGCGGCGGCACGAACCGGTAGCCGACGTTGCGTACGGTGCCGATGAGCGCCTCGTGCTCGGCTCCCAGCTTCGCTCGCAGCCGGCGGACGTGTACGTCGACCGTGCGGGTGCCGCCGAAGTAGTCGTATCCCCAGACCTCTTGGAGGAGCTGGGCCCGGGTGAACACTCGGCCCGGGTGCTGAGCGATGAACTTGAGCAGCTCGAACTCCTTGTAGGTCAGGTCGAGCTGACGCCCGGAGACCCGCGCGGTGTACGTGGCCTCGTCCACGACCAGGTCACCGGACCGGATCTCGTCCGGCGTGTCGTCTGCGGCGCTCGCAGCGGCGAGACGTCCCTGCGACAGGCGCAACCGTGCCTCGACCTCCGCCGGCCCGGCGGTGTCGAGGATGACGTCGTCGACTCCCCAGTCGGCGGTGACGGCAGCCAGTCCGCCCTCCGTCACGACCGCGATCAGCGGAACGTCCACGCCGGTCGTGCGGATGAGGCGGGTCAAGCCGCGTGCGCTGCCCAGATCACGTCGCGCGTCGACGAGAACAGCGTCGCCGGCCGGCGCATCGAGCAGAGCCGCCGCCTCGGCGGGGGCCACCCGGACGTCGTGCAGAAGCAGGCCGAGGGCGGGGAGGACCTCGGCGGACGGACGCAGGGCGTTGGTCAACAGAAGGACGGTCGAGCCCATGCGGCCCCCTCTCGCCGGGAACACGACGGGACCCGGAGGCAGCACTGCCCGGGTCCACACTTGGCAGGATAGTGCACGTGCCTGTGATCCCGCGCCGCGCCGTCGCCGCGAGTCGTGATGGCGTAGGGTTCCGCCGCCGTCTGCAGACCGACGACGGTGTTCTCGTCGTGGCCGAGCATCTGCCGCCGTCGCGCGGATCACGCGACCTTGCCATCGTCGTCGTCCACGGCTTCACGCTGCACTCTCGCCACGCACGGCTGCGCCGCATCTCGGCGTGGCTGCGCGACCCGGCCGGCGTGATCCTGCTCGACCTGCGCGGTCATGGCGGTTCCGGCGGCGTTAGCACACTGGGATGGGAGGAGGTCCGCGACGTCGAGGCCGCCGTCGGTTGGGCGCGCTCGTTGGGGTACGCCCGGGTGGCGACGCTCGGGTTCTCCCTGGGTTCCGCGGTGGTGCTGCGGCACGCAGCCCTGTACGGCGGTGTCGACGCCGTCGCGGCGGTCAGCGGCCCCGGTCAGTGGTACTACCGCGGCTCGTCGCGGATGAGGACGCTGCACCGGCTGGTGCTTCATCCGCCCGGGCGCGTGGCAATCCGGGTGGCCCGCGGCACGCGAATCGCCCGTGACGACTGGACCGAGCCCTATCCGCTGGACCCCGTGGCAGCAGCGGCGGAGGTCCGAGTGCCCCTGCTCGTGGTGCACGGCGACCTGGACGACTACTTTCCGACCGAGCACGCCCGGCGGGTCGCCGACGCGGCCGGTGACGGTGGCACGCTGTGGTTGGTGCCGGGGTTCGGGCACGCGGAAGGTGCGGTGGACGCGCCACTGGCCCGTCGCATCGCAGACTGGGTGGTGGCCCAGTGCCCACGGTGACGCTGCGTTACTGGGCGTCGCTGCGAGCTGCCGCCGGGTTGACGGAGGAGACCGTGGAGGCCGACACGCTCGCCGCGGCGCTCGCGCGTGCTCGCGTTCGTCACGCGGACTCCTCTCGGTTCACGAGCGTCCTCGCGGTGTGCTCGGCTGTCGTCGACGGCGCACCGGTGGGTCGGCGGGACCATGCGGCGCTCGAGCTCGGCGAGGGTGCCGTTGTCGAGTTGTTGCCACCGTTCGCCGGGGGGTAGCCGTCGGTTCTGGAAAGATCCCTCCGTGCCGTCGCTGATGAGCGCTGGACTCGTGGCCGTGCTGGCCGTGGCGGCCGTCGTCGCCGGCCCGCTGCTCGCGGCGGCGGTGATCATCGTCCAGGTGTTGTTCACGCTCGGCGGAGTGCGCGGGTCGGATGCGCACGAGGCAGGGTCGGCGGCCTGGCTCGCCCTGGTGGTGGCGGTTGCGGGTTCGGTCTGGACGGTCTACGAGGGCACCTCGGCTATGCGCCCGGTGGCGGTGCTGCTCGGCCCGGCGCTGCTCGGTGCCGTGGCCATCCAGCTCCTTCGACGCGACGGTCGTCCGGGCCTGACCGGGTCGCTGACCCTGACGGTGGCGGCGTGCACGCTGGCCGTCCTGCCGGTGGCCTGGATCGCGTTGCGGGAAACGGACGGCGGCGTCTACGCCGTCGGGCTGGGGCTGCTGGGTGTGGGGACCGTCGCGCTGGGGGATGGCGTGCCACTTCCCGTCGCCGTCCGCCGTGCCCTCGCCGTGCTCGCGGCGGGTGGGCTGGCTGCCGGCCTGGTCCTCCTAATCGGCCCGGTCGCGGCGGAGGTGCCCGCCGTCGGCGCCGTCGTGGTCGCCACGTTCGCCGCGCTGACGGCTGTGACCGCCCTGGCCGCAGTCGACCGGATCGGCGTCGAGGCCGAGACCGGCAACACCGCCCTGGTGCCGGTGCGAATTTCTCTTCCCATCGTCGCTACCGCTCCCGTCGCGTACGTCCTCGGGCGCATCCTGGTCGGATGAGCCACCGCGCTGCTGAACCGGGTCGATCCCGCGGGCGTGCCCCAGGTGTGAGGGCACCGGTCGCCGACGAGCAGCTCGTCCGCGCGCTCTACGACGAGCACGCCGCCCCTCTGCTCGCCTATGTCCTGCGGCTGGTGGGTGGCGACCGGCACCGCGCGGAGGACGTCGTGCAAGAAACACTGCTCCGGGCCTGGCGGCACCCCGACTCGCTCGATCCCGACAAGGGTTCGGTACGGCCCTGGCTGTGGACCGTCGCCCGCCACCTGGTCGTCGACGGGGAACGCGCTCGCCGGGCCCGCCCGCCGGAGGTGGCGGACAGCGCGCTCGCCGCGGTACCCGTGAACGACGGCGTGGACCAGGCGCTGGTGGCCCAGGTGGTGGTCGACGCCCTCTCGACTCTGACCAGCGAACATCGCAGCGCCCTGCTCGAGACGTACTACCGGGGATGTTCGGTCGCCGAGGCGGCCGACGCGCTCGGCGTCCCCACCGGAACGGTCAAGTCGCGCACGTACTACGCCCTGCGTGCCCTTCGCCTGGCGCTGGAGGAACGCGGGGTCACCGGAACGGAGGTGGCGACATGACCGCCTGCGACGACATCCGGCTCTCGCTCGGCGCGCTGGTATTGGGAGCACTGGACGACGAGGAGGAACGACGGATCCGCTCGCACGTCGCGGGCTGCCCGAGCTGTGCTGCCGAGGTCGCGGCCCTGGAGGCGACGGCGGGCCTGCTCGCGGCGGCTGGATCGCTCGGGTTCGGCAACGGGGCTCCGGCGCGACCGGGCGACACCGTCGGCAGTCCCGATCCACGACTCCTCGACGACCTGCTGGAGCGGGTCAGGACCGAGCGCCGGCGCGACCGGTTCCGCCGCTGGGCCCTCGGCGTGGCTGCTGCGGCTGCGGCGGCGGTCGTCGCCGTGCTCGGCGTGGACGCGTTGTCCGACGACCAGCCGGCGGCGCCGGAGCAGGTAGCCGTGGCACCTTCCGCCCAGGCGCAGGGCAGCGACGGCGGCGTCGTGCTCGACGTCGACCTCTGGCGGCGCGCGTGGGGGACGGCCGTTCACGTCGACGTCTCCGGCGTCCCGGGTGGGTCCCGATGCAGCCTGGTCGCGGTCGGCGTCGACGGCACCCGTGAGGTGGCCGCCACCTGGACCGTCCCGTCCAACGG
>DASUYL010000216.1:0-37747 GCA_036377395.1 Jiangellaceae bacterium
GCGCCGGAACCGGCGCCGTTCGTCGGCCGGCGTGTCCCCGGTGCGGATGGCGACGCCGACGTCCGGTTCGGGCAGTCCGAGCCGGCGTGCGGCCTGGCCGATGCCCGTGAGCGGGGCGCGGAGGTTGCGCTCGACGTCGACGGCGAGCGCCTTCAGGGGCGAGACGTAGAGCACGCGGCAGCGTTGTCTGGGGTCGTCCGGCACGGGCTGCGCGCCGAGCCGGTCGAGCGCCCAGAGGAAGGCCGCGAGCGTCTTGCCCGACCCGGTCGGCGCGACGACCAGGGCGTTGTGACCCTCGGCCACGGCCCCCCAAGCGCCCTCCTGAGCCGCCGTGGGCGCACTGAACGCACCCGCGAACCACTCCCTGGTGGCCGGCCCGAACAGCCCGAGGACGTCAGCCATCTCCCCATCCTCGCCCCTGACCCTGACAACACCTCACCGCGCGACGCCAGCCTGAACTGGCATCGTCATGGATCGGATGGGGTACGGGCCTGGCAGCCAGACGTCGAAGGAGGAAACGATGGCCGACCATGTGGCCACGGCAGAGACGGGGATCAGCGCCTCGCCCGCACAGGTGTGGACGGCGCTGACCGATCCCGGGCAGATCAAGAAGTACATGTTCGGTACCGACGTGGAGACCGACTGGCGCGAGGGCAGCCCGATCAGGTGGAAGGGCGAGTACGAAGGCAAGGCCTACGAGGACAAGGGTGAGATCGTCGAAGTCGTGCCCGAACGGCGCTTGAAGGTCACGCACTTCAGTCCCTTGAGCGGCGAGGACGACGTGCCCGAGAACTACCACACGGTCACGTACGAGATCGAGGAACGTCGGGACACGACGCACGTCAGACTCAGCCAGGACAACAACGCGAGCGCCGAAGCGGCGGAGCATTCGAGGAGCAACTGGGAGATGGTGCTCGCCGGGCTCAAGGAGGTCGTCGAACGCGGCTGACGCCGGGCGGAGCCCCACCTCATCGCCGGACCGATGAGTGCCTCCTCGCGTCGCCGTTGTAGGGGGTAGTGCTCACCTACCGCCGAGGAGGCTGGATCGTGGACTGGAAACTCGAGCTCGTGCTGGTGCCCGTGTCGGACGTGGATCGGGCCAAGGCCTTCTACGCCGAGCAGTGCGGGTTCCACCTCGACGTGGACCACCATCCGAGCGACGAGTTCCGTGTCGTGCAGATGACGCCGCCGGGTTCGGCCTGCTCGATCTCGGTCGGAAGGGGGATCACCAGGGCGACACCGGGGTCGATCGAGGGCCTGCACCTCGTCGTCGCCGACATCGACGCGGCGCGGGCGGAGCTGGCCGGGCGCGGTGTCGACATCGGCGACGTGTTCCATTTCGACGCCGGCGGCCGGGTCTCGGGGCCGGATCCGGAGCGGGCCGACTACGGTTCGTATCTCGCCTTCAGCGATCCCGACGGCAACAGCTGGGTCGTCCAGGAGGTCCGGGGAGGGACGTCTGAGCAATGACGGTCGATCGGACCGACGCGCTCGGTGCGGCCGCAGCGGCCGGTGACGAGAGTGCGTTCGCTACGCTCACCGAGCGGCATCGTCGCGAACTGCACGTCCACTGCTACCGGATGCTCGCGTCGTTCGACGAGGCGGAGGACGCGGTGCAGGAGACGTACCTGCGTGCGTGGCGCGGCCGTCAAAGCTTCGACGGGGGCGCGCAGTTCCGGGCCTGGCTCTACCGGATCGCGACGAACGTCTGCCTGGACCTGCTCCGGCAGCGCTCACGCCAGCTGACGAAGCTGCGGTCGTTCGCCGAGGTGCCGTGGCTGCAGCCGTATCCGGACCGGTTGCTGGACGAGGTTGCGCCGAGAGAGGACGAGCCGGACGCCGTCGTCGTCGAGCGGGAGACGATCGAGCTGGCGTTCATCGCCGCACTGCAGGTCCTTCCACCGCGGCAGCGGGCGGCCTTCGTCGCCCGCGACGTGCTCGGCTGGCCGGCGGTGGAGACCGCGTCGCTGCTGGACACCAGCGTGGCGGCGGCCAACAGTGCGCTGCAGCGGGCCCGCGCCACTCTGCAGGAACACCTGCCGACGCGGCGAGCGGAGTGGTCCGGCCGGCAGCTGAGCGAGCAGGAGCGGGACACGCTGGCGCGGTTCATCGACGCTCACGAGCGGCGCGATGCTGCCGCCGCGATCGCAGCGGCATCGCAGGACATCCGGATCACCATGCCACCGGACATGCTCGTCTTCGACGGGCGCGACACGATCATGCCGTTGATCGAGCGTGCGTTCGGCGAGGACCGGGACGGCGACTGGAGGCTGGTGCCGACCAGCGCCAACCGGATGCCCACCGCTGCGAGCTACCTGTGCCGGCCCGGCGACACCGTGTTCCGCGCGTTCAAGTTCGACGTGCTGCGTGTCGAGGGCGGCGGCAAGATCGTGGAGATCACGACGTTCGGCGCGGGAATGTTCCCGGCGTTCGGCCTGCCCGAGACCTTGTGACAGCGGTCTTCGCCGTCACCGGCGGCGGCCGGTAGCCCGGCGGCTTCGCACCTGCCTTCATGCAGACCCTGCACACGGTGCGACCGCTCGACCGGCTCAGGACCCGAGCGTTCTGGTTCTACTACGGCGAGATGATCGTCGCAATGGTGGTCGGGATGATGGTGGAGCGGCCGGCCCCGTCCCGACGATGACCGACGACGATCACTACGCTCGGCCGGGTGCGGCTGACAGAGTTCTGGCGACGGATGGAGCGCCACCTCGGGCCTGCCTACGCCGACTCCTGGGCGCGCGACCAGGTGCTCGCGGGCCTGGGCAGCCGTACCGTGCGCGAGGCGCTCGATGCGGGTGAGGACCCGAAGCTGATCTGGCGCGCCGTCTGTGACGCCCTTCGGCTCCCGCCCAGCGAACGTTGACCCGGGAGGTATCAGGTTGCTCGCTGCCGACTCATCTCATCAGGTGCTGATCGGCCCAGCAGGGGGGCCCTATGTACTTGCCGCGGGTCATGCGACCCCTCCCGTCCATGGCCGGGCCGGCCAATCGGAACGCCCAGCGCATCGGCGAGATGCCGTTCTCGGTGGTGCACGGTCCGCCCGGGTCATATGCGGCGGAGTGGCTCGCGGGCCTGCTCGAGGGCTGGGACCGCTGGCAGCGGTGCGTCTGGCTACGTGCTTCGACGCCTCGATCAGACGCGCTGGCCGGTCCGCTCACCAGCGCGTGCCTGCATCGCTGGATCGGGGCCGACGAGCCTGACGATGGCCGGCTCGAGGTGACGCCGAGCCTGGCCCTCGACGAGGTCTTGCGCCGATCGCCGAGCGGTGCCGTGATCGTCTTGGAGCTGGCCGGAAGACTCACCGCTGACATCGAGCGGCTGGTCGAGAGCGTCCGGGCCGTCGTGGCCGACCGTGGTGTGAGCCTGGTGGCTGTTACCGAGAGCCGCTTTCCGATGGCATTTCGCCGCGGCGCGGCACACATGGTGGCGGCGGCGGACCTGCCGGGTTCGAGGGCCGATGTGGGAGCAGGTGGGCTCCCCGGCCGGCTCGTCGAGCTGTGTGGGCCTCGCGCAGCGGTTGTGCACGACGTTCTGGACGGCGCTGCCGCATGGCAGCGCGAAGCCGTCGTCGACGCGCTGGACACCTCTCGCGGGTTCCGCTCGATGCTGGGCCGGCTCACCGCCAACCTGGCCGACCTCTGCACACCGGGGCAGCTCGCAGCGCTTGAGGTGTGCGTGGCAACCGGATACTGGCACCCACAGCTCGCGACCGAGCCGGTGGCGGCGTCGGACCTGCGGCCGTGGGTTGTGCCACTGGAGCAGGGCTGGGGATGGCTGCGCCCGATCTGGGCCCGGTCGCTGAAACGCCACCTCGAGCATCGGGCGGACCACGGGCACAGTTCGCGCCGGGGCATTCCCTCGATGATCAAGGAACCGCGCGCCGCGATCCCGCCCGAGACCGCCACCTCCCCGCCGGCGGTGCTCGAGGCGCGTCTCCTGGGGCCCTTCGAGCTTCGCTTCGACGGCCTCGGTGTCACGATGCGATGCGGCCAGCGCGGCCTGAGCATCATGCGATACCTGCTCTCGCGCCGGCGCCACGCCTGCCCGCGCGACGAACTCCTCGCCGAGTTCTGGCCCGACGTGGTGCCGAGCGTTGCCCGAAACCGCATGCAGGTCGCCGTCAGCGGGGTGCGACGGGCGCTGCTCGAGGTCACGAACCTGCAGGTGATCGAGTACGCCGACGGCGGCTACCAGATCAACCCCGATCTTCGGGTCGAAACCGACGTGGGACGCTTCGAGGCGGCGCTGTCGGCGGCCCGTTTCGCCGAGCGCGCCGGCGACCCGCGCGGCGCACTGGCCGCGTACCGAGAGGCGATCGGTCACTACCGGGGCGATTTCGCCTCCGACTCGCCCTACGAGCAATGGACGGTGCTGCCCAGGGAGAGCCTGCGGCTCGGCTACATCGACGCCCTGGACCGCCTCAGCCGCATCCAGTTCGGTTCGGGCCAGCTCGACGACTGCATCGCGACCGGCCACCGGATGCTGGACGTCGACCCGTGCCGCGAGGACGCCCACCGGCTGCTGATGCGCTGCTACGCCGGCCAGGGACGCGCCTATCAGGCGATTCGTCAGTACGAGTTCTGCCGCCGGGTGCTGACGGCGATGCTGCAGAGCGAACCCGACATCGAGACGACCCGCCTCTACCGGGCCGTCCGGGCGGGCTCCCCGGCACTCGCGCTGGCCGGTTGACCCGCCGTTTCGTCCAGGCGGGTCGCGGTGGTGGAGGAGCCGGTGTGACCGAGCGGCCCGTGCGCTCACGGCTCGGGCAGCGGGGCGAAGGTCATCCCCGCTGCCCGAGCCCGTGTTCCGGCGGGCGATCAGGCCGGGTTCTCGGCCTGGATGATGGGCCCCTCGCTGAACCCGATCAGGTCGTAGCCGGGAACGCCGACCAGAGTGCTGTTGAGGAAGACGGCCACGGCGAGCTTGTAGATGCCGCCCTGGTCCGTGCCGGGCACGTGCCCCTGCAGCGTGTTCGGCGGGACCGTCACCGTCGCCGTGTACTTGGTGCAGTTCGCCTGCGCCTGGTTCACCGTGCACGGCAGAGTGGCGCTCTTCGGCACGGTTGCCGTACCCAGCCGGACCTCGTTCCCGCCACCGAGGGACTCGGCGTACACCGACACGTCCCAGTTGGGCGACAGTGCCGCGAGCCACAGCGGCACCAGCTGCCCGAAGAGCTCCCACTCGATGGTCAGGTCGAACGACTTGGTGGGGTCGATGACCTTGTTGCCCGTGCCGAAGACGAACGGCTGTGGGTCCGTGACGACGACGCTGGTGACGTTGCCCTCGATGAGGCCGGGGATGTTCGGATCGAACTGTTCCATGGTGGTGCCTCCCGTCGAGACGACCGGCCCCGTGTTGGGCCTGTCGTTCGGCAACGTAGAGCGGGAGGCTGAGCTGACACCCACGGCAGCTCTGAGCGGTGCGACTCAGCCTTTGCTAAGCGGGAGGGCGGGGCTCGAAGCCGGGGGTGAGCAAGAGTTCCAGCCCAGGCGTGCCACCTGCGTGGTGGGCGAAGAAGTCGCCGCGGTCCAGGACGACCAGGTCGCCGGACCGCTTCACGACCAGACGCCTGCCACAACTCTCGACGGAGCACGCGAAGAGGACCTCGTGGCCGTTGTCGGCCTCCATCGTCAGCCGATGCATCTCCATGGGGGCGTCCTACCCCGACGAGGACTCCTCCACGCGGGTCCGGACGGCGGGGTGGACCTCGAGCGTGGTTGAGGTAGCAGCCTGGGCGACTTGGGGGCTGCGGTGCCGAACACGGATGTGCCGTGTCGTGACCTGCCGGTACCGTCGATGGACGTGACTGTCCCGCCCGACCTGAACGCCGGCGGCATGCTCATCCGCGCCCGAGGCCTCACCAAGCGCTTCGGCGGGATCACCGCCGTCGACGGTGTCGACTTCGATGTCGGCCACGGTGAGGCGTTCGGATTCCTCGGTCCGAACGGCGCTGGCAAGTCGTCCACGATGCGGATGATCGGCTGTGTCTCGCCACCCAGCGGCGGCCGGCTGGACGTCCTGGGCCTCGACCCCCGCGCCGACGGGCCCGCGATCCGGGCCCGCCTCGGCGTCGTGCCTCAGCGCGACACACTCGACGAGGAGCTCACTGTCCGCGAGAACCTCCTGGTCTACGGGCGCTACTTCGGTCTGCCGCGGTCCGTCGTCCACGAGCGGGCCGCCGAGCTGCTCGACTTCGCGCAGCTCACCGACCGCGCCGACAGCCTGGTCGAACCGCTGTCCGGCGGCATGAAGCGGCGGCTGACCATCGCCCGGGCCCTGGTGAACCAGCCCGACATCCTGCTCCTCGACGAGCCCACCACCGGGCTGGATCCACAGGCCCGCCATGCCTTGTGGGACCGCCTGTTCAGGCTCAAGCGGCAGGGCGTCACCCTCGTCCTCACCACGCACTACAT
The DNA here is from genome assembly GCA_036377395.1 of Jiangellaceae bacterium. GTDB lineage: Bacteria > Actinomycetota > Actinomycetes > Jiangellales > Jiangellaceae > DASRTE01. Next base: position 6,417 of record DASUYL010000216.1, read on the forward strand.
GGACGAGGCCGAGCAGCTGTGCGACCGCCTCGTGGTCATGGACGCCGGGCGGATCGTCGCGCACGGCTCGCCGCGCGAGCTCATCGAGGAGCATTCGACCCGCGAGGTGCTGGAGCTGCGCTTCGCGGCCGACGACCACGCGCCGTTCGCCGAGAAGGTCGCCGACCTCGCCGCCCGGGTGGAGGTTCTGCCGGACCGCCTCCTGCTCTACACCGACGACGGCGACGACGCGAGCGGCGCCGTACACGCCCGGGGTCTCCGGCCGATCTCGATACTGGTGCGCCGATCGACCCTCGAGGACGTCTTCCTGCATCTGACCGGACGGACGCTGGTCGACTGATGAACATCCTGAGCGAGCTGGACACGCCTCGCCCCCCACCGGCGGGGCTGATGTGGGACCGCGCCCTCGCCTACTGGCTGACCTCCTACCGGCGGGTCTGGCGCGGGTCACTGATCAGCGGGTTCCTCTCGCCGATCTTCTTCCTGGTGGCCATGGGCTTCGGCCTCGGTGCGCTGGTCGACGCCGGCGAGGGCGTCGCGGGCGTGGGCTACGTCGCCTTCATCGCACCCGGAATCCTGGCGGCGCAGGCGATGCAGACGGCCGTCATCGAGTCGACGTACCCGGTCATGGGCGCCGTCAAGTGGCAGCGGCAGTACCACGCCATGCTCGCCGCGCCGCTGGGTCCGTACGACATCGTCCTGGGACACCTGGCCTTCATCCTGATGCGCGTGGCCCTCACCAGCACGTCGTTCCTCCTCGTGGCGTGGACGCTCGGTGCGATCGGGTCGCCCTGGGCCGCGCTCGGGCTCCCCGTGGCGGCGTTGTGCGGCATGGCATACGCGGCACCGGTGTACGCGTTCGCCGTCCGGCAGGAGGTCGACGGCGGGTTCGCGATGCTGTTCCGTTTCGTGATCCTGCCGATGTTCCTGTTCTCCGGCACGTTCTTCCCCGTCGACCAGCTGCCGTCCTGGCTCGAGCCGGTCGCCTGGCTGACGCCGCTGTGGCACGCCGTCGACCTGTGCCGTTCCCTCGCACTCGGGACGGCCACGCCAGCGGCGGCGACGGGCCATGTCGCGTACCTGCTGCTCTGGGTCGTCGCCGGCCTGTGGCTGGCGGTGCGCTCGTTTCGGCGCAGGTTGGTCGTATGACGGACACCGACGTCACCTCCCGGCGTGGCGGGGGAGTGCACGCACTGGCGCGGGCGTTGCCGGTGCCGGCGGGTGCCGGGCTCGCCCGCACGCTCGTCGAGCGCAACGCCCGAGCGTTCCGGCACGTCTGGGTCGTCCTGGTCAGCGGCTTCTTCGAACCGATCTTCTACCTGTTCTCGCTCGGTGTCGGCCTGGGCGCGCTGATCGGCAGTGTCGCAACGGACGACGGCCGCGTGGTCGAGTACGCGGTGTTCGTCGCACCGGCGCTGATGGCATCGGCAGCGATGAACGGAGCCGTTTTCGACTCCACCTTCAACGTCTTCTTCAAGCTCAAGTACGCGAGGCTCTACGACGCGGTGCTGTCGACGCCGCTCGGGCCGCGCGACGTCGCCCTCGGCGAGATCTCCTGGGCGCTGATCCGCGGACTTCTGTACTCCGTCGCCTTCCTGGTCGTGGCCGCCGCCGCCGGCGTGGTCACGTCGTGGTCTGCGCTGCTGGCGATCCCCGCGGCCAGCCTGATCGGGTTCGCGTTCGCGGCGGTCGGCATGGCGGCGACCACGTTCATGCGCAGCTGGCAGGACTTCGACTACGTCCAGCTCGCACTGCTTCCGATGTTCCTGTTCTCGGCGACGTTCTATCCGCTGTCGACCTATCCGGACGTGCTCCAGCGCGTCGTGCAGGTGACGCCGCTGTACCACGGCGTGGCACTGGTCCGCGATCTCATGCTGGGCGACCTCGGCACCGGCGTCCTGGTGCACGTCGGGTACCTCGCCGGCATGGGCCTGGTCGGCGCGGTGTTCGCGGCCCGCCGGGTCGAACGGTTGCTGCTCACGTGAGGGCGCGCGCGAGCGGTACGGACACCGTCGAGACCGTCCAGCGCCGTACCGTACGGACGCTCGTCGCCAGCCAGGTGGCCGGTGGCCTCGGAGTCTCGAGCGGCGGCGCGGTGGGCGCCCTGCTCGCCAGCGACGTGCTGGGCCGGGCGGACCTGGCCGGTCTCGTGCAGAGCTCCCAGGTGCTGGGCGCGGCGTTGTTGGCGCTTCCCGCGGCCCGGCTGGCCCTCGCCGCCGGCCGGCGGGCGGGGCTCGCCGTCGGGTACGGAATCGCGGCCGTCGGCGGCCTGTTGGCGGTGCTGGCCGCGCAGGTCCAGTCGTTCCCGCTGCTCCTGCTGGGCACGGCACTGTTCGGCGGTGGCACGACGGCGGGACTGCAGGCCCGGTACGCGGCGACCGATCTCGCCTCGGCGGAGCGCCGCGGGCGGGCGCTGTCGGTCGTCGTGTGGGCGACGACCATCGGCGGAGTCGTCGGGCCCAATCTGGTCGGCCCCGCCGGCGGGCTCGGCGAACAGCTGGGGATCGAGCGGCTGGCCGGGCCGTTCCTGGTCGGCGCGGCCATGCTCGCCGTCGGTGCGTTGGTGGTCGCCGCCGGCCTCCGTCCGGACCCGCTGCTGGTCGCGCGATCACTGCAGGTGGAGCACGCCGAGCGCCCGGCGCGGCGGCACGGCGTCCTGCGCAGTGGCCTGAGCGCCACCGTCCGGTCACCGCGTGCCTTGTTGGGCATGACCGCCGTGGTCGTCGCACACACGGTGATGGTGTCGGTGATGGTCATGACGCCGATCCACATGGACCACGGGCAGGCGAGTCTGGAGATCATCGGGTTCGTCATCAGCGTGCACATCGCCGGGATGTTCGCGTTCTCGCCGGTCATGGGGTGGCTGGCCGACAAGGTGGGGCGCATCCCGATCGTGATCGGCGGCGCCGTCGCCCTGCTCGTCGCCGTGGTGCTCGCCGGCACCTCTGCCGCCGGGCACTCGGCCGGGCTGACCGCCGGGCTGTTCCTGCTCGGCTTGGGGTGGTCGGCGTGCCTGGTGGCCGGTTCGACGATGCTCACCGAGGCGGTGCCGCTCGAGGACCGGCCGGCCGCCCAAGGGTCCTCCGACCTGCTGATGGGCCTCGCTGCGGCCGCGGGAGGAGCCCTGGCCGGCGTGGTGGTCGGGACGCTGGGGTACGGGCTGCTGAACGCGGGCGCGGCCGTGCTGGTGGTGGCCCTCCTCCTCGCCGCTGCCAATCCGGCGGCTCGTTCGAACCGGGCCATGGCCGTGCCCGGCGGCGGATGACACGCTGCCCGGTGGGCCACCGGCGTGTCGGGTTTCTTCGAACACCAGTTCGGCCTACGGTCCACACGTGACCTCGGAACGCGAGCGCCGTCCACAACCCGCGTCGCGCCTCTGCGGAATTGTCGGAGCGGGTGCGTAGCGTCCGAGGTGATGACCAGACGAACCCCGGGTCGCAGCGCGGCCCGTCGACCTCAGGTGGCATCCATGGCAGTTCCCGCGGACCGCGACAAGGCTCTCGAGACCGCGATCACCCAGATCAAGCGGACCCACGGCGAGGGATCGGTGATGCGCCTCGGCGACGAGACCCGTGTCCCGGTCGAGGTGATCCCCACCGGCTCGATCTCGCTGGACGTCGCCCTCGGTATCGGCGGCCTGCCCCGCGGCCGGGTCGTCGAAATATACGGTCCCGAGAGTAGCGGCAAAACATCCCTAGCCCTACATGCTGTGGCAAATGCACAGAAAGCGGGCGGAGTGGCGGCGTTCATCGACGCCGAGCACGCACTCGATCCTGACTACGCGAAGGCACTCGGTGTCGACACCGACGCGTTGCTGGTGTCGCAGCCCGACACCGGTGAGCAAGCACTGGAGATCGCCGACACGCTGATCCGTTCCGGTGCCCTCGACGTCATCGTCATTGACTCGGTAGCAGCACTGGTGCCACGGGCCGAGATCGAGGGGGAGATGGGCGACAGCCATGTCGGGCTGCAAGCTCGTCTCATGAGTCAAGCGCTCCGCAAGTTGGCCGGTACGTTGAATCAAACCAAGACCACGGCTATATTCATCAATCAATTGCGCGAAAAGATCGGCGTCATGTTCGGTTGCATGCATTACGCTACTCGAGTGACGATGGCCGACGGAACACAGGAGAAGATCGGCAAGATTGTCAATAATAGAATGGATGTCGAAGTGCTCTCCTATGATCCGGAAACGGATCGCGTTGTTCCGCGCAAGATAGTCAACTGGTTTGATAATGGTAAGGCCGACAAGTTCCTCCAGTTCACCGTGGGAAAGTCTGGAGGCAACGGTCGAGCCCAGTTCGCGGCCACCGAGAACCACTTGGTCCGAACCCCCGGCGGCTGGCGTCATGCCGGTGAACTGATGGCCGGTGATCGGGTGATGATCGGCGAGACTCATCGGCTGAGTTCGCAGCAATGGCAGGTGATCCTCGGCGGCCTGATGGGCGATGGCCACCTCGCGCCGAACCGACGGGGGCGCTCCGGCGTTCGTTTCCGGATGGGTCACGGTGCGAAGCAGGCGCGCTACCTCGAATGGAAGGCTGCCCTGCTCAGCAACATCGGGCATAGCCGCACCACCAACGCGAAGGGTGCGGTCTTCGTCGACCTTACACCGCTTCCTGAGTTGGGCGAGTTACGCGAAGTTGTCTATTTCGGTGACGGAAAGAAGCACATCACCAACGAGTACCTCAAGGCACTGACGCCGTTGGCGTTGGCGATCTGGTACCAGGACGACGGCTGTTTCACACTCCGATCGAAGGGATTACAGGAACGTACTCGAGGTGGCAGCGGGCGAATCGATTTCTGTGTCGAGGCGATGTCGCCAGGCTCTCGTGATCGGCTGCGAAACTATCTTAGTGACGTCCACGGTCTTGAAACGAAGCTGATCACCCGCGCGGGCAAGGTTGTCTTGATCTTCTCTACTGCTTCGAGTACACGCTTTCAGCAGATCGTGGCTCCTTTTGTCCATCCGTCGATGGATTACAAGCTGTTGCCAGGACTGCGCGGCGCGTTCCACGTGACAACGCAATTCCGCGAGCCGGAGGTTCGGCTCATGCCGGCGCGGATCATTGACATCCACGTCAAGCCGCGGAGCCGCAGTATGCGGAAGTTCGACATCGAGGTCGAGGGCGCCCACAACTACTTCGTCGACGGAGTCATGATCCACAACAGCCCAGAGACCACGACGGGTGGCAAGGCACTGAAGTTCTACGCCTCTGTTCGACTGGACGTCCGGCGGATCGAGACTCTCAAGGACGGCACTGACGCGGTCGGCAACCGGACGCGGGTGAAGGTCGTGAAGAACAAGGTCGCTCCACCGTTCCGGCAGGCGGAGTTCGACATCCTCTACGGCGAAGGCATCAGCCGCGAGGGCGGGCTGATCGACATGGGGGTGGAGCACGGCTTCGTGCGCAAGTCCGGGGCCTGGTACACCTACGAAGGCGACCAACTCGGCCAGGGCAAGGAGAACGCGCGCAAGTTCCTGCGCGACAACCCCGACCTCGCCGACGAGATCGAGAAGAAGATCAAGGAGAAGCTCGGGGTCGGTCCGCGCGTCGATGCGCCGGTCGAACCTCCGGTCGACTTCTAGGTCGTATCGCGGGTGGATATGACGAGCCGACAGGGCGACTCGGATCCCGAACCCGATCCGGAGAACATCGCGCGCACCATCGCACTGCGCCGGCTTGCGGTCGCGCCACAGACCCGGGCCCAGCTCGACGACGCGATGCGCCGTCGGGGCGTCGCCGACGACGTCCGCCACACCGTTCTCCACCGGTTCGGCGAGGTCGGGCTGATCGACGACGCGATGTTCGCCGCGGCGTGGGTCGAGTCGCGCCACGCCGGACGCGGACTGGCGAAACGAGCGCTGGCCTTCGAGCTCCGGCGCCGCGGGGTGGAGCCCACCGTCGTCGACGACGCGGTATCCGCGTTGGCGCCCGAGCAAGAGGAGGCGACCGCCCGGACCCTGGTCGCGGCCCGGCTGGCAGGCACCCGCGGCCTCGATCCGGCCGCCCGGAGGCGCCGGCTGGCGGGCATGTTGGCGCGCAAGGGGTACCCTCCCGGCCTCGCGTTCCGCGTCGTCCGCGACGCGCTGGCTGCTGAGGGGATCCGCGACGAGTACCTGGCCGACGAACCGGTGAGCGACTGACGACGTGGAGATCGCAGCGGCGCCACGGCGGTCCGGCCTCCTTGACCGTTTCGTGACCTCCTCGTAGCCTCCACAAGAAGGAGGGGAACTCCGCTACCGCGGAAACGCTGACAACACGACACGCAAGAGACACCGCAATCTCTCCGGTCCCCGACCGGTAGGTCTGACACAGCTGTAGTCCCTGGTTCCAGGGACCGGAGCTGGCGCAAATGCGCCGGATGCTCGGCACCCCGCCGTGCGGGTGGCCGGCGTCGTGCTACCCGGTGTCGCCGCGACCCGCGGTACGGATCCCACATGAGGAGCGTCCGCGTGCGGGCGCCGACATAGAGGAGCCGACGATGAGCATCGGAGCAGCGGTACTGGTCGTCGGAATCCTGGTCGTCGTGCTGCTCGGCATCGTCGCCTTCGCCCTGCTGCGCCGATCGAGCCGCAATGCGGACGCGGTGGACACCGGTCCGAACGGCAGCGCGGCGCTCTCCGAGGCCGCCCTGGCGGCAGCTCGTAAAGATGCCGACGAGATGCGGGCACATACCCGGGCCGAAGTCGACGATCTGAGGGCCCGCGCACACGCAGAGGCCGAACAGATCCGGCAACATGCCGCCCAGGTGGCCGACGACGCCCAGCAGACCCGGCTGCGGACCGAGGCCGAGATGCGGGCCACCCGCGCCGACCTCAGTGGGCAGCGCCTGGACCTGGAGCGCCGGGAGAGCCGGCTCACCGAGCGCGAGGAGCGCCTCGATGCAGAGGCGCGCAGTCACGAGCAACGGGCGGTCGAGCTGGCCGAGATCGCGGCCGATATCGAGCGCAAGACGCTCGAGCTCCGGGAGGTCGAGCAGGAACGGTTGGCCGTCCTGGAGCGTGCCGCCAACCTGTCCGCCGAGCAGGCCAAGGCCGAACTCGTCGCCGCCGTCGAGACGCAGGCCAAGCGGGAGGCGGCCCTGCTCGTGCGCGAGATCGAGCGCGAGGCCAACCAGAACGGCGAGGCGCGGGCGCGGGAGATCATCACTCTTGCCATCCAGCGGCTGGCGTCCGAGCAGACCGCCGAGTCGGTCGTGTCCGTGCTGCATCTGCCGGCCGACGACATGAAGGGCCGCATCATCGGCCGCGAGGGCCGCAACATCCGCGCCTTCGAGCAGGTCACAGGCGTCAACCTCATCATCGACGACACGCCCGAGGCCGTCCTGCTCTCCTGCTTCGACCCGGTTCGCCGCGAGGTCGCAAGGCTGACCCTCGAGGAACTCGTGCTCGACGGGCGCATCCATCCGCACCGGATCGAGGAACAGTACGAGCAGTGCAAGGCCGAGGTGGACAAGCTCTGCGTCCGTGCCGGCGAAGACGCCCTCGTCGACGTCGGTGTCACGGACATCCACCCGGACCTGGTGGCTCTGCTCGGTCGCCTTCGCTACCGCACCTCGTACGGTCAGAACGTGCTCAAGCACCTGGTCGAGTCCGCCCACTTGGCCGGCATGATGGCCGCGGAGCTGGGATTGGACGTCGCGTTGATGAAGCGGTGCGCCCTGCTGCACGACATCGGCAAGGCGCTCACCCACGAAGTCGAGGGCAGTCACGCCATCATCGGCGCCGAGATTGCGCGCCGCTACGGTGAGCACGACGACGTCGTACACGCGATCGAGGCCCACCACAACGAGGTCGAGGTCCGCACCGTCGAGGCCGTGCTCACCCAGGCCGCCGATGCGATCTCCGGGGGGCGCCCCGGAGCACGCCGCGAGTCGCTGGAGGCGTATGTCAAACGGCTCGAGCGGCTGGAGGAGATCGCCAAGACCCACGACGGCGTCGAGAAGGTGTTCGCGATGCAGGCCGGTCGGGAGATTCGGGTCATGGTGCTGCCCGATGTCGTCGACGACCTCGCCGCCGGCGTGCTCGCCCGCGACATCGCCAAGCAGGTCGAGGAGGAGCTGACCTACCCGGGCCAGATCCGCATCACGGTCGTCCGGGAGTCGCGCGCCACCGAGTTCGCCCGCTGACCGGCGGGAGACGTCTAGAGTTCCGCGCCGGTGGCGCGGGTACCCGCGATCTCGGCCTGGTCGGCAGCGGCGACGCCGCCGGCCGCCTTCTTGGTACCACGGCGCTCCAGCCACACGGCCAGCCTCGAGAGCGTGAAGTTCACGGCGATGTAGATCGCGGCACCGACGACGAAAAACTGGAACCAGTACCGCTGCCCGAAGAACTGCGTGTTCTGCTGGAGCCGCCGCAGCAGCTCGGCGTAGCCGATGATGAACCCGAGGGACGTGTCCTTGAGCAGCACCACCAGCTGGCTCACCAGGGACGGCAGCATCCGCCGCACCGCCTGGGGCAGGAGGATGGTCAGCAGCGTCTGGGTTCGGGACAGACCGATGGCGTAGGCCGCCTCGGACTGCCCCGTCGGCAGTGAGACGATCCCGGCGCGCAGGATCTCGGCGATGATCGCGCTGTTGTAGATGACCAGGCCGAAGACCACTCCGGAGAAGATCGGCAGGCCCAGCGCGATGACGCCGAAGAACATCAGCAGCACCACCGGCAGCCCGCGGAAGAACTCGATGACCGCGGTCGTCGGCCACCTCACCCATCGCACCCTGGCCATCCGGGCGATCGCGAGAAGGAGCCCGACGACGGCAGCGATCACGGCGGACACCGCGGCGGCACGAAGCGTGGCTCCGAGGCCGGTGACCAGCAGGGAGCGCCAGACGTCCTCGGCGCTCTGGCTCAGCGGCGGATCGGTGAAGACCTGCCAGCGTTCGGGCTCCCACTGGTCACGGCTGTCCAGCTGCCGGTAGGCGTAGTAGAGCAGGCCGAGCACGACGACGCCGGCGACGGCGGAACCGAGCAGCTCCCGGCGGCGCGCCCTGGGCCCCGGAGCGTCGTAGAGGATCGAGCTCATCGGGCGAACGCCACCCTTCGCTCGACCCGAGCGGCCAGGATTCCGGACGGAATCGTGATGATGAGGTAGAAGACGGCGACACCGACCAGCACCGCGACCACGTCGGCCGGGTTCGCGTTGGCCAGCTGGCGGCCGGTGCCGAACAGCTCGGCCACGAAGAAGCCACCGGCGACCGAGCTATTCTTCGTCAGCGCGATGAAGATGTTGATCAAGGGTGGGATCACGGTGCGCAATGCTTGCGGAAGGATGATGGCCTGCAGGGTCTGGCCGAAGGTCAGCCCCACCGCCCGCGCCGCCTCGGCCTGGCCGACGCCGACGCTGTTGACCCCCGAGCGCACCGCCTCGCAGACGAACGCGGCCGTGTAGACCGACAAGGCCATGACCGCGGGGATGAAGAACGAGCCCGGCGTGTAGCCCAGCTGCGGTACGACGAACACGAAGAAGATGAACACCAGGGTCAGCGGGGTGTTGCGCACCAGCTCGACGTACGTCGTCCCGAGCCAGCGCAGCGGCGCGACCGGGGAGACCCGAAGCGCGCCGAGGACGGTGCCCGCCACCAGCGCGATCGCTCCGGAGATCAGCGTCAGGGAAAGCGTCGTCCTGAAGCCCGCCCAGTACAGCGGGAGGTTGTCGATGACGGCGTCCACGCGGGTTCACCTCCTCGACGCCCGTGCCGAGGTGGGCCGCCGCGTGGCGGCCCACCTCGGTCCTGCTCGGTCAGTACCGGTCGACCGTGGGCGGCTCGGGCGTCTCGAGCACCGCGCCGGCCGTGGCCTCCCACGCCTCCTCCCAGCGCCCGTCCTCGAAGGACTCCTCGAGAACGTCGTTGATGAAGCTGCGGAAGTCGTCATCGCCCTTCTCCAGGCCGATGCCGTACGGCTCCTCGCTGAACGGCTCGCCGACCAGCTTGAACTCGCCCGGGTTCTGGTCGATGAACCCGGAGAGGATGACGTTGTCGGTGGTGACCGCGTCCACCTGGCCGTTGCGCAGCGGCTCGAGGCACTCCGAGTAGGCACCTGCCGGTACCAGCGTGGCCTCGGGGTACTCGGTCCGGATGCGCTCGGCGGGGGTCGATCCCTCGGCCGAGCAGACCGTCTTTCCGGCCAGGTCGTCGGGCCCGTTGATGTCGCTGTTCTCCTCGAGAACCATGATCATCTGGCCGGCCTGGTAGTACGGCCCGGCGAAGTCGACGACCTGCTTCCGCTCGTCGTTGATGGTGTAGGTGGCCACGACGATGTCGACCTGGCCATCCTGGATGAACGGCTCCCGGTTGGCCGAGATCGTCTCGACCCACTCGATGTTCTCCTCGTCGATGCCGAGCTCGCCTGCGATGATCTTGGCGATCTCGACGTCGAATCCGACCGGAACACCGTCCGGGCCGACGAGGCCGAACAGCGGCTGGTCGAACTTGGTGCCGACCGTGATCGAGCCGGCCTCGTTGAGCTCGGCCATGGTGGAACCGGCCTCGAACTCGGGACTCGGCTCGACCGTCGGTGCGGCCTCGCCGTCGTCGTCGTCGTCGCCGCAGGCGGCCAGCACGAGGGCAGCCGTGGTGGCGATCGCCGCGATCGCGAAACGTCGTCTGTGCATTGCCGGGATCCTTCCTTCTTACCTCGGGATCAGTGCGTGAGGATCTTGCTGAGAAAGTCCTGGGCTCGGTTGCTCTGGGCGTGGGTGAAGAACGTGTCCGGTGGCGCCTCCTCGACGATCTCGCCCTCGTCCATGAACACCACGCGGTTCGCCGCACGCCGGGCGAATCCCATCTCGTGGGTGACCACGACCATCGTCATGCCGTCCCGGGCCAGGGCGGTCATGACGTCGAGGACTTCGTTGATCATCTCCGGGTCGAGCGCCGACGTGGGCTCGTCGAAGAGCATGACCTTCGGCTTCATCGCGAGTGCACGGGCGATGGCGACCCGCTGCTGCTGGCCGCCGGAGAGCTGGGCCGGGAGCTTTGGTGCCTGGTTGGCGACGCCGACCCGCTCCAGCAGAGCCATGGCCCCTTCGTCCGCCTCGCGCCGCGAGACACCTTTGACCCGGGTGGGTCCCAGGGTGACGTTCTCCAGCACGGTCTTGTGGGCGAACAGGTTGAACGATTGGAAGACCATGCCGACGTCGGCGCGAAGTCGGGCCAGCGCCTTGCCCTCCGCGGGCAACGGCTGCCCGTCGAGGGAGATGGTGCCCGAGTCGATCGGCTCGAGCCGGTTGATGGCGCGGCACAGCGTCGACTTGCCGGAGCCGGACGGGCCGATGACCACGACGACCTCGCCGCGGTGGATCGTCAGGTCGATGTCGCGCAGCACGTGCAGGTCGCCGAAGTACTTGTTGACCCGGTCGAGGACGACGAGCGGCGCACCGTCAAAGCCGTTCGCGTCCCCGTTGCTCTCGGTCATGCGAGGAAACCTATCTACGGTCGCGACCGTTGCGCACCGTCATCCGGTCACGGTCCGGACACGACTGGGGCGCGTACCCTTGGCCCCGACATGAGCGCACGCACCTACGAGGTCCGCACCTTCGGGTGCCAGATGAACGTCCACGACTCGCAGCGGCTGGCCGGCCTGCTCGAGCGGGCGGGTTATGTCGCCGCGCCGGGTAACGGCCCTGCCGACGTGATCGTGTTCAACACCTGTGCCGTTCGCGAGAACGCCGACAACAAGCTCTACGGGAACCTCGGACACCTGGCACCGGTCAAGGCGCGTACGCCCGGTCTGCAGATCGCCGTAGGCGGCTGCCTCGCCCAGAAGGACCGCGACGCGATCGTGCGGCGCGCGCCCTGGGTCGACGTGGTGTTCGGTACCCACAACGTCGCGTCGCTGCCCGCTCTGCTGGAACGGGCCAGGATCGAGCGCGAGGCACAGGTGGAGATCGTCGAGGCGCTGGAGGTCTTCCCGTCCACATTGCCCGCGCGGCGGGAGAGCGCATACGCGGCCTGGGTGGCGGTCAGCGTCGGGTGCAACAACACGTGCACCTTCTGCATCGTCCCGGCGCTGCGAGGGCGCGAGCGTGACCGTCGCCTCGGTGACATCCTCGCCGAGGTCCGAGCGCTGGCGGACGAGGGCGTGGTGGAGGTCACGCTGCTCGGGCAGAACGTGAACGCCTACGGAGTGGAGTTCGGCGACCGGTTCGCCTTCGGGAAGTTGCTGCGGGCGGTCGGGGCGGTCGAGGGGCTCGAGCGGGTCCGGTTCACCAGTCCGCATCCGCGTGATTTCACCGACGACGTCATCGCGGCGATGGCCGAGACCCCTGCGGTGATGCCGTCGCTGCACATGCCGCTGCAGTCCGGCTCGGACCGTGTGCTGCGCACGATGCGGCGCTCGTACCGTCGAGACCGCTATCTGGGGATCGTGGAGAAGGTCCGGGCCGCCATGCCCACGGCCGCCATCACCACCGACATCATCGTCGGCTTCCCGGGTGAGACGGAGGCCGACTTCACCCAGACGCTGGAGGTCGTGCACGAGGCCGGGTTCGCCTCGGCCTTCACGTTCCAGTACTCGAAGCGGCCCGGCACGCCGGCGGCGTCGATGGACGGTCAGGTTCCGCAGCAGGTCGTCCAGGAACGGTACGAGCGGCTGGTCGAAGTGGTCGAGGACGTCGCGTGGGCCGGGAACCGCGCACTCGTCGGTGCGGAGGTGGAGGTCCTCGTGGCGGAGGGAGAGGGCCGCAAGGACGAGTGGACTCACCGGATGTCCGGACGCGCGCGCGACAGCCGCCTGGTGCACTTCGCCGTCCCCGCCGGCCAGGAACCGCCGCGACCGGGTGACCTCGTGATGGTCAGGGTCACTCGTGCCGCCCCTCACCACCTGGTGGCCGACTCCGCCCTGAACGAAGGTCCGTACGCGGTCCGCCGGACCAGGGCCGGGGATGTGCACGCGAGCGCGACCGGCTCGTCGGTCCGCACGGAGCGGGTGCTCCTCGGTATGCCGACACTCGGCGCGCCGACGCCGGCCCGGCCGGCTGCGGTATGCACCTCTGCCTGACCCGCCTCCGACGCTCAGGGCAGCCGCTCCCGCACCGCGTCGCGCATCCGCACCCGAGACCGGTCGGCGGCGGCCAGGGTGGCCAGCCCAGCGGCCGACCCGACCAGCACCGCTGAGACCGTCCTGGCCTGGTCGGGTACCCGCTCGAACAGCCACCATCCCCGTAGGACGGCCGCGATCAGCAACCCGCTGACGCCCGCCGCGACGACGATGCCCTTCCGCCTCGGGCGCGGTACCTCGGGCGCAGGCTGGCTCTGCCACATGGCGGTCGCACCCATTGCGGCCAGGGCGAGCCCGAGGACTCCGCCGAGCCCGCCGAGGTCGAGGATCGCGGCCACCAATCCGGCGGTCAGGAGCAGGCGGGCGACCGGCGTGGCCGGGCTCTCGTGGCGTCGAGCGGGCAACCAGGCGATGCCTAGCCCGATTCCGGACAGCCCGACAGCGGCGGCACCGGCGATGCGCAGTGCGTCGCCCGTGTCGATCACGCGTCACATTCGACCACATGATCATGAGATAGCCTCCGGGCGTGCTCGTCTCCGCCGCGGTGTGCCCCCATCCGCCGCTGCTCCTTCCCGAAGTGGCCGCGGAGAGTGCCTCGGAACTCGACGACCTGCGGGCCGCCTGCCTGGCAGCCGTGGACGCCGTGCGCGCGACCGAGCCGGAGCTGCTGGTCGTTGTGGGCACCGGTGATGCGACCCGTCGGCACCCCGGCGGCACCCGTGGGTCGTTCGCGCCCTTCGGTGTCGATCTGGAGGTGGCCCTGCCGGGCACCGGCCCACCGGCGGAACACGGCCACGACCTGCCGCTCTCGCTGGCCGTCGGCGCATGGTTGCTCGCCGAGTCGGCCTGGACCGGGCAGGTCAGCGGCCTGGAGATCGACGCAGCCACACCGGCCGCGGAATGCCGGAGCCTCGGTGCAGCGGTGGCGCAGGAGGCCGACCGGGTCGGCATGCTGGTCATGGGGGACGGATCGGCGCATCGCTCGAGCGAAGGGCCGGGACCCCTCGACCCACGGGCCGAGCTGTTCGACGCCGTCGTCGCCGAGGCGTTGCGGGCCGGCGACCCCGCCGGCCTGCTCGCAATCGACCCGGTGTTGGCGGCTGACCTCCAGGCCGCGGGGCGGGCGGCCTGGCAGGTGTTGGCCGGAGCGGCGGCGGAGGCGTTGTTCGACGCCGAGGTGAGCTACGACGCGGCACCGTACGGGGTTGGCTATCTGGTGGCCGTCTGGGAGCGCCACGGCTGAGCTGTGACGACTGCGACACTGGGCCGATGCCCCGGCTCCCGCCCGTCCTCGCCGTCGTCGGCCCCACGGCCGCCGGCAAGAGCGACCTGGCCGTCGGGCTCGCCCGCCGGCTGGGCGGCGAAGTCGTCAACGCGGACGCGATGCAGCTCTACCGCGGCATGGACATCGGCACCGCGAAGTTGACGACGGCGCAGCGGCGCGGCGTCCCGCACCGCCTGCTCGACGTCCTCGACGTCACGCAGCAGGCGACCGTGGCCGAGTTCCAGCAGCGGGCCAGAGCCGCGGTCGAGAGCTGCCGTGCTCGTGCCGTCGTTCCGGTGCTCGTGGGGGGGAGCGCGCTGTACGTCCGTGCGGTCCTGGACCGGTTCGAGTTCCCGGGGACGGATCCCGCGGTGCGCGGGCGGCTGGAGGACGAGCTCGCCGTGGTGGGTGCGCCGGCGCTGCATGAACGCCTGTCGACCGTGGATCCGGCGGCGGCCGCGGCGATCCTGCCGACGAACGGGCGACGGGTCGTCCGCGCTCTCGAAGTGGTGGAGCTGACCGGGCGGCCGTTCTCCGCGACGCTGCCGATCAGGGAGTACGCATACGACGCCGTGGTCCAGATCGGTCTCGACGTGCCACGCGACCTGCTCGACCAACGGATCGAGGCCCGGGTCGGTCGGATGTGGCACGCCGGGTTCGTCGACGAGGTCCGCCGGCTCGAACCCCGCCTCCGCCAGGGTCGCACGGCGGCCCAGGCGCTCGGCTACGCCCAGGTGCTGGCATTCCTCGCGGGCGAGTACAGCGAGCAGGAGGCCCGCGAGCGCACCATCCGGGCGACTCGGCGCTTCGCGCGCCGCCAGTACTCGTGGTTCCGCAAGGATCCGCGGATCGAATGGCTGCCCTTCGACGCCCCCGACCTGGTCGTGCTCGCGCTGGCCCGGAGCCGGTGACTGCCGGCCTAGGATCGTCCTCCGTGACGCGTGGTGTCCCGTTCGTCAAGGGTCACGGCACCGAGAACGACTTCGTGCTGCTGCCCGATCCCGACGGCACCCGGCACGCCGATCTCGATGCGGACACGGTCCGGCGGCTGACGGACCGGTACACGGGCGTCGGTGGGGACGGCGTCATCCGGGTGGTGCGAAGTCGTGACCTCACCGCCGGGCAGGACATTGCCACCGAGGCCGAATGGTTCATGGACTACCGGAACGCCGACGGCTCGGTGGCCGAGATGTGCGGCAACGGCGTTCGGGTGATCGCGCGGTACCTCTGGGCCACCGGCCTGGCCACGGGCCAGGAGCTCGCGATCGGAACGCGAGGCGGCGTGCGCATGGTTCGTCAGCATCCCGACGGTTCGGTGACGGCGGAGATTGGCAGACCGCAGCAGGTCAAGGCGGCGGTGCCGGTCCAGGTGGCCGTGGGGGGCGGGGCCTGGCCGGCCGAGGCGGTGTTCGTGCCGAACCCCCACGCCGTCGTGTTCGTCGAGGCCCTCGACGACGCGGGCCGCCTGCTGGAGCCGCCCACGGTGATGCCGGAGAGCGTCTTCCCCGACGGCGCGAACGTGGAGTTCGTGGTCGGTCGCGGCGCCGGGCACATCGAACTGCGGGTGTGGGAACGCGGAGTCGGTGAGACCCGATCGTGCGGAACCGGCGTGTGCGCGGCCGCCTGGGCGGCGATGCGCCATGACGGCGCCTCCCCGGGAACCTCGTACACCGTCGACGTACCGGGCGGCAGGCTGGTCGTCACCGAGCGTCCGGACGGCATGCTCCTGCTGACCGGTCCGGCCGTTCTCGGGCTCGCAGGGCATATCGCGCTCCCGATGTGACGCAGGTCACAGAACCCGAACGGGGTTCGGGGACGTCTCCACGAGTAGGAGGACGTCGACGGGCCGACCTCCGGGCGAGACGAGTGTGTCGGTACCCCGGACTACGGTCGCGGACGACGGCGTGATCGACCAGGCTAGGCGGTGGCATGAGCGCATCTCAGCGGGAGCGCCGCGAGGCCGTGCTCGCCGAGGCCGAGCTGCGGCACCGGCAGCGCGCCCGTGGGCGGGCCGGGCGGCGCGCGGCTGCCCTTCGCGCCACCGCCGCGCTCCGCTTCGCGGCAGCAGCGGCCCCACGCCGCTCGACGTCGCGCTGACCGGCCGGATTCCCCGCGGTGCTCGGAGTCCGCACTAATGCCGGTGACCTCGGCCGCCGTGCATGGGACCCTGGACGCCGGGGATGTGATTCGACGTCCCGGTTGTTGAGAGTAGGAGTATGACGACACATCCACGTTGGGCGGACGACCCGTCCACTGTTCCCGATGACGTCGGGAGCGACGACACAACGGCCGACGACCCCACGACCGGCGATTTCGATCTCGAGGACCGGATCTCCCTGCGACGTGTCGGTGGCCTGTCCACCGAGCTCGAGGACGTCAGCGAGGTCGAGTACCGGCAACTTCGCCTCGAGCGCGTCGTGCTCGTCGGAGTGTGGACCGACGGAACTGTCGACGATGCAGAGAACTCCCTGGTGGAGCTGGCGGCGCTGGCCGAGACGGCCGGCTCGCAGGTGCTCGAGGGCCTGGTCCAGCGGCGCTCGCGACCCGACGCGTCGACGTTCATCGGCACCGGCAAGGTGGACGAACTGCGCGACGTGGTCCTCTCGGCCGGCGCCGACACCGTGATCTGCGACGGTGAGCTGTCGGCCGCGCAGCTGCGCAACCTGGAGGACAAGGTCAAGGTCAAGGTGGTCGACCGGACCGCGCTGATCCTGGACATATTCGCCCAGCACGCGAAGAGCCGCGAGGGCAAGACCCAGGTGGAGCTGGCCCAGCTCGACTACCTGTCCCAGCGCCTGCGCGGCTGGGGCGAGAACCTGTCCCGTCAGGCCGGCGGCCGGGCCGGCGGTGCCACCGGGGGTGTCGGCACCCGTGGTCCGGGTGAGACCAAGCTCGAGACCGACCGCCGCCGCATCCGTACCCGGATGGCCCGGTTGCGCCGCGACCTGGTCGCGATGCGGACCGCTCGCGACACCAAGCGCGCCGAGCGTCGTCGACGCTCGGTACCAGCCGTCGCCATCGCCGGTTACACGAATGCGGGCAAATCGTCGCTGCTCAACCGGCTCACCGGGGCCGGCGTGCTGGTCGAGGACTCCCTGTTCGCCACCCTCGACCCGACCGTGCGCCGCGCCGAGACCTCCGACGGCCGCGTGTACACACTGGCCGACACCGTGGGCTTCGTCCGCCACCTTCCCCACCAGCTCGTCGAGGCGTTCCGCTCCACGCTGGAGGAGGTCGCCGACGCCGACCTCGTCCTGCACGTGGTCGACGGCTCGCACGCCGATCCGGAGGGTCAGGTGCGCGCGGTCCGCGAGGTACTGGCCGAGATCGGCGCACAGGACGTGCCGGAACTAGTGGTCGTCAACAAGACCGACACGGCCGACCCACTGGTGGTGTCACGTCTGCTGCGGGTCGAGCGCGGCGCGGTGGCGGTTTCGGCTCGTACCGGTGACGGACTGGAGCATCTCCGGACGGCCATCGAGCGCAGCCTGCCGCGTCCGCCGGTCGAGCTGGAGGCCTTGGTGCCCTACGACAAGGGTGAGCTCGTCTCCCGAATGCACCGCACGGGTGAGGTGCTGTCGGTGGTCCACGAGCCGGCCGGCACCCGGGTGCGGGCCCGCGTGTCCGAGGGTCTGGCCGCCGCGTTGGAGCCGTACGCACTCTGAGGTCGGTGCGCGGCATCCACCGACGCCGCGAGGTTTGACCGGCGCCGACCAGGGTAACGAGGGCTTGTAACCGGTTACATGACCGGTGACGAGCCCGAGGAGTGTCGTGGCGGACGTGAGCGACCGGGTGGCCGAACCGGCAGTGCCGCGCCCCACGATCCCGTCCGGGGTGACGATCCGCGACGTCGCCGCACATGCCGGGGTGTCGATCGCGACGGTGTCGCGAGTGCTCCGCCGGACCGCTTTCGTGACCGCCACCACCCGTGACCGTGTCCTGGCGTCGGTCGCCGACCTCCGATTCATCCCCAGCCCGCTCGGCCGGGCGCTCGCCGAGGGCCGCCATGCCGCCAACGGCATCGTGTTCCCGGACCTGTCCGGTCCGTACTACGCCGACGTCCTGCTGGGATACGAGGAGGAGGCCGGCGAGCTCGGCCGGTCCGTGCTGATCCTGTCCACGCACGGGCGCGACGCCGCCCCGGAGATGGTTCGTGAGCTGGCCGGGCGCGTCGACGGGCTGGTCCTGCTCGGTCGAACCATCAGCGACGACGTCATCGCCGAACTGTCGGAGCGAGGTCTTCCGATCGTTCTGCTCGCGCGTCCTGCGACGGGTGCCGTCGACTCGGTCAAGGCGGAGAACGTCGAGAGCGCGCGTGCACTCACCGCCCACCTGCTCGCGCACGGGCACCGTGAGCTGGCCTTCCTCGGCGACGCTGACCGGTCGCCGGACACCCTCGAGCGCTGCTCGGGGTTCGGTGCGGCGCTCGCCGCGGCGGGCTTGAAGCCCGCAGCCGCGGTGCTCGGAGGCTTCAGCGAGGAGGAGGGCAGGCGCGCCGCACACGAACTGCTCCACACCGGTCTCCCGGACGCCGTCGTTTGCGCCAACGACGAGTTGGCGCTGGGACTCGTCGCGGCCATCCGGGCGATGGGCAAAGCCGTCCCCGGTGACGTCGCCGTCACCGGATGGGACGACGTGATGGCCGCGCGGTACGCGGGGCTGACCACGGTGCGACAGCCGATGCGCGAGCTGGGTGCACTCGCAGCCCGGATGCTCGACCTTCGGATCCGCGGCGAAGGCGGCCAGGTGCGCCACGAGGTCCTGAGAACGGAGCTGATCGTCCGCGACACGTGCGGGCAGCACCAGCAGACAGACCAGCAAGTCCGGCAACTGGAGGAGTACCGGTGAAAACAACGACCAGAACGCTCGCACTGTTGGCGGCGGCTGCGCTCCTCGTCTCCGCCTGCGGTCGTGACGAGGACGGCGACGCCGACGACGCAGCGCAGGCCGAGTCGGTCGCGGAAGGTCCGGCCGAGGGCACGATCGAGGTCTGGGCCATGGGCGCCGAGGGCGAGAACCTCGACGTCCTGGGGGCGGCCTTCACCGAGGAGAACCCAGACGCCACCGTCGAGGTCACGCCGGTGCCGTGGGAGGGCGCCCACGACAAGATCGCGACAGCCATCGCCGCCGGCGAGACACCCGACGTCAGCCTGATCGGCACCACCTGGATGGGTGAGTTCGCTAAGACCGGCGGTCTGGATCCGACGCCGGAGGACCTGGTGAACCCCGACGACTTCTTCCCCGGACCGTGGGAGTCGACGGTGGTGGAGGACACGTCCTACGGCGTCCCGTGGTATGTCGAGACCCGCGCCCTCTACTACCGCACCGACCTGGCCGAACAGGCCGGCCTGGAACCTCCGACCAACTGGGACGAGCTGAAGAGCTTCGCCCAGGGCCTGCAGGAGCAGGGCGGCGCCCAGTACGGCATCTACCTACAGCCGGGCCAGCAGGGAGCGTGGCAGACCTTCATGCCGTTCGCCTGGCAGAACGGCGCCCAGCTGACCGACGGTGACCAATACGCCATCGACTCGCCCGAGACGGTCGAGGCACTGGAGTTCTACACGTCGTTCTTCGAGGAGGGTCTCTCGCAGAACACGCCGCTCGATCCGGGCGCACTGGAGCAGGGCTTCGTCGACGGGACCATCGGATCGTTCATCTCCGGGCCATGGCACGTCGGACTGGTCCGGGACGTGGGCGGGCCCGAGATCGACGACAAGTTCGACGTCGTGCCGCTGCCGGGCAAGGACAGTGGCGTCGGAACCTCCTTCGTCGGCGGCGGCAACCTCGCCGTGTTCGACGCGTCGGACAACCGGGACGCCGCCTGGAAGTTCGTCCAGTTCGCGAGCCAGCCCGAGACTCAGCAGCTCTGGTACGAGACGATCAACGATCTGCCGTCCGTTCAGTCGGCCTGGGAGGGCGGCCCGCTGACCGACGACCCGCTCGTCGCCGTGTTCGGTGAGCAGCTTCAGGAGACCGAGGCACCGCCTGCCGTGCCCACCTGGGAGCAGGTTGCGGCGTCGATCGACAGCGACATCGAGCGGGCGGTGCGCGGCCAGGTCGAGCCCACCGAGGCGGTCGCCAACATGCAGCAGCAGGCAGAGTCGATCGGGACCGGGCTGTAGCAGCCATGGCCACCGTCTCGACGACGCCGGCGCCCGTCGCCGCGAGGCGGGGGACCACGCCGTTGCGACGCAGCCAGGCCAGGACGGCCTGGCTGCTCGCCCTGCCCTTCCTGCTGCTGTTCGCGATCTTCACCATCGGTCCGGTGCTCGCATCGCTGGTGATGAGCTTCACGGACATGCGCAGTACCGACCTGCGCACGCCCTTCGCCGTCGACCCGGCGGGTGTCAGCAACTACGTGGACCTCTTCGGCGACCCGCTGTTCCGCAAGGTCGCGGTCAACACGGCCATCTTCGTCCTGGTGGGCGTGCCGCTGACAATGGTGCTGGCACTGGCGGCCGCGGTCGGGCTGAACCAGATCACCCGCGTGCGGTCGTTCTTCCGCCTCGGCTACTACCTGCCCGTGATCACGAGCATCGTCGCGGTCGCGGTGGTCTGGCGGTTCCTCCTCCAACCTGACACCGGCCCGATCAACCAGGTGCTGGGCCTGGTCGGCATCGACGGGCCCGACTGGCTGGGTAGCACGACGCTCGCCCTGCCGACGCTGATCGTCATGACGGCGTGGCGCAACCTCGGGTACCTGATGGTGATCTTCCTGGCCGGTCTGCAGACCGTGCCGCGCGAGATGCTCGAGGCCGCAGAGGTCGACGGCGCAGGCCGTTGGCAGCGGTTCCGCTACGTCACGGTGCCGGTCATGCGCCCGACGCTGCTCTTCGGCGCCGTGATCACCAGCATCGGCTACCTCCAGTTCTTCGAAGAGCCGTTCGTCATGACCAACGGTGGCCCGCTGGACGCCACCAGATCGATGGCGATGTACGTCTACGACCAGTTCGGCTTCGGCAACTACGGGATCGCGTCGGCCGCCAGCTATGTGCTGTTCGTGGCCATCGCCGCACTGACGTTCGTGCTCTTCCGGGCGCTGCGATCGACGGACTGAGGACCTGCCATGACCACGTACACACCTCCCACAGCCACGGCGGAGGAGACGGCCGAGCGAGACGCCGCCCGCGTGGGCGGCCTACCTCCGCGCGCTGAGCGTGGCTCCCCGTGGTGGCTCTACGCCGTTCTCGGCGTCGGGCTGTTGGTGATGAGCCTTCCGTTCGTGTGGATGGTGGTGTCCTCGATCAAGCCCGAGGCCGAGGTCCGCAGGGTCCCACCGACCTGGCTGCCCGAGACCGTCACCACGGAGAACTACCAGACACTTCTCGACCGGCTGAGCTTTCCGACGTACTTCGTCAACTCCACCGTCGTCGCGGTCGTGGTGATGCTGGGCAATCTCGTCTTCTGTTCCATGCTCGGTTACGCCCTGGCCAAGCTGGACTTCCGGGGCAAGAAGGTCGTCTTCGCACTCGTGCTGGGCACGTTGATGGTGCCGGGCATCGCGGTGATCGTGCCGCTGTTCGTCCTGGTCACCAACCTCGGGCTGGCGAACACGTTCCCCGGCCTGTTCCTGCCCTACCTGGTCACGCCGATCGGCGTGTTCCTCATGCGCCAGTACTTCCTCGGCCTGCCCGACGAGCTGATCAGCGCCGCGCGGGTCGACGGCGCCGGTGAGTTCCGCATCTTCTGGAACGTCATGCTGCCGCTGACCGGTCCGGCGCTGGCCACGCTGGCGCTGCTGACCTTCCTCGCATCCTGGAACAACTTCCTGTGGCCGGTGGTCGTCGCGCAGACGGAGGACCGGTACACGCTGCCGGTGGCGCTCGCGCTGTACTCCGTCGGCCAGAACGCCACCCAGTACGGGGTGCTGCTCGCCGGCGCCGTCGTCGTGGTTCTCCCGGTGATCGCCGTGTTCCTGGCCGTACAGCGCTACTTCGTCCAGGGCATCGCCATGACCGGAATCAAGTAGGAGGAGATCGTCATGCGCTCCACCAGGCTCGCTCTGGCCGGGGTAACCGGCGTTGCGGTCGTGGCCGCCCTTGTTCCCGCTGCGGCATCGGCGGCGACGAGCACCGCCCCAGTGAGGGACGACCGTGGTGTCCTGCTCGAGTACGCACAGGACACCTGGGCGTCGTTCGAGGCGATGGTCGAGCCGGCCACGGCGCTGCCGGCCGACAACATCGACGGTGACCTCGACCCGGTCACGCGGAGCAGGTACACCTCGCCGACGAACATCGGCGGATATCTGTGGAGCACGATCGTCGCCCGCGACCTTCGCCTGATCGATCGCGACGAGGCGTACGACCGGATGGCGGCCACGCTGGCGACCGTGGCGGGTCTCGACCGGCACGACGACAGCGGGATGTTCTACAACTGGTACGACCCGCAGACCCTCGAGGTGCTCCGCATCTGGCCCGAGGACGGCAACACCGTCTATCCGTTCTTGTCCAGCGTCGACAACGGCTGGCTGGCCGTGGCGCTGAAGATGGTCGGCGCCGCGGAACCGCGGCTGCGCCAGGAGGCGAACGCGCTGTACGCCACCATGGACTTCGGCTTCTACTACGACGCCGCCGCCAAGGCCGACGTCGGGCTCATCCGCGGCGGGTTCTGGGACGAGCCGCCGCCGGGGTGCTCGATCCTCGGCAACTACCGCGACCGTGGCCAGGACGTCTACTACACCTGCCACCACTACGGTGCGTTCAACTCCGAGCCGCGCATCGCGTCCTACCTCGGGATCGCGAACGGCCAGATCCCACCCGAGCACTACTTCGGGCCGTGGCGGACCTTCCCCGCGGACAACTGCGACTGGTCCTGGAGTGACCACGGCGGCATCGGCGAATGGCGCGAGTACCTGGGGGTGCAGGTCTGGGAGGGTGCATACGACTACCGCGACATGTACGTCGTGCCGACCTGGGGCGGTTCGATGTTCGAGGCCCTGATGCCGGATCTGTTCGTGCCAGAGGCGCAATGGGGACCGGACTCCTGGGGCGTCAACCACCCGCTGTTCGTGCGCGGCCAGATCGAACACGGCATGGCTGATGCGGGCTACGGCTACTGGGGCTTCTCCCCGTCGAGCAACCCTGCAGGCGGCTACCGCGAGTACGGCGTCGACATGATGGGGATGGACGAGCCCGGCTACACCTCCGACCAGGAGCGGACGTCTGTCGACCCGGGGTTCTTCACTGTCGACGGGACCCAGTGCCGTGCGCCGCAGCCACCGCCGGAGGAATTCGGCGACGGCGTGGTCACGCCGCACGCCGTATTCCTTGCCCTGCCCTACGCGCCGGCTGAGGCGCTGGACAATCTGGCCCGGCTGCGTGCCGACCTCGACGTGTACGGGGCCGGCGGATTCTTCGACGCGGTCGGGGTCCGCAGCGGACAGGTCGCCGAGCGGTACCTCGCCCTCGACCAGGGAATGATCATGGCGGCGATCGGGAACTACCTGCGCCACGACATGGTGAAGGGCTACTTCGTGGACGGGCAGTTCAAGCACGCGCTCCGTCCGCTGATGGCCATGGAGGAGTTCGCCGCCCGGCCGTCGGCCGGGTAGCCGACACTGTGCCACGGCCGCCCAGCATCCTGCTGATCATGGCGGACGATCACGCGACGGCGGCGATCGGCTGCTACGGCAGCCGGGTCAACCGCACACCGCGGATCGACCGGATCGCAGTGGAAGGCATGCGGTTCGACCGTGCCGCCTGCACGAACTCGCTGTGCTCGCCGAGCCGCGCCACGCTGCTCACCGGGACCTACAGCCACGTCCACGGTGTCACCACGCTGTCCGCGCCGTACGACGCCCGTCAACCTGCCTTCCCGGCATTGCTGCAGGATGCCGGGTACCGCACCGCGCTGGTCGGGAAGTGGCATCTCGGACACGGTCACCACCACGACCCGCGGGGGTTCGACCACTGGGCGGTCCTCCCCGACCAGGGCGCCTATCACGACCCGGAGTTCCTCACCGTAGGCGGCGGTTCGGGTGTGCGCCGCGGCTATGTCACGGACGTGATCACCGATCTGGCACTGGGCTGGTTGGACTCGACGTTCGGCGATCCCCGGCCGTGGTGCCTGCTGGTGCAGCACAAGGCGCCGCACCGATCCTGGGAGCCGGCCCCACGGCATGCACACTGGTACGAGGACGCCGACTTCGCCGTACCGGAGACGTTCTTCGACGACTACCAGTACCGGGCGTCGGCCGCACGCGAGGCCCGGATGCGGATCGACCGCGACCTGTCGCCGGCCGATATCAAGCAACCCGTGCCGGACGGACTGATCGGTCCGGCCCGGTCACAGTGGATGTACCGCCGCTTCCTCACCGACTACCTGCGGTGCGTGGCGGCCGTCGACGAGAGCGTGGGCAGGCTGCTCGACTGGCTCGACCGCCACCGGGTCGGCCAGGACACCGTGGTCGTCTACACCTCGGACCAGGGGTTCTTCCTCGGCGAGCATGGCTGGTTCGACAAGCGGTTCATGTTCGCCGAGTCCCTCCGGATACCGTTGCTGGTCCGGTACCCGGCCGAAGTCGCGCCCGGGTCCAGCTGCGACGAGATCGTCCTGAACGTCGATCTGGCGCCGACCCTCCTCGACCTCGCCGGAGCCTCGGTACCCGCGCGGATGCAGGGCCGCAGCGCCCGCGAGCTACTGCGCGGCACGCGCCCCACGGACTGGCGGCAGGTGGGGTACTACCGGTACTGGGAGCACCTGGACGGCATCCACCGCGTCGGCGCGCACTGCGGGATCTGGACCCGAGCGCACAAGCTCGTGCACTACTACGGCGACGGCGGCGGGCAGCCCGGCGCGTCCAGGCACAGGCGTACCCCCGAGTGGGAGTTGTTCGATCTCGAGCGGGACCCGCGCGAGATGCACAGCGTGTACGACGATCCGGCGTACGCAGCCGTTGCTACCTGGCTGCGTCGTGAGCTGCTTCGGCAGATCCGCCGGGTGGAGGACGAGCCACCGGCCTCGCTCGATCGTCTGATCGAGACGGTGCCCGCGAGCGGGGAGGAAAGGTGAGCATGAGCGGGGGCGGGAATGCGCGCAACGACTTCGAGAGGCGGATCGGCCGCCGCAGCGGTCGTGGCCTCGAGGTCGACCAGATCGAGTTGGCGACGCCCACCGGCCTGAGCGCGCGACCCGGACGGTGCCAGGTCACGCTCGACTGGGACCCGGTCGAGGGTGCCGCCGGATACCTCATGCACGTGGCGCCCGGACCGGACGGCCCCTTCGAACCGCTCGACCACAGCGGACGTGACGTCCTGGCGGTTCCGCACGGGCCGTACGTCGACACGACCGGACGGCCGGGCGACCGCCGGTGGTACGCGGTGGCCGCCGTGGTCGACGTCGACCGGGTCGGTGAGCTGTCGGGGCCGGTCGAGGCGGCGTCTGCTCGTACCGGCGACGGCGCCGTCGAGGTCCTCGTCGACGCCGGGCGGATCGTGGAACACGTCGACCGGCCCTGGCGGCCGATGATCGGTTCCGAGCATCTGTCCCACCTGCTGTCGACCGACCGCTCCGGTGACCGCCCGATCGGCGAGGAGCTCGCGGCGGCGTTGCGCGCCGCGCACGAAGTGCTCGGCGTCCGGGCCGTGCGGGCGCACGCGATCCTCGGTGATGATCTCGGCGTGTACCGCGAGGTGGATGACGAGCCGGTGCACGACTTCCGCGGCGTCGACCGTGTGTACGACACAGTGCTCTCGTTGGGCCTCCGGCCGGTCGTTGAGCTCTCGTACATGCCTCGCGACCTGGCGTCTGACCCCACCACGACGGTCTTCGACTACGCAGCGATCGTGTCGCCGCCGAAAGACTGGGCACGGTGGGCCGACCTGGTCCGCGACCTGGTCGCGCACCTGGTCGAGCGGTACGGACGCACGGAGCTACGCGACCACTGGTCGTTCGAGGTGTGGAACGAGGCCAACCTCGAGGTCTTCTGGTCGGGCAGTCCCGAGGAATACTTCCGCCTCTACGACCTGACGGCGGCCGCCGTGAAGTCGGTCGACCCCGAGCTACGGGTGGGCGGTCCCGCGTCGGCAGCGGCCGGCTGGATCGAGCAGACTCTGGACCACGTCGACGGATCCGGCGCCGCCCTCGACTTCGTCTCGACCCACACCTATGGCAGCCCGCCGCTGGACCTTCGACCGATGCTCGACCGGTACGGGCGGGCCGGCACTCCGCTGTGGTGGACCGAGTGGGGCGTGAGCCCCACCCACTTCGACGCGGCGAGCGACTCGGTCTTCGGGGCGGCGTTCCTGCTGCGCGGGATGGCGTCGGCGATGGGACGAATCGATGCTCTCTCGTACTGGGTCGTGTCCGACCACTTCGAGGAGCTGGGCCGGCCGCCGGCACTGATGCACGGAGGCTTCGGCCTGCGGACCGTCGGCGACCTGCGCAAGCCGCGCTGGTGGGCCCTGGAGCTGCTCGAACGGCTCGGCCCGGAGCGGCTGGCCGTGGCCGTGTCAGGCGACGGGGGCGGCTCGCTGGTCGAGGCGCTGGCGGCACGTCGCGACGACGGCGCGGTCGGCGTCCTGGTCTGGAACGGCACGCTCGACCAGACCAAGGCGGGCGGCGACGCGGCTCTGTCACGCCGGGTGATGGTGCGCCTCGACGGCCTCGCGGCCGGAAGGTACGAGACGCATCATTTCCGGGTCGATGCCGAGCACTCGAATGTCAGCGAGGCATGGGCCCGTATCGGCGGCGGTGCCGACTGGCCGACCGAACGCCAATGGGCGGCGCTGAAAGCCGCGGACCGGTTGGACGAGTTGCACCCGCCCGACGTGGTCGAGCAGGCCGGCGGTTCGGTGGGCGCCGAGTTCGACCTGCCGATGCCGGGAATCTCCTTCCTCGAGCTCGTCCCGCGATCGACGTGAGGTTCGCACGGCCCCGGCGGTGATCGACGTGAGGCTCGCACCCTGTCCACTTCCGGTGATTCGCAGCGGCCGTGTGAACCGTGCTATTCGGGCTGCATGCGACCGCCGAGGTGCAGGGCCAGGAAGCGCTCGGCGGCGGCGTAGAAGCGTTCGCGGTTCTCCGGGCGGGCGAGCCCGTGGCCTTCGTCCTCGAAGAGCAGGTACTCGTGGTCGATGCCCTTCTTGGCCATGGCCTCGACGATCTGCTCCGCCTCCACCACGGTGACGCGCGGGTCGTTCTTCCCCTGCGCCACCAGGATCGGGATCGCGATGTCGTCGACCCGGGACAGCGGTGAGCGCTCCCAGAGCAGATCGCGTTCGGTCTCGGGGTTGCCGACCTTCGTGTGGAAGATCGCTATCTGCGGCTTCCAGTACTCGGGCACGGACGCGATCAGCGTCATCAGGTTCGACGGCCCGACCATGTCGACGGCGCAGCGGAAGACCTCGGGCGTGAAGGCCGCACCCACCAGGGCCGCGTAGCCGCCGTACGACCCGCCGTAGATGCCGACGCGGTGCCGGTCGACGCCGCCGACCGCCACCAGGTGATCGACCGCGTCGAGCAGGTCGGTGTGCATGGCCCGGCCCCACTCCTTGTCGCCGGCGTTGCCGAAGGCCTTGCCGTAGCCGGTCGAGCCGCGGAAGTTGACCTGGATGCAGACGTAGCCGCGGTTGGCCAGCCACTGGGCCTCGGGATCGTAGCCCCAGATGTCGCGATGCCACGGCCCGCCGTGGACGTCGACGACGGCCGGCAGGCCGACGTGTTCGATGCCGGGCGGGTAGGTGACGTAGCCGTGGATCTCCAGTCCGTCCCGGGCCGTGAAGCGGAACGGTTCCATCACGGCGAGCTGGTAGGAGTCCAGCGCGGGTTTGTGTGCGAACAGGAACGTGAGCTCCCCGGAGTCGCGGTCGTACAGGTGGTAGTGGACCGGGCCGTCCGAAGGCGTGTCGCTGACCAGCCAGCGCCGGTCGGTGCGCTCGCTGCGCGAGATGCTGACCTCCCCGCGCAACCGTGAACGCAACGCGTCGATCTCGGTTCCGAGGCCCGGGTCCAGGTGTACCCATTCCTCGCGCTCCTCGACGAACACCACGGACTGGGGCTCGAGAGTGTCCGGATCGCTGAGCACGGCCGCCACGTCATAGGAGGGGTCCTCGGCCAGGACGCTCTGGGCCCCCGTGACGAGGTCGACCCGGAGCAGCCGCGAGGCGTTGACGTCGATGCTGGACAGCAGGAACAGCGCCGAACCATCGCGGCTGAAGCCGTACACGCCGGTGGTCGCGACGTCCTCGGGACCGATCTCGAGCCAGCGCGCGTCCTGCCCGGTCGCCGGGTCGCGCAGGTAGACGATCGCACCACCCTCGGGTGTCATCGCGACGCCGCCGCGCACGGACAGGTCCGAGTCGATCAGCCAGCCGGCATATCCGGGATTCGTCTCCACCTTGTCCAGAGCGCCGGTGGGCAGGTCGTACCGGTAGACGTCGTGCAGCGACGGGTTGTCAGCGTTGAGCCCGATGAGCACCGTGTCCGGATGCCACCGGTTGTGCCCGAGGATCATCGCGTGTACACCCTCGCCGGGTGTCACGAGCTGCGAGTCGCCCGTCTTCAGGTCGAGGGCGTACAGCCGCCAGTCCTCGTCGCCGTCGGTGTCCTGCAGGTACCCGAGGGTCCGGTCGTCGTGGCAGAACGCGAACGTGCGCACGCCGCGGCCCCGGTCGTGCGTCATGGGTCGTGCAGCACCCGGGTCGTCGGCGGGTCCGACCCAGACGTTGAGAACGCCGTCGTCAGGAGCGATGAAGCCGAGCAGGGTTCCGTCCGGCGACAGCGCGGGACTGATCCGCTCCGGGTTGCCGAACAGGACGTCGCGAGGAATGAGGGGCACCGGTGGGTGGGTAGTCGTCACGAACTGATCCCATCACGGACGGTGCGGGTCCTCGGGGGTCGGTCCCGCGAGGCGCCGTACCCTCGGTGCCCGTGCCAGGCCGTCGAGGACTCGTCGTCGCTCTCGTCGTCACCGCGTTGGTCGGAGCGGCGTCGTGCGACGACGACGCCGGGGAGGCGACGCCACCGAGTCCGACGTCCACCTCGGGCTCGCAGCAGCTGGGTCCGGAGCTACCGGACGCGAGCGCGGTGCGCGCCGCGCTGTCGGACTACTACGCCGCGGTCAACCGGGCCGTCACGACCCGCTCGGTCGCCGTCCTCGACGCGGTGACGACACCGGACTGTCCATGCCGCGACCGGTACGTGCAGGTGATCGACCGGCTGAACCAGCAGGGCGTCACGGCTGCGGGCTTCTTCGTCACGGGTGTCGCCACCGGCGATGTCGCACTCGAGGGGGACAGCGCCACCCTCACGTCGATCGAGACGACGCAGGCCTACGACATCGTCGACGCATCTGGTGCCGTGGTCGACCGGGTCGGCCCGGCGCAGACGCTGGTCGTCTACACATTCACCGCGGTCGACGGCGACTGGCTGGTGTCGGGCGCGGACGACGACGCCTAGGTGCTGTGGGCGAGTGGTACGGCCGTGGCGCCGGGCTCGGTAGCGTGACCGGGTGAGCGAGCCGGACGGGTCCGTGGGAGTGCGTGACCTGTTGGCCGCCGCGGTCGACGCGATCGGCGGCACGGAGCGCCCCGGTCAGATCGAGATGGCCGAGGCGGTCGCGGCCGCGATCGCCTCGGGCGAGCACCTGCTCGTACAGGCGGGCACCGGTACCGGCAAGTCGCTGGCCTACCTGGTGCCGGCGCTGCTGCACGCGGACGCGAGCGACGAGCCCGTCGTGGTCGCGACGGCGACGCTGGCGCTGCAGGCACAGCTGGTCGACCGTGACCTGCCGATGCTGGCACCGGCCGCCGAGGCAGTGCTGGGTCGGCCGGTTCGATGGGCGACGTTGAAGGGCCGGGCGAACTACGCCTGCCTGCACAGGGTCCGCGACGGCGTTCCGAACGAGCAGGGAGAACTCGTCCCGATGGCGGAGGGACCGTTGGGAACCGTCGGTGCCGAGGTGGTGCGGGCCCGCGCCTGGGCGGAGGAGCAGGCGTCGGAAGAGGGAACCGGCGACCGCGACCGGCTCGAGCCCGGGGTCAGCGACCGAGCCTGGAGCCAGGTGTCGGTGACCGCCCGGGAGTGCCTCGGCGCACAGCGTTGCCGCTATGCCGCGGAGTGCTTCCCCGAACGGGCCCGGTCCCGGGCCGGCGAGGTCGACGTACTGGTCACGAACCACGCGCTGCTTGCCATCGATGCCGTCGAAGGGGTTCCGGTTCTGCCAGAACACGACGTCGTCGTGGTCGACGAAGGGCACGAGTTGGCGGCCCGGTTCACCGCCGTCGCGACGGCCGAGCTCTCCGCGGCATTGGTCGACCGGGCGGCGCGACGGTCCCGGTCGTTCGTCGGCGAGGTCGACCCCGGGCAGTTGCTCGACGCGGGCGAGACGCTGCGCCGCGAGCTGGAGGACCTGGAGCTCGGTCGGCTGGACGAGTTGCCGCATGGTCTGCACGCGGCAGTCGCGGGCGTCCGCGATGCCGCCCGCACCCTTCGGTCGGGGTTCACCTCGGGCGAGCGCGACGGCGAGCACGAGGCCGGCCGGCGAGCCGCGAAGGCCGCCGTGGACGAGGTGTTCGTGACGGCGGACCGCATGGCGGCACACGTCGCCGAGGACGTCGTATGGGTGGAGGAACGCGAGCGGGGGTCGCGACTGCTCCGCGTGGCTCCACTGTCGGTGGCTGATCTGCTTCGGGACCGGCTGTTCGGGTCGGCCACGGTGGTGGCGACCTCGGCGACGATGGAGCTCGGCGGCTCGTTCGAGCCGGTGGCCCACACGCTGGGACTGGTGGAGGAGGGCTCGCCGGACTGGCGGGGCCTCGACGTCGGCTCGCCGTTCGACTACGCGCGGCAGGCGATCCTCTACGTCGGTCGAGACCTGCCGCCGCCGGGCCGGGAGGGGTTGCGGCCGGAGGCGGTCGACGCACTCGCCGAGCTGATGTCGGCAGCGGACGGTCGGACGCTGGGCCTGTTCTCCTCGCGGCGGGCCGCGATGGAAGCGGCCGAGGCGGTACGCACCCGGTTGCCCGACGTTCCGGTTCTGTGCCAGGGCGACGATGTGATACCGACCCTGGTGCGACGGTTCATCGGCGACCACCGGACCTGCCTGTTCGGAACCTTGTCGTTGTG
>DASUYL010000217.1:0-7204 GCA_036377395.1 Jiangellaceae bacterium
CAGATCGCCGCGGCGGATGCGCGCAGCGAGCCGGGTGCCGTCCTCGACGATCAGCGCGTAAGCGCTCACATGGTCGGGCTCGGCGGCCAAAGCCTGGTCGAGGCTGGCTCGCCAGTCCTCGCTGCTCTCTCCCGGCGTCCCATAGATCAGGTCGAGGCTGACGTGCTCGAAGCCGGCCTTCCGGGCCTCGTCCGCCGCCTCGGACGGGCGGCCAGGGGAATGAACGCGGTCCAGCACTGCGAGCACGTGCGGCCGGGCACTCTGCATGCCCAACGAGATCCGGGTGAAGCCGGCAGCGCGCAGGCATTCCAGCGACCACGGGTCGACCGACTCGGGGTTGGCCTCGACGGTGACCTCGACGCCCGGCGCCAGCCCGAACTCACCGTCCACGGCCCGCAGGACGCGGCCGAGGTCCTCCGCGGGCAGCAACGTCGGTGTGCCGCCGCCGAAGAAGACGGTCGACACGGGCGCCTCGACGTCGCCGAGCACCCGTCTGGCCAGCCGCAGCTCGGCCTCCGCGGAATCGGCCCACGAGGCGCGCGACACGCCGGGCCCCAGTTCTTCGGCCGTGTAGGTGTTGAAGTCGCAGTAGCCGCACCGGCTGGTGCAGAACGGCACGTGCAGGTACACCCCGAAGGGTCGCGCTCCGAACCCGCTCACCGCCGACGGCGGCAGTGCGCCGTCGACCGGCGCCGTTTCACCGTCCGGGAGCGTCGACGGCACTTCAGGAGTCGTACATCCTGTCGAGGACGTCCATGTACTTCTGCTCGACGGCCCTGCGCTTCACCTTCAGGCTCGGCGTCAGGTCGCCCTCCTCGACGGTCAGGTCATGGGGCAGGATCTCGAACTTCTTGATCGTCTCCCACCGTTCGAGCCGCGCGTTGAGCTCGTCGACGTGGCCGGCGATCACCTCCCGCACCTCGACCGAGGTCACGACCTGCTCATAGGTCGCTCCGGGCATGCCGTTCTGCTCCGCCCAGGTCGCCACGGCGTCGGGGTCCAGCGTGATCAGGGCGGTGACGTAGTTGCGCGTGTCGCCGTGGACGACGATCTGGCTGGCGTAGGGGCTGACCGCCTTGAAGATGACCTCCACCTTTTGGGGAGCCACGTACTTGCCGCCGGAGGTCTTGATCAGGTCCTTCTTGCGGTCGGTGACGCGTAGGTAACCGCGGTCGAGCTCGCCGATGTCACCGGTCTTGAACCAGCCGTCCTCGGTGAGGACCTCGGCGGTCTGCTCGGGGTTGTTGTGGTAGCCGCGCATCACCCCGGGTCCCTTGATGAGGATCTCGCCGTCGTCGGCGATCTTGACCTCGGTACCCGGAGCAGGCGGGCCGACTGTGCCGAAGCGAGCGTCGTACGGCAGGTTTACCGCCGTTGCCGCGCTGGTCTCGGTGAGGCCGTAGCCCTCGAGGATCGTCATGCCCGCGGCGTGGAACCACTCGGCGACATCGCGGGACAGCGCGGCGGAACCGCTGACGAAGAACCGCACCCTGCCGCCGAGGCGGTCGCGGATCTTGTGGAACACCAGTCGGTCGGCCAGTCGGTGCTGCAGGCCGAGCAGGCCGCTCGGCTCCTTGCCCTGCTGGCGCAGCTTCGAGACCTGGTGGCCGACCCCGAAGGCCCAGTCGAAGATCTTCTCCTTGACGCCGCCCTCGGCCTTCACCCCGGTGATGACCCGCGCGCGTACCTTCTCGAAGATTCGCGGGGCGCCGGCCATGAAGGTGGGCTTAACCACACCGAGGTTGTCGACGATTCGATCGAGGTTGCCGTCGATCGCGGTGGCGAAACCGATGCGTAGCTGCAACACCTCGAGCACCTTGCCGAACGAGTGGGACAGCGGCAGCCACAGGTACTGCACATCGTCTGGGGTAAGGATCTTGAGTGCATCCACGGCTGCGGCCTCGTAGGTCCAGTTGTCGTGCACCAGACGCACGCCTTTGGGCCTCCCGGTCGTGCCCGAGGTGTAGATGAGCGTCGCGAGATCCTCCGGTCCGACGGCCGCGACTGCGTCGTCTACGGCCGTGGGCCGCTCGGCGAGCAGCTGCCGGCCGCGTTCCTCGAGGTCAGCCAGTGTCATCACGATGTCGCCGTCGCCATCGCCGTCGAAGACCACCACCGCGATCAGGTCGGGCAGCTCGTCGCGGTGCTCGAGCACCTTCTCGACTTGAGTGGCGTCCTCGGCGAACACCACCCGCGACCCCGAGTCGGACAGGATGTAGGCCACGTCGTCGGGCGTGGTCGACGGGTAGACGGTGGTGGTGGCGGCGCCGGCACACATGACGCCGAGGTCGGCCAGCACCCATTCGATGCGGGTGGACGCGGCGAGCGCCACCCGCTGCTCGGCCTCGACGCCGAGCGAGAGCAGGCCGGCAGCGACCGCCCAGACGCGGTCCCGGGTCGCCTCCCACGACAGCGACTCCCATCCGTCGCCGACCGGGTAGCGGAACGCCTCCCGGGTGGGGGTGGCCTCGACTCGGTCGAGGAACATGCGCCCCACAGACGCCGGCCGTTCCTTCACGCGCTCGGCCGCGTCGGTCACCACGTCGGTCATCGGTCTCCTCCAGGCTCCGGGACCGGCACGATGGGTCCAGGTGACTGCACGGTATTGCGTCGTGCGCTCGGATGGGAGCCCACTGGGCGGATCTGCGCCCATTTTGTGCACTACGAGCATCTCCGCACGATCCTACGTCCCACGGGACGCCGCTGGACGTACTGTCACCTCCGGGCGGCCTGGTCGCCGTCGGAGGCAGCGGAGAGGGCGGCGATGAAGGCATCCTGCGGAACCTCGACCCGACCCACCATCTTCATCCGCTTCTTGCCCTCCTTCTGCCTCTCCAGCAGCTTGCGCTTGCGCGTGATGTCACCGCCGTAGCACTTGGCCAGGACGTCCTTGCGGATGGCCCGGATGGTCTCGCGGGCGATGATCCGGGAGCCGACACCGGCCTGGATCGGCACCTCGAACTGCTGGCGCGGAATGAGTTCACGCAGCCGGGCCACCATGGCCACGCCGTACGCGTACGCCTTGTCCTTGTGCACGATCGCACTGAAGGCGTCGACCGGGTCGCCGTGGAGCAGGATGTCGACCTTGACCAGGTCCGCCTCCTGCTCGCCGGTGGGTTCGTAGTCGAGGCTGGCGTACCCGCGGGTACGCGACTTCAGCGCGTCGAAGAAGTCGAAGACGATCTCGGCCAGCGGCAGCGTGTAGCGCAGCTCGACGCGGTCCTCCGACAGGTAGTCCATGCCCAGGAGCGAACCGCGCCGGGACTGGCACAGCTCCATGATCGTGCCGACGTACTCGCTCGGCGCGAGCACGGTGGCCCGGACGACGGGTTCGTACACAATCGCGATCTTGCCGGCGGGGAACTCGCTGGGATTGGTGACAATGACGTCGGATCCGTCCGCGGACTCTTCCAGAACCACGCGATACACGACGTTGGGAGCGGTGGAGATCAGGTCGAGCCCGGACTCGCGCTGGAGCCGCTCGCGCACGATCTCCATGTGCAGTAGCCCGAGGAAACCGCACCGGAAGCCGAACCCGAGCGCTCCCGACGTCTCGGGTTCGTACACCAGTGCGGCGTCGTTCAGCTTGAGCTTGTCGAGAGCCTCCCGCAGGTCCGGGTACTCCGAGCCGTCGAGCGGATAGAGCCCGGAGAACACCATCGGCTTGGGCTCGCGGTAGCCGGCCAGCGCGTCCGTTGCCGGCGTGCTCGCGTTGGTGATCGTGTCGCCGACCTTGGACTGGCGCACGTCCTTCACCCCGGTGATCAGGTAGCCGACCTCGCCCACGCCGAGTCCCTGGCTGGGGGTCATCTCCGGTGAGATCACCCCGATCTCCAGCAACTCGTGGGTCGCCCTGGTGGAGAGCATGAGGATCCGTTCGCGCGGCGAGAGGTGACCGTCGATGACCCGCACGTACGTCACGACGCCGCGGTACGTGTCGTAGACGCTGTCGAAGATCATGGCCCGGGCAGGTGCCGCCGGGTCACCGACCGGAGCCGGAACGTCGGCGACGATCCGCTCCATCAACTCCGCGACGCCCTCGCCGGTCTTGCCGCTGACCTGCATCACGTCGGCCGGATCGCAGCCGATCAGGTGCGCGAGCTCCGCGGCGTACTTGCCCGGCTGCGCCGCCGGCAGGTCGATCTTGTTGAGCACGGGGATGATGTGCAGGTCGTTCTCGAGCGCGAGGTAGAGGTTGGCCAGCGTCTGCGCCTCGATCCCCTGTGCTGCGTCGACCAGCAGGACCGCACCCTCGCAGGCGGCCAGGCTGCGGCTGACCTCGTAGCTGAAGTCGACGTGGCCCGGCGTGTCGATGAGGTTGAGGACGTGCGTCCGACCGTCGTCGCCGGTGAAGGGCAGCCGCACGGCCTGGCTCTTGATGGTGATGCCGCGCTCCCGCTCGATGTCCATGCGGTCGAGGTACTGCGCGCGCATGGCGCGCTCGTCCACGACGCCGGTGAGCTGGAGCATCCGGTCGGCCAGGGTCGACTTTCCGTGGTCGATGTGGGCGATGATGCAGAAGTTGCGGATCAGCTCGGGCGGCGTCGTCGCCGGTGCCGGCGGGCTCGGTGTGGGGCGCACGGACTTCCTCGACGAGACGGACGGGATCGCCGCCCATCATCCCACGCGGTCCCGCCCCACCCTCCCGTTGATCATGGCGAAGCGGGGCGTCGTAGCGGTCCGGAAGCCCCGTTTCGCCATGATCAACGCGGAGAGGGGGTGGGGATCGGATCGATATCGGGCAGCCAGTGGGACCTCAGGCGGCGGCCTCGGGAACGGTCCCGCAGGCGACGTATGCCAGTGTCGCCATCCAGAAGATCCCCTCCGCCTCCGCCCGGCGTAGCGCGGCGAACCATCGATCCCGGAGCTCGGGCGGGATGATGCCGGCCTCTGGCGGGATCTCCTCGTTGAAGAACGGGTAGGCGCCGGCCGCGACGGAGGGTGAGGTGTAGGTGATCGGAAGGACCCGGACCTCGACGTCGACCAGGCCCGCGTGGACGAACCGTCGCCGCAGCGTCCGGCCGAGATCGGGCTGCGGCGAGACGGTGTCCATCGCGGCGAGCACCGCGGTGGACAGCTTCGGCTCGCCGACGTCGACCGCGACCGAGCGCCAGTCCGAGTCGAGCACGCAGACCAATCCGCCCGACGCCGTCACCCGCACCAACTCGGCCAACGCGGCGTCCGGGTCGGTCAGGTGCTGGAGCACGCGCTCACAGCGCGACCGGTCGAACGAGCCGGAGGCATAGGGCAGGTCGGTCACGTCGGCGACCTCATAGGTCACGCCGGCTCCGGCGTCGCGCGAACGGGCCGCGTCGACCATCCGCGCGCTTACGTCGATCGCCGTGACATCGCCGCCCAGCCCGACGGCGGCCGCGAGCCGACGCGCGACCTCGCCAAGACCGCACCCTGCGTCGAGGACGCGCATGCCCGGCCCCACGGACATGAGGTCGTCGGCGAGTGCACGCCAGGCCTGGATCTCCGGCAGTTCCGCGGCGGTCTCGAGGTAGGCCATGATCTCGGGCGCGAGGTCGGTCCGGTCGACGTGTGCGAACACCCTCCTCGGGTCGTCGGGGGTGATCGTCACGCGCGAATCATGGCACCGGGTCACGACAACCGGCCAGCAGGCCATCGCCCACCGCCCGCCCGGCTCCGCCGCTACCCGCCGACGTGCGCTGGCTGCGTGACCTCGTTCGCCCGAATCGTCCGGCCGGCCGGGTCGCAACGTCGGCGACGCCCTCCCGCCGACGAGCATGCCGAACCGGGCCGCAGCGAGCCCGCGCCACGACGGAGATCCACGAGGTCGTCGACGCCGTCACCTCCTACGACCCCGACACCGACGGCGGCATGCACGTGCTCGCGAACGCAGGTGATGCCGCTGCGAGGTGTCACGGATCGACCGTACCTGCATGATCACCGCAGGAAAGGGAAGCGTGAGGGAATCGCACGCGTCGGAGGGAACGCCGGTGGGAGCGCCTGCCTGGGAACTGCGCGAGGGTGACGGACCGGTTATCGCGACGGCCGTACACAACGGACACGACTTGCGGCCGGAGGTCGGTGCGCTGATCGCTCTGGACGACGCGCAGCGGCTGCATGAGGAGGATCCGTACACCGGAGGATGGACCGAAGTCGGTGATACCAGCGTCGTCGTGGCCAGGTCCCGGTTCGAGATGGACCTGAACCGGTCCCGCCGTCTCGCGATCTACCTGGAACCCGAACATGCCTGGGGGTTGCGCGTGTGGCGGGAACAACCGCCGGAGGACGTGGTCGAGCGTTCGCTGGCCCAGTACGACGCGTTCTATCGGCTGATGCGCGACGTCTTCACTCGAGCCGAGCGGGCCTTTGGCAGGTTCGTCGTCTTCGACCTGCACACGTACAACCATCTCCGTGATGGCGCGAACCGACCTTCGGACAAAGCGGGTAATCCCGACATCAACGTGGGCACTGGCACAATGCCGCGCGAGCGCTGGGCGCGGCTTGTGGAGCGGTTCATGGCGGAGTTCGCCGACCAGGATGTCGAGGGTGAGCAGCTCGATGTTCGCGAGAATGTTCGCTTCCGTGGCGGTTTCTTTCCCCGCTGGGTGCACGAGACCTTTCCCCAGAGCGGCTGCGCACTCGCCATCGAGGTCAAGAAGACCTTCATGGACGAGCACACAGGCGAGCTCGACCGGGCCCGCTGGGCGGC
The DNA here is from genome assembly GCA_036377395.1 of Jiangellaceae bacterium. GTDB lineage: Bacteria > Actinomycetota > Actinomycetes > Jiangellales > Jiangellaceae > DASRTE01. The sequence goes on from DASUYL010000217.1 coordinate 6,683, forward strand.
GATCGGTCAGGCCCTCGAGGCAACCGTTCCCGGCGTGCGAGACCAGCTGGCGCAGCCGTGACCGAAGCAATGGACGTCGTCGAGCGGGTGCACTCCCGGCTGGCTGCCGATCTCGCCGTCGACGAGCAGCTGCCCGGGGGGTTGTTGCACATCGACCGCCCGTTGCCGTTCCTCGTCGTCGCCAGGGTCGGGTCGGCCGAAGGTGATCCACTGGCGGAGCTCGCCGAGACGCAAGCCAGCTATCTCACATTGCCGTCGGCCGGAGACCTGGTGACCTCCGCCGTCGTGTCGGCCATGGCGGAGCAGCTCGCTGATCGGTTCGGCTCGTTCCTCATCCTCGATCTGTGGACTGCAGGCGAATCCGCGCCCGGAGAAGCAGCGCGCCCGACTTTTCGCGTCTGTGAGCAGTTTGACGACCAGCCCTCGGCGACGGGCCAGGCGCTGGCGAAGGCCCTGGAGGACGTCGCGGCGTTCGGGGTATCCCCCGAGGTAGAGGTGGTCAAGTGGCTCGGGCGCACGCCG
>DASUYL010000218.1:0-17554 GCA_036377395.1 Jiangellaceae bacterium
GCGGTACGACAGTGCCTCGACGCGGGTGTGCGCCTGACCACGCCCGCAGAGCGCGAGGAGATCCGCGAGATCGTCGAGCAACGATGTGCGGACATCGCCGACGACGATCTGCACGTCCTCGGTTACCACGAGTGGGCCGAGGGCCTGGAACGCGGCCTGGCCGCTCACCACGCCGGCATGCTGCCGACCTTCAAGGAGGTCGTCGAAGAGCTGTTCGTGATGGGCCTGGTGCGCGCCGTCTTCGCGACGGAGACGCTGGCACTCGGCATCAACATGCCGGCCCGTTCGGTGGTGTTGGAGCGGCTGGTGAAGTGGAACGGCGAGACCCATGCGGATGTCACGCCCGGCGAGTACACCCAGCTGACCGGCCGCGCCGGGCGCCGCGGTATCGACGTCGAGGGGCATGCCGTCGTGCTGTGGCAGCCGGGGCTTGACGCCACCGCGGTGGCCGGGCTGGCATCGACCCGTACCTACCCGCTGCGCTCGTCGTTCCGTCCGTCGTACAACATGGCCGTCAACCTGGTCGGGCAGGTGGGCCGAGCGGCGGCTCGCGAGCTGCTGGAGTCCTCGTTCGCGCAGTTCCAGGCCGACCGCGCGGTCGTGGGACTGGCCCGGACACTGCGCCGGCACGAGGAGGCCATCGAGCGCTACCGGGAGGCGATGGCCTGCCACCTGGGCGACTTCGAGGAGTACGCCGAACTGCGTGGACGCATCGCCGGCCGGGAAGCTGCGCTGGCCCGGCAGGGCACGGCATTACGCAAGGCCGCCGCTGCGGCGGCACTGGAGCGACTCCGGCCCGGCGACGTGGTACGGGTGCCGGCGGGCAAGTTCGCCGGCCTGGCCGTCGTGCTCGACCCCGGCATGCCCGGCGGCGGCAGGGGTGACGGGCCGAGGCCCACGGTGCTCACGGAGGCGCGGCAGGTCCGGCGGCTGTCGCCGGTCGACTTCCCGGTCGCGGTGGAGCCGCTCACGCGAATGCGGATCCCGCGGTCGTTCAACCCGAAGGCCGCACAGTCCCGGCGCGATCTCGCCGCCGCGCTGCGGGCCAAGGTGCCGCACGACAACGGAGGACGGCCACGACGTGGTCGATCCGCCGCGACCGATGATGCCGAGCTGCTGGACCTGCGCAAGCGGCTGCGGGCACATCCGTGTCACGGCTGTGCCGACCGGGACGAGCACTCCCGGTGGGCGGAGCGGTGGATTCGGCTGCGGCGCGAGGCGGAGCAGTTGCAGCGGCGGGTCGAGTCCCGCACCAACACCGTGGCCCGGCAGTTCGACCGGGTCTGCGCGGTGCTCGAGAACGTGGGCTACCTGCGCGGTGACGAGGTCACGCCGGCGGGTCGGCGGCTCACCCGGCTCTACACCGAGCTCGACCTGCTCGCCGCCGAGGCGCTGCGGGAGGGGCTGTGGGACGCACTCGACCCGGCCGAGCTGGCCGCGTGCCTGTCTGCGCTGAGCTACGAGTCCCGCCAGCCCGACGACGCCGTGCCGCCGCGGATGCCGCCCGGGCGGGTCCGGGACGTGCTCGGCGAAATGGTCCGCCTCTGGGGCGACCTCGACGCGTTGGAGAAGGACCACAGTCTGGACTTCCTGCGCGAACCTGATCTCGGCTTCGCCCATGCGGCCTGGCGGTGGGCCAGTGGCCATCGGCTCGAGTCCGTCCTCACCGATGCCGACCTGACCGCCGGTGACTTCGTCCGGGCCGTACGGCAACTGCTCGACCTGCTGGACCAGGTGGCCGATGCGGCCGGCGACACACCGCTGCGCGACACTGCTCGGTCCGCCGTCGTGGCGCTACGTCGCGGTGTCGTGGCGTATGCGACGCTCGGCTAGGGGTGAACCGGCTGGAACGCGTTGAGGACGCGGTTGAGCGACGCGTCGAGGTTCCACCGGTCGCCGAGCTCCACCAAGGTTGCGGCGTCGAGCGGCTGCCGCGGCAGCGTGTCGTCGTAGTCGGGGATGGGGACGTCGGTGCGGACGGCGACCACGATCGGCGCGACCTCGAGGTAGGCGCGGGCGTCGGCGAGCGTACGGCGCAGCGTCGGAGCGAGATCGGATGCGGGGTCGTCGACGGCTGCCAGCAGTCCTTGGACGTCGCCGAACCTCGTGACCAACGTGGCAGCGGTCTTGTCGCCGACGCCCGGCACTCCGGGCAGGCCGTCGCTCGGGTCCCCGCGCAGCGTCGCGAAGGCGGCGTAGGACCTGCCCGGGATCCCGTATTTGGCGGTCACCGCCGCCTCGTCGACGATCTCGTGCCGGCCGACCCCCCGGGCCGTGTAGAGGACGCGCACCTGGCGGGAGTCGTCGACGACCTGGAAGAGGTCACGGTCGCCGGTAACGACGTCGACCGGTCCGCTGTCGCGGGCCGCGATGGTGCCGATGACGTCGTCGGCCTCGAACCCCGGCACGCCGATCCTGGCGACGCCCAGCGCGTCCAGCACATCCAAGATCACGGGAACCTGCGCCTCGAGCGCCTTCGGCACCTGCTCGATGTTCCGCTTCGGGTCGAGGAGCCGGTGCGCCTTGTACGACGGCAGCGCCTGCGCCCGGAAAGCCGGTCGCCAGTCGGCGTCGAGGCAGGCCACCAGGCGGTCCGGTGAGCGGACCGAGACCAGGCGGGCGATGAAGTCGAGCAGGCCCCGGACGGCGTTGACCGGGCTGCCGTCCGCCGCCGTGATCGACTCCGGCACGCCGAAGAAGGCCCGGAAGTACAACGAGGCGGAGTCCAGGAGCATCAGCCGGCTCACGGTTGTGAGCCTGCCATGGTCGCGTCCCTGCCGGGCGTTACGCTCCGGACGGTGACCGCCGATCGCCTCGAACGTGCCCGTGCCGCCGCTGCCGCCGCCGGTATCGACGTCGTCCTCGTCACGCCCGGTCCAGACCTTCGTTATCTGACCGGCTACGAGGCCATGCCGCTCGAGCGGCTCACCTGCCTGGTGCTGCCCGCCGATGGCGACCCCGTGCTGGTGGTGCCGGCGTTGGAGCGGCCGGCAGCCCAGGCGTCGCCGGCCGGCGCGCTCGGGGTGGAGATCGTGGATTGGCAGGAGACGGAGGACCCGGTCGCGCTGGTTGCCCGGCGGACGCAGCGGGCCCGGCGGGTGGGCCTCGACGACCACATGTGGGCCGAGAAGGTGCTGAGGTTCCGCGCCGCGATGCCGGACGCTTCCCAGGTGCTGGCGGGCCCGGTTCTGCACGGGCTGCGCCTGCACAAGTCGACCGACGAGGTCGACGCGCTGCGGGAGGCAGGGGTCGCCATCGACCGCGTGCACGCGCGGATGGGGGAGTGGCTGCGCGCCGGACGGACCGAGCGGGAGGTCGGCCGTGACATCGCCGAGGCGATCGTGGTCGAGGGACACGTGCGGGCCGACTTCGTCATCGTCGCGTCCGGCCCGAACGGTGCCAGCCCGCATCACGAGACCGGCGAGCGGGTGATCGGGGCCGGCGATCCGGTGGTCGTCGACATCGGGGGCACGACGCTGGCCGGGTACCGATCCGACGAGACCCGCACGTATGCGGTCGGCGCCCCGGACGACGACTTCGTCGCGGCGTACGAGGCGCTGCAGCGCGCGCAGGCCGCAGCGGTCGACACCGTGCGTCCCGGGGTGACCGCCGAGGCGGTCGACGCCGCCGCCCGGGACGTGCTCGACCGGGCCGGGCTGGGGGAGTACTTCGTCCACCGCACCGGCCACGGGATCGGACTGGAGACCCACGAGGAGCCCTACATCGTCGCGGGCAACACGATGCCGCTGGAGGCGGGGATGACGTTCTCGATCGAGCCGGGCTTCTACCTGCCCGGTCGCTTCGGCGCCCGCATCGAGGACATCGTGGCGGCCACCGACGACGGCGTGGAAAGGCTCAACCTCCGGCCCCGCGACCTGGCCATCCTCGACACCTGACCTGACGCCACTTCTTCCCCGTCTTGTGGCGGGTTCTGCACGCGTCGATGCGTGACGAGGCGTTGAAAGGGCGCCACAAGTTCCGGTGCGGCGGGGCTCAGGTCAGCGCGTTGAGCGCGAGGTCGACGTCGGCATCGGTGGTGTAGAGGTGGAACGAGGCCCGCAGCAGGCCACCGCGGACGGCGGCCCGGACGCCGGCGGCTTCCAGCCGTTCCTGGGCGCCCGGCACGTCGGTCGAGACGATGGCCGAGTCGGACGCCGGCATGCCCAGCCCGTCGCGGAACCGGTTGGCCAGCCCGACGTCGTACGCCCTGATCTCGTCGACGCCTACCTGCTCGATCAGCTCCAGCGCCGGCGCGGTCGCGACCCAGGTGAACCATGCGGGTGAGATGTCCAGCCGTCGGGCATCCCGCGCCAGCCGAAGCGGCGGCCCGTAGTACGAGGTGTGCGGGTCGTCGCCGGCCCACCATCCGGCCATGGACGGGAGGATGCGATCACGCAAGCTCGGCGTCGTGACCAGGAAGGCGGTCCCGCGCGGAGCGAGCAGCCACTTGTAGGTCCCGCACGCGAGCGCGTCGAAGCGCGTGGCGTCGACGGGCAGCCATCCGCATGCCTGGGTTGCGTCGGCCACCGTCAGCGCACCGGCGGCCGCGGCGGCGGCCGTCACCGCGTCGATGTCGGCAACGGTTCCGGTCGCAGACTGGACCAGGCTGAATGCCACTACGTCGGTGTCCGGCCGCACCGCGTTCGCCAGCTGGGCCGCCGGGACGGTTCGCACCTCCACCCCTCTCGCCTCCTGGACCAGCCACGGGAAGAGGTTCGAGGTGAACTCCTCTTCGGGGGCCAGCACCCTGGCCCCGTCGGGCAAGGATGCGGCGACCATGCCGAGGAGTTGGGACACCTGCGAGCCGGTGGTGACGTCCACGACGTCGGCGCCGACGAGACGGGCGAACGCGTCGCGCGCCCGGACGGTCGCATCGCTCCACGCCCGCCACGACCCGCGGCCGACGCGCCAGTCGGCGAGTGCCTCCTGCAGTGCATCCCAGGCCGGCCACGGCGGCAGGCCGTAGCTGGCGGTGTCGAGCCAGCCGGGCTCGGGGTCGAACAGCGTCCGTGCCTTGGCGATCTCCACCTCGGACATGCTGCCACTCGGCGCTCGGCCGCTCATCTAGGGTGACGGCGTGGAGGAGATCGATCGGCAGATCGTCGACCTGCTCGCCCGCGACGGCCGGCTGAGCTTTACCGACCTCGGCAAGGCCACCGGCCTTTCCACGTCTGCCGTGCACCAGCGGGTGCGCCGGCTCGAGCATCGCGGAGTCATCCGCGGTTACGCAGCCGTTATCGACTACGAAGCGGTCGGCCTCCCGCTGACGGCCTTCGTCTCCATCAAGCCGATCGATCCCAGCCAGCCCGACGACGCCCCGGACCGGCTGGCGGACATTGCCGAAATCGAGGCCTGCCATTCCGTGGCCGGCGAGGAGAGCCACATCCTCAAGGTCCGTGTCGCCCGGCCGGGTGACCTGGAGAACCTGCTGGCTCGGATCAGGGCCGCCGCCAACGTGTCGACCCGCACCACGATCGTGCTCTCCACGCCCTACGAGGCTCGCCCGCCGGGCAACGGCACGCCGCCCGACGGTGATGCGTTGCGTTAGTGCCGACCGAGTGCCCGATCCGGCACAACGAGCAGCACGTCGCCGACCGGGCGCTCGCCGGCGGCGTCTGAGGGATCGTTGACGACCTGGCCGTCGACGACCATCGTCGTCGAGCCGCCGCCGTCAAGGTTGACAGCCTCCTCGAGTCCGAGCGCCTGGGCGACCGCCGCAGTCTCTGCGATGGACAGACCGAACGTGTCTGTGTCCCGTCCGTCAGACGTGATGAGGACCGCTCGGCCGTCCGCGTCGACTCCCGCGAACGTGCGCGGATTCCGCTTGTGCACGAAGCCGTAGAAGAAGCTCGGGCTTCCTGGATGAACAAAGCCATCAGCCGCCGCCGTCACATGCAGCTGCCCGTCGCGCACAAGCTCGGGACCGCCGTTGACGATCGACTCGCGGAACGACGTGTCGACACTGTTCCCTGCCTCGTCCACAAGGGCAGTCTCGACCCGCAGCTTCGACCCGACCGCCGCGACGGCCAACAGGTCGTCCACGAGCGAGCCCGTCGCCTGCACCGAGCTGCCACCCGCCGGGAGTACGCCGCCGCGCTGCGACCGGATCTCCGTCACCCTGCCACGCGCGTCGAGGACGGCTTCGACTCCCTCGCCAGGCGGCGTGGACACGCCGAACTCCGGGACGAACGCCACGAGCTCGTCGGCGTCGGTGCAGGTGAAGTCGTGCCGTGGCAGGTCGGTCGGCTGGTCGCCCGTACCGCCGCAGTTGCGGATCAGGCCGGGTACCCGGTTGATCCCATCCAGCGAGAGCGCGGTGCCGGACTCGGTGATCAGCTCGCCCTTCCATCGCAGACGTACCACCGCCGTGTGCCTGGCGTCGTCGCGAACGTGAAGAGCCGGACGGCCGTCGATGGTCTCGCTGAGCAACGCGCCGTCGTAGACGCCGACACCCGCCAAGTCTCCGGGCGCACCCGCGGCCGGGTTGAACACAAAGTAGCCGGCGTTGACCGCAGCTGTTGCCCCTGCGGCCTGAGCCAGAGCGCTGGTGGTGTCGCGACGCTCGATGTCGGGGCCGAAGGAGGCGTCAAGCACTCCGCGGAACAGCTTCGGGTCAATGGTGAGCGCCCGCACGACCCACGGCCCGGTATCGGTGGGGTCGTCGCCGTCCCACCCGGTGAAGAATGTAGAACCGGAGAAGCCGGCGGCCTGGAGGCCAGCCAGCTCCGCATTGGCATCGGCCTGCGTCACGAACGATCCCACCCGCACCCGAAAGCCGATGGTCCCACCAGGCACATCGTGGAGCGCCGGCGTGACGACCTCCTCGACGCGGGCGGCGAAGCCGGCGGTGATGAGAGCCGCGGCGAGCTCCTCGGCACTGAACCTGTCACGCAAGGCGCTGGGCGGGGCGTCGGGGTCGGGGTCGGACCCACCTGACGGCACGATCATCTCGACCGTCCAGAACTCCGCACCGTTGGGAGCACCACGGACGATCGTCGTCAGTGTCACACCGGGCTGCAGGACCTCCGTTGTCCGCTGTTCAGCAAGCCCAGGGGGGCCGAGCGGCAAGGGTGTCGAGGCGACCGCAGGGAGTACCGGACGAATCGCCTGCGCCGGAAGGAGGGCGGCGGTCGTCACGGCAGTGACGGCGACCACGAGCGCGGCGACTGCCGGGCGAATTGTTGGCGAAGCCATGAGAATGACGTTAGGTGCCGGCGACAGCGAGGAGAAGACCGCAAGAGCGCCGACGTGGCGCCCACCGTGCGTGTCGGGTCAGGCTCCGAACGCGGAGACTCCGGTGAGGGCCTGGCCGATGACGAGTTGGTGGATCTCGGAGGTGCCTTCGTAGGTCAGCACCGATTCGAGGTTGTTGGCGTGCCGCAGCACCGGATACTCCAGCGTGATGCCGTTCGCGCCGAGGATGGTCCGGCTGGTGCGCGCGATCTGCAGGGCCTCGCGGACGTTGTTGAGCTTGCCTAGGCTGACCTGCTCCGGGCTCAGCCTTCCCTCGTCCTTGAGCCGGCCGAGGTGCAGCGCCAGCAGGAAGCCCTTCTGCAGCTCCAGGGCCATGTCGGCCAGCTTGGCCTGGGTCAGCTGGAAGGACGCCAAGGGCCGGTCGAAGACCTCGCGGTCGGCCGCGTACGAGACCGCCGACTCCAGGCAGTCCCGCGCGGCGCCGAGCGCGCCGAAGACGATGCCGAACCTCGCCTCGTTCAGACAGGACAGCGGTCCACGCAGGCTCGTCACCTCCGGCAGGACGGCCTCGGCCGGCAGCCGGACCCCTTCGAGTACGAGTTCACTGGTGACCGATGCACGCAGGGACAGCTTCTTGCCGATCTTCGGAGCCGAGAAACCGGGCGTCCCGGTCGGCACGACGAAGCCGCGGATTCCGTCCTCGGCGCGGGCCCAGACGACGGCGACGTCGGCCACCGAGCCGTTGGTGATCCACATCTTGGTGCCGTCGAGGATCCAGTCGTCGCCGTCGCGGCGAGCACGGGTACGCATGCCGGCCGGATTGGAGCCGAAGTCGGGCTCGGTCAGGCCGAAGCAGCCGATGAGGTCTCCGGCCGCCATGCCGGGCAGCCACCGCTGCTTCTGCTCCTCGGAGCCGAACTTCCAGATCGCGTACATCGCCAACGAGCCCTGGACCGACACCAGACTGCGCACGCCGGAGTCGGCGGCCTCCAACTCCATGCAGGCCAGTCCGTAGGAGACGGCGTTCGTGCCTGCGCAGCCGTAGCCCTCGAGGTGCATGCCCAGCAGGCCGAGCTTGCCGGCCTCGAGGGCGAGCTCCATCGGGATCTCGCCGGCCTCGTACCAGTCGGCGATGTGCGGGCGGATCCGGTCGGCGGCGAAGCGGTGGACGGTCTGCTGAATCGCCTTCTCGTCGTCGCTGAGCAGGTGGTCCACGCCGAGCAGATCGAGTGCGCCGGTGGCCGTCATCGGAGTTCTCCTTCGGTGAGCCGGACTGCCGCGGCCTCGATCTCGTCCTCGCTCATCAGGACATGCCGTGCGGCCGGTCCCAGGGGTACGAGGCTGTCCCGGCTGGCCACCCGGGCCATCGACCCGGTGAAGCCGCCGTCGACGAGGGCGGCGAGCACACCCTCCGAGACGCCGCCGGTGCGGCGGGTCTCGTCGGCGACCAGGACGCGCCCGGAGGCAGCGGCATCGCGGAGGAGGTCGTCGACGGGGAGCGGCGCCAGCCACCGCAGGTCGAGGACCCGGCTGGCGATACCGCGCCGCTCGAGCCGCTGGGCGACACGCAGGCTCATACGCAGTCCGTTGGCGAAGCTGACGATGGTGAGGTCACGTCCGTCACCGTACGTGCGGCCGCGGCCGATCGGCACGTGCCCGTCGTCCCAGCGCTCCGGCGGTGGGTACGGGTCGAGCCAGCCGCCGTCGTCGGGCTCGTAGAGGTCGCGGGTGTGATACAGGGCGATGGGCTCGAGGAAGACACTCACGGTGCCGTCGACGGCCGCAGCGGCCAGGCACGTGCGCAGCATGGCGACGGCGTCGGACGCGCGCGCCGGGCACGCAACGACCAGGCCGGGGATGTCGCGCAGGACGCCGACGGCGTTGTCGTTGTGAAAGTGACCGCCGAAGCCCTGCTGGTAGCCGAGGCCGGCGATGCGGACGACCATCGGGTTGCGGTACGCGCCCCGGGAGAAGAACGACAGGGTCGCGGCCTCACCCCGCAACTGGTCCTCGGCGTTGTGGAGGTAGGCGAGGTACTGGATCTCCGGCACCGGCAGCAGGCCGGCCAGACCCGCGCCCAGCGCCAGGCCCAGGATCGCCTGCTCGTCCAGCAGCGTGTCGAAGACTCGGCCGGCTCCGAACCGCCGGGCCAGGCCGCGCGTCGCGCCGTAGACGCCGCCCTTGCGGCCCACGTCCTGGCCGAACACGACCACCCGGGGGTCGGCGGTCATGGCATCCGCGAGCGCCGCCGTGATCGATCCCGCGAGCGTCGTCGGGCCGGTGTCGCCGGCCTTCATCGACTGCGCCGACCGCGCGACGGCGGCGGCCACCTGATCGGGCCGTCGGGGCGCGAGCGGCGCTACGACGTCGTCAGCGGACGACAGCAGCGGGACGGCAGCGAGGTCGTCCACCGTACGCGCGACGAGAGCAGCCGCGCCGTCATAGCGCCCGACGATCTCGGCGGGCGTCGCACCTCCGGACGCGACCAGTGCCGACGCCGTTCCGAGCAGCGGGTCGCGCGCGTGATCGGCGGCCATCTCGGTTGGCGTGCGGTAGCTGATCTCCGCGTCGCTGCCGGCATGACCGAGGTAGCGGACGGTCCTCAGGTGGAGGAAGACCGGCGTGCGGGTCGTCCGGACGTGCTCGGCGGCCGCAACGGCAGTGTCGTACGTCGCGGCCACGTCGAATCCGTCGACGCCGACGTATGGCAGGCCGGGACGGGAACCGAAGGCACGCTCGATCCAGCCGGCCGGGGTGCGGACGGAGATCCCGAGCCGGTTGTCCTCGCAGACGAACAGGACGGGGACCGGAAGGTTCTGAAAGGCGGTGTGGATCGCCGTGTTGAACGCGCCGGTGGCGGTGGAGTGGTTGGCCGAGGCGTCGCCGAACGAGCAGACGACGACGGCGTCGGCGGGCCAGGCGGGCTCGGCGCCCAGCTTGACCGCCCGGTGCAGCGCCACCGCGATGCCGACCGCGCGCGGAAGGTGTGAGGCGATGGTCGACGTCTGCGGGATCACCGCCAGCGCGGCGTTGCCGAAGACCTTGTGGCGCCCGCCCGCGATGGGCTCGTCGGCGGCGCAGAGCATGCCCTGCAGGACGTCGCGAACGGGCGTCGAGCCCCCGACCTGGTCAGCCCGCGCCTGGTAGAAGCCTCCGCTCCGGTAGTGCAGGAGCGCCGGATCGGTGGGCCGCAGCGCGGCCGCCACGGCGGCATTGCTCTCATGGCCGGCCGAGCCGATCGTGTAGAAGCCGCGGCCCTGCGCCTGCAGGGAGTGCGCCGCGAAGTCCAGGTGCCGACTTCGCGCCTGCGCGTCGAACAGGTCCAGCGCCGCGCCGACGGTCAGTGCGCTGCCGGATCGGAGCGGCTCGGCCGGGTCGATGGGGGTGCCGGCTGGTGACCCCAACCTGGCGACGGCCGCGCGGAACGCCGCATCGAGCGGCTCGATCACCGGTGTGCTCACTGCTCCGGCAGGCGGAAGCCCAGCTCCGGAGACAGTTCCACCACGTCCATCTGGGCCTTCTGCAGCCTGCCGGAGTAGTCCCAGTTCATCGCCTGCCAGCGGGTGAACTGGTCGAGCACCCACATGCCCGACTGGCGGGCGCCGTTGCCGGACTTGCCGTTGCCGCCGAAGGGCAGGTGCGCCTCCGCACCCGAGGTGGAGTTGTTGACGCTGACCATGCCCGCGGAGATGCCTCTGCGGAAGGCGAAGACCTCATCGGGCTCGGTTGTGTAGATCGCCGACGACAGGCCGTAACCGGGAGCGTTGGCCAGCTCGATCGCCTCGGCGAAGGTGCCGTAAGTGCTGATGCCGACGATGGGGCCGAACGTCTCCTCGTCGAAGATCGCGTCGCCGGGCCGGACCCCGTCGACGACGACCGGGTGGTAGTAGATGCCATTCTCGGCGTCGCCGACGAAGCCGTCGCGGGCGTTGGCGCGACCGATGCGGCCGGTCGCGCCGTATACCGTGTGGTGCGGCTGTACCCAGCCGAGGAAGGCCTCGTACCGGTCGGCGAACTTCTGGTCGAGCAGCGGACCCATCAGGACGTCCTCGAACGGGTCTCCCACCGCTGCCGACTCCACCGCCTTGGTGAACCGCGCGACGAAATCGTCGTGCAGCGACTCGTGCACGATCACCGTGCCGAGAGACGTGCAACGCTGCCCGGCCGTGCCGAACCCGGAGAACAACGCACCCTCGACGGCCAGGTCGAGGTCAGCGCTAGGGGTGACGACCAGCGGGTTCTTACCGCCCAGTTCGAGGCAGGCGGTCTGCAGATGCCGGCCGGTCAGTGCACCGATCTCCCGGCCGACGGCCGACGAGCCGGTAAAGCCCACCTTGTCGACGTCGCCGGCGTCGAGCGCGGTACGCAAGCCGGCGAAGGTCTGCTCCCCGTCGGCGTGTACGACGTTGAAGACACCGTCGGGCAACCCGCCGCCGCGGGCGAACAACTCGTGGAAGGCGTTCGAGACTGCGGGGGAGTACTCGGCCGGCTTCCAGACCACCGTGTTTCCGGTCAGCAGCGCCGGAACGATGTACCACGACGGCACGGCGACGGGAAAGTTGCCGGCAGTGATCACCGCAACGACGCCCACCGGGTTCCGGAAGGTGAACAACTGCTTGTCCGGCATCTCGCTCGGCACGGTCTGGCCGTAGAGCCGCCGGCCCTCGCCGAGGAAGAAGTCGCAGGTGTCGACGATCTCGCGGACCTCGCCCAGGGACTCCGCGTAGGGCTTGCCGATCTCCCTGGTGACGAGCCCGGCAAGCACCTCGGCGTTCTCCTCGACGGCCCGGCCGATGTGCGCGATGGCGCGGCCGCGGACCGGCGCGGGGACGTCGGCCCATGCCGGGTGCGCGGCCTTCGCGACGGCTGCGGCACGGGCGACAGTCGCGGCATCGCCCATGACGACCTCGGCAACCATGTCGTCGAGCCGCGCCGGGTTGGTGCTGGCGACGGTCGGTCCGTCGGTGACGGAAGCGCCGCCGATGACGGAGGTGACGGTGGGCCTCACTGCAGCTCCTCGATGCCTGCCAGGACCCGGCCGAATGCGGCCACCGCCTGGACGAGCTCGTCGTGGGTGACCGACAGCGCGGGTCGGAACCGGACCGACCGGTCCCCACTGCCGAGAGTGAGGACGTGTTCATCCTCGCGCAAAGCCGCGAGGACCCGGTCACGGATGGGCCGATCGGGCAGGTCGAGGGCGACCATGAGACCGCGGCCACGGACATTGGTGACCAGGGCGGGTCGTTCGGCGGCGAGCTGGTGCAGGCCAGCGACGAGCCGCTCGCCCTTTGGTCCGGCGGCCGAGATCAGCCCCTCGCGCTCGACGATCTCGAGAATGCGGCGGCTCCGCACCATGTCGGTCAAGCCGCCGCCCCAGGTGGAGTTGATCCGGCCGGACACCGCGAAGACGTTGTCCGGGACCTCGTCGACCCTGCCGCCGGCCATGATGCCGCCGAGCTGGATCTTCTTCGAGAAGGCGACGATGTCGGGTTCGAGGCCGAGTTGCTGGTAGGCCCACGGCGTCCCGGTGGTGCCGCCACCGGTCTGCACCTCGTCCAGCAGGAACAGTGCGTCGTTGGCGTGCACGAGTTCCTGCATGGACCGCAGGAACTCGCCGCGCATGTGGTTGTCGCCGCCCTCTCCCTGGATCGGCTCGGCGATGAACGCCGCGACGTCGTGCGGGTACCGGGCGAAGGCCTGCTCGGCCTGCCGCAGCGCATGGTCCTCGGCGGCGCGCACTTCGGCCTCGTCGAGCGGGAAGTGGATCGCGGGAACGTCGATGCGCGGCCAGTCGAACTTCGGGAACCGCGCGGTCTTGGCCGGCTCGGTGTTGGTGAGCGACAGCGTGTAGCCGCTGCGCCCGTGGAAGGCACGGGTGAGGTGCATGATCCTCGTGCCGAGCCCGGCGGAACGGCCGTTCGCCTCGTTGTGACGGCTCTTCCAGTCGAAGGCGACCTTGAGCGCGTTCTCGACCGCGAGTGCTCCGCCCTCGACGAAGAACAGGTGGGGTAACCGCGGGTCGCCGAGGACACGGACGAACGTCTCGACGAACTCGGCGTAGTGGGTGCTGTAGATGTCGGAGTTGGCCGGCTTGTTGGCGGCGACCTCGGCGAGCACCGCGAGGAAGTCCTTGTCGTCGACGATGCCCGGGTGGTTGCAGCCCAGCGGTGCCGACGCGAAGAACGTGTACATGTCCAGGTACCGCTGGCCGTCACGCGCGTCGACCAGCCATGACCCTTGGCTGGCGCGGGTGTCGAGGACGAGCTTGAAGCCGTCGGTGAGCAGGTGCCGGGCGAGGACGTCGTGGACGTCGCCGGCTGCTACGCGGGCCCGGTCGGCGGTCGTCGTGGGCACGTGGCCTACCTCTCTCGTGTCGTCGCGCACCGCACATGGCCGCGTGTGGGCGGGAGGTTCTCCGGCAGAAAGCATACGTTGACAGAACTCTTGCGGGCCTTGACCGCGACACATGCAGAAGCTGCAATCCGGACCGAACGGGCAGACTGTCCTCCATGTCTGCCGTTCGATCGACGACGCTGCTCCGTAATGGCAGGGTCCACAGTCCGGCCGACCCGTCGGCGACAGCCCTGCTGGTGTCCGGCGGCCGCATCGCCTGGGTCGGCGACGAGAGCACGGCGACGACGCACGTCGATGCTGCTGACGCGGTGGTGGACCTCGGCGGTGCACTCGTCACGCCGGCGTTCGTCGACGCACACCTCCACGTGACCGAGACCGGGCTCGCCCGGGAGGGAGTCGACCTCACCGGCTGCGCGTCCCTGTCGGAGTTCCTCGGCCGGGTCGAGCACCACGCCACGTCGCGGCCGGGACAGGCCGTTCTCGGTCACGGCTGGGACGAGCGGTCATGGCCGGAGGCGCGGCCGCCGACGCGAGCGGAGGTCGACCGGGCCAGTGGGGGAGCGGTGGCCTACCTGTCCCGGATCGACGTGCATTCCGCGGTCGTGTCCAGCGCACTGCTCGACGCTGCACCCGACATCGCCCGTGCCGCCGGATTCGCCGACGGTCTGGTCCGCCGCGACGCTCACCATCTGGCCCGGCGGGCGACAAGGGACCGCCTCACGCCGGAACTTCGCAGGGAGCTCCAGCGCACCACTCTGCGCCACGCGGCCGCCACCGGCATCGGAGCGGTGCACGAGATCGGTGCACCGCATATCGCCGGGACGAGGGATCTGACCGCGTTGCTGGATGTGGCCGGTGACGAAGGCCTGCCGGAGGTGTTCGCGTACTGGGGAGCCATCGGCGACGGGGTCGAGACCGCCGTGCGACTCGGCTGCGCGGGCGCGGCCGGCGATCTCAATCTCGACGGCAGCCTGGGCTCGCGGACGGCCCGGTTGAGCCAGCCCTACACCGACGCGGCCGACCAGGCCGGCTTCCTCTACGTCGACCTCGACGAGGCCACCGAGCACGTGGTCGCCTGTACTCGCGCCGGCATCCAGGCAGGTTTCCACTGCATCGGCGACGAAGCCGTCCGGGTGGGTGTGACGGCGATCGAGCGGGCCGCGGACCGGTGCGGTGTCGCCGAGATCGTCGCCGCCCGGCATCGTCTCGAACACGTCGAGATGATCACGCCGGACCTGGTGACGGTGATGGCCACGCTGGGCGTGGTCGCCAGCGTGCAGCCACGCTTCGATGAGTTCTGGGGCGGCGACGCCGGAATGTACGCGACCCGGCTGGGCGTCGAACGCGCGCGAACCATGAACCCGTTCGCCTCGATGGCCCGGGCGGGCGTCCCGATGGCGCTGGGTTCGGACTCGCCGGTGACACCGATGGGGGGATGGGAGATGGTCCGCGCCGCCGTCGCACACCACCGGCCGGGCGAGCGCTTGGCCGCCGGAGCCGCCTTCGAGGCTGCCACCCGCGGCGGTTGGCGAGCGGCCCGGGTGGACGATGCCGGCGTCCTCGCACCGGGGATGCGCGCTACTTACGCCGTGTGGGACGTTCCGCCCGACCAGCTGATGGGACCCGGCTCCGGCCTGCCCGACCTCTCGCCGGCCTCTCCGCTGCCGGCCTGCCTGCGCACGGTCGTCCGCGGTCGGACCGTCTTCGACCGCTCGGCACTGTGATCGAGAGCACGTGAGTGCGCCGTCGGTGCTACCGGGTCGGCGTGTCACGGCGACACGCCGACGGACGTCACCTGCGACGTGATCGACTTCAGCCGACCAACTTCTGCGCTGACCTGGGCAAACAATCCATTTTCGCAGGTCAGGCTCCGGTTGACAGGTCGGGGAGCAGGGGAGCAGAGTTCGCGTCCTGTCCACCAGCGGACACTGCTCGGGCCGGCGTCCGAGCGCGCCGCGTGACCGGAGTCGCGGGGAACCTCCGGGTTTACTCCGGGGTACCGCAGGCCAGGCTCATGCTGACGCGGATCGCCAGGTCGCTTCCCGGGCGGCACGGGGTGCGACGAGGTCGGGCCCGGCCCGCCCAGTAGACAACGGTCCGGCGGACTGCAGCCGGCGGTGCGCGGACCGGTCCGAAGGGCGGGGCCGGGCCGCGTCCGTCCGGTTACCGCGGGCACCAGGTGTGCCGACCGCACGTTGTACCGTCACGGGAAGCACCCGTGTTTCATGCACCCCTGACCGGTATCTGGACGGAGAGCGCTGCCCGTGAAGCCTCTCGCCCGCGCCGTCGCGGCCGCGGTCACGGGTGCCGCGTTGATCCTCGCCTTCCCGCCGTACGACCTGTGGTTCGTCGCGGTCGCGGTCACGGCCGGGTTCGCCCTGCTGGTGCGCGGGCAGTCGATACGCGAGGCGGCCGGACTCGGCCTGTGCACCGGGCTCGGCTTCTTCGTTCCGTTCCTACCCTGGATCGGCCAGGAGGTGGGTCCGGTCCCGTGGCTACTGCTCGCGGGCCTGCAGGGACTGTTCTTCGTGCCGCTGGGCGTGGCGGTCGTGCTCGTTCAACGGCTTCCCGGCTGGCCGGTGTGGACCGCCGCCGCATGGGTGGCCCAGGAGGCCCTCCGGGGACGTGTGCCCTACGGCGGGCTCACCTGGGGCAAGCTGGCCTTCTCCCAGGCCGACGGCCCGACACTGGGCCTGGCGTCCGTGGGCGGGTCGCCGGTGGTCTCGTTCGCGGTCGCCCTGGCCGGGGGGCTGCTCGCGTGGGCCGTCGTCGACCGGAGGACGGCGGTGCGCCTGCTGGCGCCGGCAGCGGCAGCGTGCGTCGTCGCGGTGGGAGCCGCGGTTCCGACTCCCGATCCCGGCGGTCCGACCGTCACCGTCGCCGTGGTCCAGGGCAACGTCCCCGAACTCGGTCTGGACTTCAACGAGGAGCGTCGCCGGATTACCCGGAACAACGCCGAGGTGACCAACGCGCTGGCCGACGACGTGGCGACCGGCCGCGCGCGGCAGCCTGATCTCGTGGTCTGGCCCGAGAACTCGGTCGACATCAATCCCTACGCGGACGCGCAAACCCGCACCGAGGTGAGCCGGGCGGTCGACGCCATCGCCGCGCCGACCCTGATCGGTGCGCTTGTGCCCACTGCGGACGGTCGCAACGTCGAGAACACCTCGATCGTCTGGGAACCCGGCGACGGCGCCGGTCAGACCTACGTCAAGCGGCACCCGATGCCGTTCGGCGAATACATCCCGTTACGGAGCATCGCTCGCAGGATCACATCCGCCGTCGACCGGCAGCCGCGTGACTTCGTCGCCGGCGACGAGGTCGGCCTGCTCGAGATGGGCTCCAGCACCATGGGCGCCGTCATCTGCTTCGAGGTCGCCTTCGACAACCTGGTCCGCGACGCGGTCCGCGCGGGCGCCGACCTGCTTGCAGTCCAGACGAACAACGCGACGTTCGGGTTCACCCCGATGACCGAGCAACAGCTGGCCATGGCCCGGGTGCGGGCCGTCGAGCACAACCGCACGGTGCTGGTGGCGGCACTGGCCGGGGTGAGCGCCATCGTCGGACCGGACGGCACGGTGGGCGAGCGGGCCGAGCTGTACACCCAGGACGTCCTGGTCGCCGACGTCGAGCTGTCGCAGACGCGGACGATGGCGACGACCCTCGGCGAGTGGCCGGAGTGGGTCCTGGTGGGCATGGCCGTCGCGGCCAGCGCGATGGCGGTCGTCGGGTGGCGACGGCGGATCGGCGACGAGGCCCATCGGGCGGCCACACCCGTGGAAACGGCGGACGTCCGATGAGTGACCGCGACCCGATCGGACGGGTGCTGGTGGTGATCCCGACTTACAACGAGGCGCTCACGATCCGCAGGGCGGTCGAAGGGGTCCGGTCGGCGGTGCCGGATGCAGACGTCCTCGTCGTGGACGACGGATCACCGGACGGCACCAGCGAGATCGCCGATGCGCTCGCCGGACACGACGTCCAGGTGCAGGTGCTCCATCGCCAG
>DASUYL010000219.1:0-3831 GCA_036377395.1 Jiangellaceae bacterium
CAATGCCGTGCGCTCCCGGTCGTCGGCCAGGCGCTCGCGCAGCTCTGCGGTTTCGTCGCGCTGGTCGGCGATCTCGTCCCGCTCAGCGGCAAGCGCCTCGCGTTCGACGGCGACGAAGTCGCGCCGATCTGCCAACCACGCACTGTCTTCGGCGTCCACCGTCTCCTCGGCGTGCAGAGCTGCTGCGGCTCGCTCGCTCCCGGAGAGCCGGCGGGCACCGCGTGCCCCGGCCCGGGCGACGGCCTGCCGCGCGCGGGTCAACTCCGCCTCGGCTCGCTGCACGCCGGCCTCGGCGCGGCGCAGCGCGACCTGCGCCATGGCCGTCTCGGTCGGCCCGTCGACGTCACCGGTCGACGAGAGCTGAGCCTGCCGATCCACTTCGCGGCGGTCCAGTGCGCGCTCGTGTCGATCGGCCAGCCCTTGCCGCTCGTCGGCCAGCACCTCCCGCTCGTCGGCGAGCCGCTCTCGTTCGTCGGCCAGCCGCTCCCGCTCTTCAGCGCCGGCTTCCCACAGGTCAGCGCGTCGCATCCGCTGCTCCAATTACAACGCCTCCTCCAGCAACGCCGACGTCGCATCGCCCTTATCCACCGGCATTCCCTTCGGAGGTCTGGCAGCTGCGCACGAACGTCGACTCCAGGCCCAGCAGCCGCACGACGCGGGCCGGCAGTCCGCGCAGCCCGTCGACCTGCAGCACCTGACCACGCACCTCCGCGGCCGTCCAGGCATGGAGGATGACACCGATGCAATGAGCATCGATGAAACTGACCTCGGACATGTCGAGCACGATCGTCGCCGCCGTGTCCGTCTCTGCAGCCCCCAGCAGCCGCCGCAACTCCGCTGCCGTCGAAAGGTCCATCTCGCCGGCCAGACGGATCACAACGGCGTCATCCACGGACTGCTGCGACCAACGAAAAGTCGCCGGCCTCGTGGGCCGAGGGCCGACCTCGCCAACCAGGGTTTCGAACATGCCAGCCATCTCCTCACGGAGTTTGGCTGGGTCGTCAACCACAGCGATTCTCCCCCCGATCCGGGCGCATTGCAAACCGGGACCGCACGTCATGACGCAGGTTGATCACCGACACCCCTGGTCAACCCTGCTCATCGACCCGCCCCGCATCACACCTCCACACCCGACCCGACTGGAGGTGGCAGCCCCAGATCCCGTCCGTGTACGCCCGAGGCACCGGACCGGACCGCGGATCGTAGGACTGGCCGGGCAGAGACGAACGTCAGGCCTCAGCGAAGGCCGGTGGGCCGGGTGAGGGCGGCGGTGAGAAGGCGGTCGACCAGTGCCGGGTAGTCGAGCCCGGAGGCCGCCCACAACATCGGGAACATGGATGTCGGCGTGAACCCCGGCATGGTGTTGACCTCGTTGACCAACAGCGAATCGTCCGGGCGGAGGAAGAAGTCGACCCGCGCGAGGCCTTCGCACGACAACGTCGTGAAAGCCTGGGCAGCGAGTGAGCGCACCCGGCCGGCGACGTCGTCCGGGAGATTCGCCGGCACGTCCAGCGAGACGTGCTCCTCGTCGAGGTACTTGGCGTCGAAGTCGTAGAACTCGTGGGTTTCGTCGACCCTGATCTCGCCGACGACGCTGGTGTCGGGCGGCCCGTCCGGTCGTCCCTGCAGGACGCCGCACTCGACCTCGCGTCCGCGAACGGCCTCCTCGAGGATGACCTTCGGATCGTGCCGGCGAGCGTCGAGAACGGCCGCCTCCAATCCACCCGGACCGTCGACCTTGGTGATGCCGATGCTCGAGCCCGCCCGGGCCGGCTTGACGAAGACCGGCCAGCCCAGGCCGGCCACCTCACCCCCGACGCGTTCCCGTTGTGGCTCCCAGGGCCCCGGGTCGACGAGCACGTGCCGGCAGACCGGCAGCCCGGCGGCGGCCAGCACCAGCTTCATGTAGTGCTTGTCCATACCGACGGCGGATGCCAACACGCCCGAGCCCACGTACGGCACGCCGGCGAGTTCGAGCATGCCCTGCAGCGTTCCGTCCTCGCCGTAAGGGCCGTGCAGAAGCGGCAGCACCACGTCGACCTCGCCGAGGGCACGCGGGACCGCACCCGGCTCGCTGACGGTGATCTCTGCGGAGCTCGGAGAGCTGGGCAACACGACGCTGCCACCCTCGTCTGCCACTTCGGGCAGGCGGCCGTCGGAGATCGCCAGCCGGGCTGGATCGCTCGGCCCGAGCACCCATCTCCCCTTCGGGGTGACACCGATCGGCACGACGTCGTAGCGATCGGGGTCGATCACCCGTAGGACGCTGCCTGCCGTCACGCACGATATGGCGTGCTCGGAGCTGCGTCCGCCGAAGACGACGGCCACCCGGACACGGCGCGGTTGCGGAGCCTTCACCGGCGCGACCCTACCCGCCACGCGAGAATCGGCACCATGACGCCTCAGACGCCACACCGCCCCAGCCCTGCAGCCGCGACGATCGCCGTGCACGGCGGGCGGCCGGAGCAGGTGCCCGATGCTCCCCTGTCCGTGCCTCCGGTGCTCGCATCGACCTACGTCGAGGGCGGCGCGGTGGGATACGGACGTAACGGCAACCCGACGTGGACGGCACTCGAGGACGTGGTCGGAGCCCTGGAGGGCGGTCGTGCCCTCGCGTTCGCCTCCGGCATGGCGGCGGTCGCAGCCGTCCTCGATCTCTCGCCGGAGCGCTCGGTCGTCGTCGCACCCGAGGTGTGTTACAGCGGGACGTCGACCTTGCTCGGCCGGTTGCAGACTCACCGTCAGTTCCAGATCCGCCGGGTCGACATCGCCGACACCGACGCGACCGCGGCGGCCCTGGACGGCGCGACCCTGCTCTGGGCCGAGTCGCCCACGAACCCGACGCTCGCCGTGGCCGATCTGCCTGCGCTGTTCACGGCAGCCCGTCAGCGCGGGGTGAAGACCTGTGCGGACAACACCTTCGCCACGCCGCTGAACCAGCGACCGCTCGATTTCGGTGCGGACGTCGTGGTGCACAGCCTGACCAAGTTCCTCGCCGGGCACGCCGACGTCGTTCTCGGTGCTGCTGTCACCCGTGACGAGGCGACCTACGATCGCCTGCTCGAACACCGGACGTACCACGGCGGCATCCCCGGCCCGGCCGAGGCATGGTTGGCACTGCGTGGTATCCGAACGCTGCACCTGCGGGTCGAGCGGTCCCAGCACAACGCCGTCGTCCTGGCATCGCGGCTGTCGGCCCATCCAGCGGTCGAGCAGGTGCGCTATCCCGGCCTGCCCGACGATCCCGGCCACGAGCGGGCGCTGCGGCAGATGCGCGGCTTCGGTGCCGTCATCGCCGTCGAGATCCGCGGTGGAGCCGCCGCTGCGGACGCCGTGTGCGCAGCCACCCGACTGTGGGTGCCGGCAACCAGTCTGGGAGGTGTGGAGTCGACGCTGGAGCGGCGCCGGCGCTGGCCAGAGGAGAGCCCGGCAGTGCCCGAGTCGCTGATCCGGCTGGCCGTGGGAATCGAGGACGTGGAGGATCTCTGGGACGACCTTGCGGAAGCACTGACGGCGTCGGGCTGACGATCGGCGCGCAGCCGCGGCGGTCAAGCCTCCTCGGCGCTCCTAGTGGCCGTGACGTTCGGGCTTTGCAGTGCGCGAAATGAGGCTGCGCAACATCTCCATCGGTGTCATCTCGCCGTGTACGACGTAGGTCACGTGTTCGACGATCGGCATGTCGACGTCCACCCGATTGGCCAGGTCGAGGACCGACTCGCACGACTTCACGCCCTCGGCGACCTGCCGCGTCGACGCGACGATCTCGGCGACCGACATGCCACGGCCGAGCTTCTCACCGAACGTCCGGTTCCGGGACAGTGGTGAGGAGCA
>DASUYL010000220.1:0-4543 GCA_036377395.1 Jiangellaceae bacterium
GGCTGGGTGTACGAGGGGTCGTCGCCCTCGTTGTGGCCGCGCCGGCGGTAGCACACCAGGTCGATGACGACGTCCTTCGCGAAGTCCTGGCGGAACTCGAAGGCCAGCCGGGCCACCCGGGCGCACGCCTCCGGGTCGTCGCCGTTGACGTGGAAGATCGGTGCCTGCACCATTCGCGCGACGTCGGTGCAGTACATCGACGACCGAGACTGGTCCGGCGACGTGGTGAACCCGACCTGGTTGTTGATCACGACGTGAACCGTGCCGCCGGTGCGGTAGCCCCGCAGCTGCGACAGGTTGAGCGTCTCGGCGACCACTCCCTGCCCGGCGAACGCGGCGTCGCCGTGGACCAGGATCGGCAGCACTGGGAACTCCTCGCCCCGGTCGAGGAGGTCCTGCTTGGCTCGGGTGATGCCCTCGAGCACGGGGTTGACGGCTTCCAGATGGCTGGGGTTGGCCGTCAGCGAGACCTTGATCCGGGCCGCACCCTGGCCGACGAACTCACCGTCGGCACCGAGGTGGTACTTCACGTCGCCGGAACCCTGGACGGTCCGCGGGTCGATGTTGCCCTCGAACTCGCGGAAGATCTGCGCGTAGCTCTTGCCGACGATGTTGGCCAGCACGTTGAGCCGCCCGCGGTGTGCCATGCCGATGCACGCCTCGTCGAGCTTCGCCTCGGCGGCTGCCTGGCAGATCTCGTCGAGCACGGAGATCATCGACTCCGCACCTTCGAGCGAGAAGCGCTTCTGGCCGACGTATTTCGTCTGCAGGAACGTCTCGAAGGCCTCGGCCTGATTGAGCTTGTGCAGGATGCGGAGTTGGTCCTCGCGGTCCATCCGTTCGGTCGGCTGCTCGACGCGCCGCTGGATCCAGCGCCGCTGCTCCGGTTCCTGGATGTGCATGTACTCGATGCCCGTGGTGCGGCAGTACGCGTTGCGCAGGACGCCGAGGATGTCGCGTAGCAGCATGAACCGCTTGTCGCCCCCGAACGAGCCGGTGGCGAACTCGCGGTCGAGGTCCCAGAGCGTCAGACCGTGCGTCGTGACGTCGAGGTCGGGGTGGCTGCGCTGTTTGTACTCGAGGGGATCCGTGTCGGCCATCAGGTGGCCGCGAACCCGGTAGGCGTGGATGAGCTCCAGCACCCGCGCCTGCTTGCCGACCTCGTCCTCGTGGCTCGCCGTGACGTCGGCGGCCCAACGGATCGGTTCGTACGGGATCCGCAGCGCCTGGAAGATCTCGTCGTAGAAGTCGTCGTCGCCGAGCAGCAGCCCGTGCATGATCCGCAGGAAGTCGCCGCTCTGGGCACCCTGGATGATCCGGTGGTCGTAGGTGCTCGTCAGCGTCATGGCCTTGGAGACCGCCAGGCGCGCCAGCGTCTCGGGAGCGGCGCCCTGGAACTCCGCCGGGTACTCCATCGCACCGACGCCGATGATGGTGCCCTGACCCTTCATGAGCCTCGGCACCGAGTGGACCGTGCCGATCGTGCCCGGGTTGGTCAGGCTGATCGTCGTGCCTGCGAAGTCGTCGACGGTGAGTTGGCCGCTACGAGCCCGGCGGATCAGGTCTTCGTATGCCGACCAGAACTGAGCGAAGTCGAGACTTTCGGCCTGTTTGATGCTGGGTACGAGCAGTTGGCGCGTTCCGTCCTTCTTCTGCTGGTCGATCGCGAGCCCGAGGTTGACGTGAGCCGGCTTGACCAACACAGGCTTGCCGTCGACCTGGTCGTGGGAGTAGTTCATATCCGGCATCCGGCGCAACGCTCGGACCAGGGCGAAGCCGATGACGTGGGTGAACGACACCTTGCCGCCGCGTGAGCGGGACAGGTGGTTGTTGATGACGATCCGGTTGTCCACCAGCAACTTCGCCGGCACGGCCCGCACGCTTGTGGCGGTGGGCACCTCCAGACTGGCCTGCATGTTGGTGACGACCCGGGCGCTGGCACCGCGCAGCGGAACCGTCTCGGCGGCCCGGACGGCAGTGGTGGCACGCGCCTTCTCGGTGGGAGGGGACGGGTCCGGCGTGGTGGCGCGCCTGGTCGCCGCCGCCGGCCGGGCCGGGGCGGGTTCTGGCGGCGTTTCCGTCTTCGCCGGTTCGCCGGTCTGTGCCGGCGTCGAGATGGGCGCCGGTGCCTGCACCGACGTCACGGTCGCGTCCGCCCGGGTTGGGCCCGTGGTCACGTCGTCCCCCCTGCTGGATCGGCCCGAATCGGGCTGCCGGCCGTCGGGCGCGTCGCGTCGCGTGTAGTCGCTGAAGAACTCGGACCACGCCTGGTCGACGGTCGCCGGATCGTGCAGCCAGCTCTCGTAGAGCTCCTGCACGAGCCACTCGTTCGGTCCGAAACCCGCGAGCGGTCCGGTCTGCTTGGCCACTGACGCGTTCGCCTTCTTCCGGTACGGGGTGGTACGGCTCTCCGTACAGGTTAGTCTCCGCAATCCTGCGGGCGCAGACTTCGTCGGACGGCCGCGACCGGCCCCGCGGGCCGCCGTCAGGGGTCGATCGCACCACGCGGCGACGACGCTGCGCAGATCATCCGCGGCGGCCTCGACGTCGGCCAGGTCGGCGAGGCGCATGTATCGGGCCACCTCACCGCCGCGTTCCAGGCGCGGATGGACGCCTGGTATCGACGCTCCGGTGTGGAACAGCAGGCTCACCTGTGCCTTCGACCGCGGGTTGAAACTGGCCAGGTTGCCGCGGTAGCTGAAGGTCGGCGTCTTCCACTTGATGGATTCGTCCATCCGTGGTTCCTCGAGGATGATCTCGCGGACGCGGAGCATCGCGTGTTTCAGCGGATGCTCGAACTCCGCGAACCACGCGTCGACGTCGGCGTTCCTTGGCATGATCGCAGTCTCCCAGACGGGCCCGGCACACGCGTGCTCATCGGCCGGTGCAGCCGTGCGCTGGGCTTGCCCTGGTTCTCGTCGAGGTCATCAACCGCCGGCCGTACGCATGCCGAGGTCGGCGATGACCCGATGTGCACTGTTCCAGCCGGCTGCACCGATCACCGATCCGGCCGGATGGCAACCCGCGCTTCCGGCGTACAGGCCCGGCAGGCCGGTCGCATAGGGCACGCGGTCGGCGAAGGCCACGCTGTTGTCGACGTGATGGATGTGCCCGCCGGTGATACCGAAGTGGTCCTCGATCGCCGGTGGGGGCAGCGGGAAGGTGTCGGCGACCAGATCGGAGGTTCCGGGCGCGAACCGGTCGGTGATCTCGAGCAGGTGGTCGACGTACGGACCGATCGCCTCGGCCCAGGTGGTGTCGAGCGGCTGGTACGGGACCGACTGGACGAACAGTGCCGACGAATGGTGGCCGGCGTCGTCGCGCAGGCTGGGGTCGATGGTGGTGTGGACGTACCACTCCATGGTCGGGAAGTCGGGCAAGCGGCCGGCCTCCACCTCGGTCCACATCGACCGCAGCGCGTCCAGCGGCCGGCCGGTGGCGTCCGGCAGGAGGTGCACCGTGGAGCCCCAGGGCGTCGGCGCCGCGTCGGGGAGGCAGGCCAGTCGCGGCAGGCCCCGCAGTGCCAGGTTGACCTTGAGCGTGGTGCCCGGCCGGCGGATCCGCTCGAGCCGCGCCACCAGGTCGACCGGGGCCTTGTCGCCGGCGATCGCCGCGGCCCGCCAGGGGTCACACGCGGCCAGGACGGCGCGGGCGGCGACAGGTCTCCCGTCGGCGAGGACCACGCCGTCGACCGCGCCGCCGTCCAGGGTGAGAGCGGTGACCTCGGTGCCGGCGAACAGCCGTGCACCGGCCGCCGCGGCCGCGTCGGCGAACGCGCCGGACACCGCACCCATGCCGCCTTCGGCGACCATCCAGGTGCCGCCCGCGCCGGGCAGCCGGCACATGTTGTGCACGAGGAAGTTGTGGCCGGTACCGGGCGTGTCCGGGCCGGCCGTCAGCCCGGACAGGCCGTCGGTGACGACGTACATCGCGACGAGCAGTTCCGAGGTGAACCCGAATCTGGCGAGGTAGTCGACGACCGTGCCGCGTACCAGGTCGACGAACACCGTCCGTAGCTCCGGGCGGACGTAGCGCTCGGCGGTGGCCTCCACGTCGAGGGGCTCGGCCAGCCAGGCCGGCGCCAGGTCCTCGCGCAGCGCGGCGAGCTCGGCCTGCAGGGCGTCGTCCGCCCGTGCGTCTGCCGCCGAGAACGTTCGCTCCAACTGGGCTCGCGTGGCCGCGCGGTCGCTGCCGAACCACAGGTATGGCGAGCCGGGTCCGCCGGCCGTGGGCAGCACATAATGCGGGTCACGGCGTAGCGGCCGGACCCTGCCGCCGGCCAACGCCAGCACCTCCGGCGGCATCAGCCCGAGCAGATAAGCGCCGGTCGACTGGCGCAGTCCGGGGACGACGGGGAAGCAGTTCTCCGTGCGGGTGGCTCCGCCCAGCGACTGCGCCCGTTCGAACACCGCGACGTCGAGGCCGGACCGGGCGAGGACGGTCGCCGCGACGAGGCCGTTGTGTCCCCCTCCGACGACGACGACGTCGAGTGCTCGGGGGAGCGGAGTCCCGGGGTAGCCGGCCATCGCAGGCAGGGTACGGG
>DASUYL010000221.1:0-7828 GCA_036377395.1 Jiangellaceae bacterium
AACCGTGGTGTTCTCCCGTTGCTCGGTGCCGAGATCGTCAAGGACGACCCGGGGCAGGAGGTCGTGCTCGACCGGCTGCTCGACCTGCTGCTCATCTCCGTCCTGCGGACCTGGTTCTCGCAGCCGGATTCCGGTGCGCCTGCCTGGTACCGGGCGGACGGTGACCCGGTGGTGGGCAGGGCTCTGCGGATGCTCCACAACAACCCCGCCACCGGCTGGACCGTGGCAATGCTGGCCGCTGCCACGGGGGTCTCGCGTGCGTCGTTGGCGCGCCGCTTCACCGACCTGGTGGGCGAGCCGCCGATGTCCTACCTCACCGGCTGGCGGCTGGCGCTCGCCGCCGACCTGCTTCGCGAACCGGATGTCACCATCGCTGCGGTCGCGCGGCAGGTCGGTTACAGCAGCCCGTTCGCCCTCAGCACGGCGTTCAAGCGCGTGCGCCGCATCAGCCCGCAGGAGCACCGCACCCGGGCATCAGGCCTCAGCGACACGGCCGCGTAGACGCCATCCCTCTCCTTACCGCGGCGTCAGCCGCCACCTCCGTACGGCCGGGTGATGATCTCGAGGAAGTGGCCGTTCGGGTCCTCCCAGTACACGCCCCGGCCGCCGTCGTTGGTGTTGAACTCCCCCGGCCGGGACCGTCCTGGGTCCGCCCAGTAGGGCAGTCGCCGCTCGCGGATCCGGCCGAAGATCTGGTCCCACTCCGCCTCACCGACGAGAAACGCGTAGTGCTGCGGGTGAACCGGACCCTGGGCATCGACGAAGTCGAGGGAGACGTCGTTGTCGACCTGTACCACCAGGAACGGTCCGTACGGAGTGGGCTCGGCGAGGCCGAGGATCTCGGCCATGAAGGTCGCCGACTCGTGCTTGTCGTGCGCCGACACGATCGTGTGGTTCAGCTGGACGGGCATGGGCACTCCTGCCGGGGACGAGTCCTCATCGTTCAGTCGTGTTCGAAGTCTCGACAAGCAGCTCAGCCAACCGGTCGAGGAAGGCACGTTGCCCGACCACGATCCTCGTCCGCGCCTGCTCGAGACCAAGCCATGCGAGCCGGTCGATCTCGGGGAACTCCTGGAACCTGCCGGACCCGCGCGGCCACTCCATCGTGAACGTCCCGGGCACAGCCCGGCCGGGATCGAGGTCACCCTCGACGGCCCACGCCGTCACGACCTTGCCGCCGGACTGACGGATAGCGCCGAGAGCGATGAGATCGCCGGACGGCGCCGGCAGGCCGAGCTCCTCCTCGAACTCGCGGCGGGCCGCAGAGACGGGCTCCTCGTCCGGCCCGTACTCCCCTTTGGGCATCGACCAGGCGCCGGCATCGCGCCGGGCCCAGAACGGCCCACCCATGTGTCCCAGGAGAACTTCTACGTCGGTCCCCGCCCTGCGGAACAACAGGATGCCCGCGCTGCGCCTGCCTGCCATCCGTCCGAGTCTGCCGCTTCATCGCGACAGGAAGTCGGCGACCGCCGCCGCGAGTTCACCGGGTGCCTCCTCGGCGATGTGATGGCCGCAGTCGAAACGGATCTCCGTCACGTTCGTGGCCCACTCGCGCCAGATCCCGGCCGGGTCGTCGTAGAGGAGGTGCAAGTCGTCCCGCCCTGCGTACCCGAACAGCACCGGCACCGCGATGCGGCGTCCTGCGTTGCGGTCGGTGTCATCGGCGTCCCGGTCGACGCCCAGGCCGGCCCGGTAGTCCTCGCACATGGCGTGGACCGTGTCCGGGTCATGGATCGCCTGGCGGTAGTCCTCGTACGCCTGCGCTCCCATCTGCTCGGCAGACCCGCCGTACCAGGCATCGGGGTCGACACTGATCACCCTCTCGGCGGGCTTCGCGGTCTGGCCGAGGAAGAACCAGTGCCACCACCGCTGCGCGAACCGTGCGTCGGCACGTGCCAGCGCCGCTCCGATCGGTACTCCGTCGAGAACGACGAGATGGGTGACGGCGCCGGGATGGTCCAGCGCCAGGCGCTGTGCCACATAGGTGCCGCGGTCGTGGCCCACGACAGCGAAACGGTCGTGGCCGAGAAACTGCATCAGCGCGACGACGTCGGCAGCCATCGCTCGCTTCGAGTACGGAGCGTGGTCGGCCGTCGTCGGCGGCGTCGAGGACTGGCCGTAGCCGCGCAGATCGGGGCAGACGACCGTGAACTGTCCAGCCAACAGCGGGGCCACCCGGTGCCAGGTGGCGTGGGTACGCGGATGCCCGTGCAGGAGTACGACCGGCGGTCCCGCACCGCCGTGGCGGACCCGCAGGACCACGTCGCCCACGGTCATCCGGTCGAGCCCGAATCCCTCGAACATGTTCGCTGCCTACCCGCGGAGCAGCCGGGCCACCCGCGAGCCGGTGGAATACTCCACCCATGGCACACCGTGCGGTCAATCTCGACGAGCGCTTCTCCATGTTCACCGAGCGGTGGTCGCCCAAGGTCGTGGCGCGTCTGAACGACTACGAGATCAAGATCGTCCGGATCCAGGGCGAGTTCGTCTGGCACACCCATCAGAACACCGACGAATTGTTCCTCGTCCTGGCGGGCGAGCTCACCATCCGCCTCCGCGACGGTGATGTCGTCGTGTCCGCCGGTGAGATGTTCGTCGTGCCGCGCGGCGTCGAGCACTGCCCGGTCGCCGAGGGCGAAGTCCGGGCCGTTCTCATCGAGCCTGCGGGTGTCGTCAACACCGGCGACGCCGGCGGCCCGCTGACCGCCGCGGACGACGACTCGCTCAGCTGACTCACACCGGCGCAACTTGGTCAGACCCGGTGACGCCGGTACGAATCGGTGACATGCTTGCCCGCGCACTGATCCGACGAGCAGGAAAGCTCGGCTCCATGGTGGCGCGAGGCTGTCCGTGCGCGGCCGGGCTGCGGGGACGGCTCACATGGCACGACACCGCGCTCGCAAGCGCCGGTCCTTCCGCGCGGTCGCTGCTCTCCTGCTCGTGGTGGTGGCGGCATCCGGCGCGGTGGCCGCGCTGGCCCTCAGCGGCGACGACGTCATCGGCGGCATCGTGGACTCGGACGGGCCGTCGCCGTCGCCGTGCGCCCAGACGCTGACGGTGGTGACAGCGAGCTCGTACGAGCCGGTGCTGACCGACCTGGCCGGGTCGCTCGAGTCCGGCGAGGACTGCGTACACCTCGAGATCACGGTCGCGGACGGTCGTGCGGCCGCGGCGCAGGTGGCAGAGGTCGGCGCACACGTCTGGATTCCCGATGACATCTCCTGGGCCGGCAGTGCGGACTCCGTGGCACTCGCCGAGCAGCCGGCCGGCGGATCGGGGACCGTCGTGGCGACGAGTCCGATCTACATGGTCACCGACGACTCGACCGCGGGACTGATCGAACAGGCCGGCGGCGGCTGGCGGGCGCTGGCGGACCTGGTGACGAGCGACTCGGGTGTCCGACTGGTGGTGCGCGAACCGGCCGGCTCGGGCGACGGTCTGGTCGGCGTGGGAGGCGTCGCGGAGGCAGTCTGGATCGACGACGGCATGGATGCCTCGGCCGAGGCACTCATGACCGCACTGCCGTCGACGCGGACCGTGCCGAGCCACGCGATTCCCGAGGAGAACGGCGAGGTCGGGCTGGTCGCCGAGTACGCGCTCGCCCCCCTGCTCGCCAGCGGCAGCGGAGCGGCCGCTTCAACGGTGCGCAACTCCACCGTGCTCGCCGGCTCCGACTACTCGGTTCTCATGCGTTACACCTGGATGCCCACGACGGCCGCCGTCGAGGATCCCGCGCTGACCGAGCCGTTGGAACGCCTGTTGTCCGCGATCACCGGGCCGGACTCCGACGAGGCTCTCGCCGGTGCCGGTCTGCGCGGTCCGGACGGCGGGCAACCCCCGGAAGCGTCCGACCAGCTTCCGGAGGTCTCGGCGGCGCCGATGGAGGCGCTGGGACCGCACAACGCCGACCACGTCTTCGCGGCCTGGTATCCCGAGGACCGCAGGTCCGATCTGCTGGTCGTCATCGACGTCTCCGGATCGATGTCCGACAACGCGCCCGGTTCGGAGACGCCGCTGATCGACCTGGTCAAGAGCGGCACCCGCGAACTCGCCGGTCTGCTGCCCGACGACTCCGAGCTCGCATTGTGGCAGTTCGGCTCGCTGCTGGACCCGCCACGCGATTATCAGACGCTGCTCGCACGTGGCCCGCTCGACGCCGCACAGCGACAGCGCCTGGGCGGCGCGGTCGGCGCGCTCGCGGCGACCGACACCGGTACCGGCCTCTACGACACGATCCTCGCGGCGTATGTGACCGCTCGGGACGGACACCGGGAGGGTACGCCCAACCACGTGGTGGTCTTCACCGACGGGCGCAACGAGGACGACCCCGGATCGATCTCGGCCGAGCAGCTCGCCGCCGGGCTCGCCGAGGCACAGGACCCGGATCGGCCGGTGTACCTCAGTCTCATCACGTTCGGTCCGGAACCGGAGGTCGAGGTGCTCGAAAGCGCCGTCGAGCCGGTCGACGGATCGGTGGACCCGTTGACGACGGCCGACGAGGTGCGAGCGGTCTTCATCCACGTCGCAGCCGGCGGCATCCACCACTGACCGCGGCCCCTGCACTGCCATGAACCGTGCGGCGCTGCTCACTGTGACTGCTCTCGGGAAGAAGATCGCCCGCAGGGCTTCACAATTCGCTTGACGGAGAGCAATCTTCGACGCAGGCATACGACGGCAACGGAGCCGTCGAGGAGGTGGAGAACCGTGCGCACACCATCCCGTGCGTTTGCGGGGGCAGCCGCGCTGATCGCAGCGGCACTCGTCCTCGCAATGGGACCGGGCAGCGTCGCAGCGCCCGGTCAGGCCAGCGACCCAGGAGGACCCGGACCGTTCCCCGGAGATCCGGTCGAGGTCAAGGACAAGGACAGCCGAACGGGCCGCGCCGCACCGACCGCGCAGCAGCGGTCGAGGGCGGACGAGGTCGGCGCCCGGGCCCGCTGGAACGCCTTCGGCACGCCCGCGGTGCTGGCGTCGACCGGTACACCGCTTGCCGAGGGGCTATCGGCCGACCCGGTGGCCGCCGCCCAGGCGTACGTCGCCGCCAACCGTGACCTGCTCGGGCTGACCCCCCGCGCCGCAGCGGCGCTCGATGTGATCAGCGTCGCCCCGATGGGCGAGGGAGCGACGGTGCTGCTCAGGCAGCGCTTCGGCAACCTCGGGGCCGGCCGTGACGGGCTGCTCGCGGTCGGTGTGCGCGACGGCGCCGTGTGGCACGTGAGCTCGTCGCTTGCGCGCGACGCGGGCCAGCCGGCGGCGGCGACGCTGTCGGCCGACCAGGCTGCACAGATCGCCGTGGCCGACGCGGGCGTCGACGAGGCCGCCGTCCAGGGTGTCGAGCTCGTCGCCGTACCCGTGCCGCAGGGCGCCGCACGCGCCGCCTACGAGGTCGTGTTGATCGGTGGGGACGACGCCGAGCCGGTGGGCTTCAGCACCTATGTCGACGCCCGCGACGGTAGCGTGCTCGTCCGCGAGGACCTGGTCGACTACAGCGAGGACAACCCGGCCTGGGAGGTCTTCCCCAACACGCCACCGGTCGACTACTCGTCGACCGACACGCGGGTGCGGTGGTGCTTCCTGCCCGGACCCGGCTGCGACGAGGTCGTGGGCACGCCAGCGTCGCCGCTCGCCTGGGACGTCAACTCGACGAACCTCAAACCGAGCGAGACCACGCTGGGCAACAACGCCTTTGCCGTCCACAACTGGTTCAGCAACGACCCGTTCACGGTCGGCAAGGAGTTGGCGACGCCGCGCCCGAACCGCGAGTACGACTACGCGTGGACCAACCAGTGGCTCCGGGAGAGGTGCTCGCCGGCCGTGTTCGAGTCTGCCCTTCGCAACGACATCGACGCAGCGCGGGCGAACCTGTTCGCGATGCACAACCGGATGCACGACTGGTCGTACCACCTCGGGTTCACCGAGGTCACCTTCAACCTGCAGGACAGCAACTTCGACCGAGGTGGCAAGCAGAACGACCCGGAGCAGGGCAACGCGCAGGCCGGCGGCGTGACCGGTGGTCCCCCGGGGTTCGCGGCCCGGGACAACGCCAACCAGATCACCCCACCGGACGGGCACCCCCCGATCACCAACATGTACCTCTGGCAGCCGATCGCGGGCGCGTTCTACGCCCCGTGTGTCGACGGTGACTTCGACATGTCGGTGATCGCGCACGAGTACACCCATGCCATCACCAACCGGATGGTTGCCGGACCGAGGGACGGCCTGAGCTCGCCCCAGGGCATGAGCGAGAGCTGGTCCGACCTCGCGGCCGTCGAGTACCTTGCCGAGCACGGCTACGCGCCGTCAGGTAGCCGGGCGTTCACGATCGGTCAGTACGTCACCAGCGACCCGGACGCGGGCATCCGCAACTACAACATGAGCGCGAGCCCGCTGAACTACAGCCACATCGACTACGACTTCGTCGGACTGCAGGTCCACGCCTCGGGTGAGGTGTGGAGCGCCACCAACTTCGACATCCGCGCCGCGATGATCGGCCGGTACGGTGCCGGAAACGCGGCGTTGCAGAAGTCGTGTGCCAACGGCGAGACGCCGGTCACCAGCTGCCCGGGCAACCGGCGCTGGGCACAGCTCATGTTCGACTCCTACCTGCTCATGGCCGTCTCCCAGGTGAGCATGGTCGATTCCCGGGACGCTTTGCTGGCGGCGGACATGATCCGCTTCGGCGGGGCGAACCAGGACCTGCTGTGGAACGCGTTCGCCAAGCGCGGTCTGGGTCAGGGTGCAGCCAGCAACGGTCATACGGACCCGAACCCAACGCCGAGCTTCGCGTCGCCCCATGCAAACGAGGCGGCGGTGACGTTCGCGCCGGTCGACGAGGCCGGACAGCCCGTCGTGGGTGCCCAACTGTTCGTCGGCCCCTACCAGGCTCGGGCGCGTGCGGTGGCAGACACCGTTGCCGCGACCACGCTCGGCACCACCGTGCAGGTCGTGCCCGGGACGTACGAGTTGCTGGCGACGGCTCCGGGTCGAGGGCACGTGCGGATAGGCCCGATCGCCTTCGGCGCGGGCTCGGCGGTCACCCTGACCGTCCCGATGCCCACGAACCTTGCCTCCAGCACGGCCGGCGCCACGGCGAGCGGCGACGGCATCAACCTGGCCCGGATCGTCGACGACAACGAGGCCACCAACTGGGCCTCAATCGGCACTCCGGTCGCCGGCAAGCAGGTGACCGTGAATCTGGCCGGCGACAGCGCTCACCGGGTCGGTCGCGTCCAGGTCAGTGCGATGCTGCGGCCGCCCGTGACGGGAGATCCCGACCCGGGCTCGCAGGGCCGGGTCTCGGCGCTTCGGCAGTTCCGGATACTGGCCTGTGCGGCCACTCCCGCGAACGACTGCGCAGACGCCGCGGACTTCAGCCTGGTGTACACGAGCCCGGCCGACGCGTTCCCGTCGGTCGCGCCACGGCCCCGCGCGCCCGAGCTGATCATCCGGTCGTTCGACATCCCGGACACCCGGGCGACCCACCTGCGGCTGGAGGTGGTGACCAACCAGTGCACGGGTGCCCCCGAGTACGCCGGTGAGCAGGACGCCGATCCGCGGGCGAACACCGACTGCAGGACGGCGAGCTCGCAGGCTCTCGTCGTCCGGGCAGCGGAGTTCCAGGCCTTCGCCGTCGAGTAGGAGGTCGCACCGACAACGGGAGGGCGGACCGACCGGTCCGCCCTCCCGCAAATCCCAGGGACTGGCCCGGCAATGCGTGACGCAGCCGTGGTCAGACCGAGCGCTGGTACGACCGGAAGGCCCTGGTGGCAATCCAGCCCATCACCAGCGCGACCGCCAGCAGGCCGCCGATCCGGGTCAGCACGGCCGG
>DASUYL010000222.1:0-2118 GCA_036377395.1 Jiangellaceae bacterium
CGCGGAGCCGCCCGGTCGACGTAGTCGGCTGGTCAGACCAACCGGTCAGGCCTCGTGACGACCTGCCTGACGTCCGGCCAGGACGAGGCCGGTCCCGCCGAGTAGCAGGCCGGCGCCGAGCGCTGCGAGCCAGCCGTTGCCACCGCTACCCGTCTTGGGCAGTTCCTCCCCGGCCGGCGTGGTCTCCTTCATCGTCGGAGTCGTCGGTGGGGTGGTCTCCGGCGGGGTCGTCGCCGGCGGAGTCGTCGGTGGGGTCGTCTCCGGCGGGGTCGTCTCCGGCGGAGTCGTCGGTGGGGTCGTCTCCGGCGGCGTGGTCTCGTCCCCGACGTCGTAGCAGAACGAGATGTGGCTCAGGCCGTAGAACTTGTCGTTGTTCGGGTTGACCGGCGCGTGCAGCCCGGTGTCGGCCGTCGCCTCGGGGTCGTACACGTACAGGTTTCCGCCTGGCCCGCCCTTGACGAACACGGCATCCACGCCGATGTTGGACGTCCAGTCGAAGACCGGTCCGTCGGCAGTGGTTCGGACGTCGATCGTCACGCTGAGCGTACCGTCGGTGAACGTCCCGTCCGAGACCGGCTCGACCTTGAGCTCGGTAGTCCCTGGCACCAGGACAGAGCACGTTGGATTGCCCGTAAACTCCTCGGGCTCCACGTGGGTGGCGGTCGCCGAGGGCAGCAACGTCGCGAACACCACGGTCAGGCCGGAGATCAGGCAGGCGATGCCGGCCGCGACGAGTGCTCGCACGGTACGGCGACTGACGGTCGCGCTGTTTGGAGACATGGGAAGGGAACTCCCCCCGGAGTCGGGTGAATCGGACAGTTTCGCGATTCGGCCTGACTGCGCCCCCCACAGCGCGGCTTACCGAGCCGGACCACCGTCTTCGGCGGACACCGCAGACTAACGGAACCGAGGATGTCCGCGTCCACTCTTGCGTGTCACGAACCGGTCACAACGGGGATTCTGTCTGGTGACAGCCGACTATGCCGACGACTCCTGCTGGCGGCGCCAGCGGACGGCGGCCTCGAGGAAGCCGTCGATCTCGCCGTCGAGGACGGCCTGCGGGTTGCCCACCTCGTACTCGGTCCGCAGGTCCTTGACCATCTGGTAGGGGTGCAGCACGTACGAGCGCATCTGGTTGCCCCAGGACGACCCCGCGTCTCCCTTGAGCGCGTCCATCGCCGCTCGCTCCTCGTGGCGTTTGCGTTCGAGCAGCTTGGCCTGCAACACCCGCATGGCCGATGCCTTGTTCTGCAACTGCGACTTTTCGTTCTGGCAGGAGACGACGATCCCGGTGGGCAGGTGGGTGATGCGCACGGCCGAGTCGGTGGTGTTCACGCTCTGGCCGCCGGGCCCGGAGGAGCGGAACACGTCGACGCGGACGTCGACGTCGGGGATCTCGATGTGGTCGGTCTGCTCCACCACCGGCAGCACCTCGACGCCGGCGAAGGAGGTCTGCCGGCGGCCCTGGTTGTCGAACGGGCTGATCCGTACCAGCCGGTGGGTCCCCTGCTCTACCGAGAGCGTTCCGTAGGCATACGGCGCGTGCACGACGAAGGTCGCCGACTTGATGCCCGCTTCCTCCGCATATGAGATGTCGTAGACCTCGGTCTTGTAGCCGTGCCGCTCGGCCCAGCGCGTGTACATGCGAAGAAGCATCTCCGCCCAGTCCGCGGCGTCGACGCCACCGGCCTCGGACCGGATGGTCATGACGGCCTCACGGGCGTCGTACTCGCCGGAGAGGAGGGTGCGGATCTCGAGCTCGGAGACCAGATGGGTGACTTCGTCGAGCTCCCGGTCGGCTTCGGCGGCGGCCTCGGCGTCGGCTTCCTCCTCGGCCAACTCGAACATGACCGGCAGGTCGTCCACCCGGCCGCGAAGCTCGGTCAGCCGGCGCAGATCCGCCTGCAGGTACGACAGCCGGCTGGTGACCTCCTGTGCCCGGTCGACGTCGTCCCACAGGTCCGGAGCCGCTGCCTGCTTCTCCAGGTCGGCGATCTGCTCGCGCATGGTGGCCGGGTCCAGCACCTGCTCGATCGTCGCGAGGGTCTGGTCCAGGGCGCCGATCTCGGCGCCGACGTCACGGGTGGCCACGTCCGTCAAGGGTACGCGGCGCGGCGC
>DASUYL010000223.1:0-2134 GCA_036377395.1 Jiangellaceae bacterium
TCGTAGGAGTCGACCACGACGAGGGCAGCGCGTTCGCGTGCATCGTCGCGGGTCAGGTTGGCGCCAGGCATGCGCCCGATCCTGGCAGATCCGTGCAGGCGCGCGAAGTCCGACATCGACCGCTGTGGCTGGCAGGATGGCGCCATGCGCGTCCACCTGGGCTCCGATCATGCCGGTTTCGACGTCAAGAACGTCGTCGCCGAGGCACTGCGTGGGGACGGCCACGAGGTCGTCGACCACGGTGCGTTCATCCTCGACGAGGACGACGACTATCCCGTCTACTGCCTTCGTGCCGCCGAAGCCGTCGCGCACGACGATGCCAGCCTGGGTGTGGTACTGGGTGGTTCGGGCAATGGTGAGCAGATCGCCGCGAACAAGGTGCGCGGCGTCCGGGCGGCGCTGGCCTGGAGCGAAGACACCGCTCGGCTGTCACGTCAACACAACGACGCGCGCGTCGTGGCGGTCGGGGCGCGCGCCCACCCGGTCGACGAGGTCGTCGGATTCGTGCGAGTGTTCCTGGCGGCGGCCTTCTCGGGCGACGAGCGGCATGCCCGCCGGATCGAAATGCTCAGTCATTACGAGCAGACCGCGGAGCTTCCTTTTCTCTCGGGCGATCCTTCTGCATGAACTCGGCGACGAGCTCGTCATCGGGCCGGGAGACATCGCGCGCTCGGAGCGCACCGGAGACACCGACCTGTGACCGTCGGTCGACGTGGTCCATCCGGCGATCGGGCGCCTTTCCACGGCCAGCCATCCACCGACAGTACGTGATGTCTATGGTGCAGCGCGCAGCGACCGCTACTGTCACGGCGTGACCACGAGCTTCGACCGGATCGTCAGGCGACGGCCACCGCGTCGTCGGGTGGCTGCCCGGATCGGTCGCTGGCTGGAGCGCGAGCCGGTGGTCGTGTGTTCACTCCTTTCGGTGATCATCGCGGTCTACGTCGTCCGGATGACGATTCCCGGGACCATCCCGTTGAGCCTGTACATCCTTCCCGTCCTGCTCGCGGGGGTCGCTCTGTCGGTCCCGTCGCTGTTGCTGATCGTGCTGGTGACCGGGGCGGCCATGGTGAGCGAGGGCGCCGTCCACGGTGTCAGCCAGCTCTACCTCGGCGTCGTGTTCGTACTGGCGATCACCACCGTGGTCGCGTTCGGGTCGGCCCGGTCGCGCGCCCGCCTCGGCGTCCAGGGAACGGTTGGCGAATCGATGCTCGTCGACCTGCGGGATCGGTTGCGCGCGCAGGGCGAGATGCCCGAACTGCCGCGTGGTTGGGAGGCCGAGGTCGTGCACCGCTCGGCGGGCCGGTCGACCTTCTCCGGCGACTTCCTCGTCGCCTCTCGGTCGGCCGATGGCCTCGTCCTCGAGGTCGCGCTCGTCGACGTCTCGGGGAAGGGCCTCGCAGCGGGCACCAGGGCACTGCTGCTGTCGGGTGCCTTCGGCGGCCTGATCGGATCACTGCCGCCCGCGGAGTTCCTTCCGGCGGCCAACGCCTACCTGCTGAGGCAGGAATGGGCGGAGGGCTTCGCGACCGCGGTCTACCTCGTCATCGACCTCGGCACCGGCGAGTATCAGGTCCGGTCGGCGGGGCACCCGCCGGCGGTGCACTTCCACTACGGCTCGGGTCAATGGCGGATCCTGGAGGCTACCGGCGGACTGCTCGGTGTGTTCGAGAAGGACGATTACGTGCCCGCCGAGGGTGTCCTGCGTTCCGGCGACGCGCTGCTGTTGTTCACCGACGGCATGGTCGAGACCCCCCGGCGCGATCTGGCCGACGGCATCGACAAGCTCCAGGGCGAGGCCGAACGGCTGGTGGCACGGGGCTTCCGGCATGGCGCTCGGCGCCTGATCGACGCTGTCGCCTCTTCCGACGCCGACGACCGGGCGCTGATCCTCCTCTGGCGAACCTGACACCCGCGCGGTGCTTCTTACCGCGCCGGTGACGGCTCCCCGGCAAACTGGACGCAACTCGTGCGACACGCCGGCGTGTCACTCCAATTGGGTCCAGTTTGCGGGCACGGGAAGACCGCCTCTGGGCTCGAGCGGTGCAGATCGTGCATTCTTCGAGGAAGGGCTCGCGGGACATCGAGCGCATCGGGTCGGCGGCTTGGGGTGACATGGAGGCAATCGACGCAT
>DASUYL010000224.1:0-10373 GCA_036377395.1 Jiangellaceae bacterium
CGCGCCCCACGAGCACGAGCAGCAGCCCGGTCGCGAACGGATCCAGCGTGCCCGCGTGGCCGACCTTGACGCCGCGGGGCAGCGACCTGCGGACGCGGGCGACCACGTCGTGCGAGGTGAGGCCGACCGGCTTGTCGACGACGACCAGACCGTCGGGCGCGGAGTCGCTCACTCCAGGGCGTCCGCGTCTTCGCCAGGCGTGCGGTACGGATCGGCCTCGCCGGCGAACGACGCGCCGGCCGCGTTGCGAGCGACCTCGGCGTCGGCCTCCTGGGCCTTCCGCAGCAGGTCGTCGATGTGGGCCGCATTGTCGGGAACGGCGTCGGCGACAAAGGTGAGCGTCGGCGTGAACCGGACGCCTGTCTGCCGCCCGACCTCGGAACGGAGCAGGCCCTTGACGCTGTCGAGGGCCACCGCGGTCTCGGCCCGTGCAGCGTCGTCGCCGTAGACGGTGTAGAAGACCGTCGCGTCGTGCAGATCACCGGTCACGCGGGTGTCGGTGACCGTGACGAAGCCCAGGCGGGGATCCTTCACCCGCCGTTCCAGGGTCTCGGCCACGATCACCCGGATCCGGTCGGCGAGCTTGCGGGCGCGGGCTCGGTCGGCCACGTCGTCCTCCTCCTCGGTCGTCGTCTCACCGTTGATCATGGCGAAGCGGGGCCTCGAATGCGTCCGGGCGCCCCACTTGGCCATGATCAACGGGGTGCAGTGGCTCGTCGGTGCTGGAATGGAGAGCGCGGCGGGCGGCGAGGAGCTCGATCTCCGGCCGACCGGCGACGAGCCGCTCCGCCGTGTCGAGGACATCGCGGCAATGACGGGCCTCTGCCGCCACGACCGCCACACCGATCTCGGCCCGTCGGTACAGGTCGAGGCTGCCCACCTCGGCGGCGGAGACCGACAGCCGCCGGCGCAGCTCCCCGACGATCGGCCGGACGACGGCACGCTTCTCCTTCAGCGAGTGCACGTCGCCCAGCAGCAGGTCCAGGCTGAGCGTCCCGGTGAACATGTCGGTCCTCTCCGGTCAGGTCCTCCTCAATGATCACAGGGATCAGGCGCGGGGCTTCTCCCGCATCTCGAAGGTCTCGATGACGTCGTCGACCTTGATGTCGTTGAACGACCCCAGACCGATGCCGCACTCGAAGCCCTCGCGTACCTCGGTCGCGTCGTCCTTGAAGCGCCGCAGCGACTCGATGGACAGGTTGTCGGCGACGACAACACCGTCGCGCACCAGCCGGGCCCGGGCGTTGCGCCGGATGAGCCCGCTGGTGACCATGCATCCGGCGATGTTGCCGAACTTGGAGGACCGGAAGACCTCGCGCACCTCGGCGGATCCGAGCGACACCTCCTCGTACTCGGGCTTCAGCATCCCCTTCAGCGCGGCCTCGATCTCATCGATCGCCTGGTAGATCACCGAGTAGTAGCGGATGTCCACGCCCTCGCGCTCGGCGAGCTGCTCGGTGCTCTTCGCGGCCCGTACGTTGAACGCGATGATGATGCCCTGGTCGATCGACGCCAGGTTGACGTCGTTGTCGGTGACCGCGCCCACCCCGCGGTGGATGATCCGCAGCGTGACCTCCTCACCGACGTCGATCTTGAGCAGGGCGTCCTCGAGAGCTTCGACGGAACCGGACACGTCACCCTTGATGATCAGGTTGAGCGTCTCGACCTTGCTCTGCTCCAGCCAGTCCTCGAGAGTCACCCGCTTGCGGGCCCGGGCCAGCGACGCGTTGCGCTCCATCGCTTCACGCTTCTCGGCGATCTGGCGCGCTGTGCGGTCGTCGTCGGCGGCAAGGAACTTGTCGCCCGCTCCCGGCACGTTCGTCAGGCCGAGCACCAGGACCGGACGGGACGGGCCCGCCTCCTCCAGGGTGTTTCCGTACTCGTCGAGCATCGCGCGGACACGCCCGTAGGCCTGTCCGGTGACGATCGCGTCGCCGGCGCGAAGCGTGCCGCGCTGGACCAGCACGGTCGCGACCGGGCCGCGGCCCTTGTCCAGGTGACCCTCGATGGCAACGCCGCGGGCCGCCATGTCCGGGTTGGCCCGCAGGTCGAGAGCGGCGTCGGCGGTCAGGATGACCGCCTCGAGCAGCTTGTCGATCCCCATCCGCTGCTTGGCCGAGACGTCGATGAACATCGTGTCGCCGCCGTACTCCTCGGCGACCAGGCCGTACTCGGTCAGCTGCTGCCGGATCTTGGCCGGGTTGGCGCCTTCGAGGTCGACC
Organism: Jiangellaceae bacterium; assembly: GCA_036377395.1. Taxonomy (GTDB): domain Bacteria; phylum Actinomycetota; class Actinomycetes; order Jiangellales; family Jiangellaceae; genus DASRTE01. Next base: position 2,223 of record DASUYL010000224.1, read on the forward strand.
TTGTTGACCGCGACGACGATGGGCACCTCGGCGGCCTGGGCGTGGTTCAGCGCCTCGACGGTCTGCGGCATGACACCGTCGTCGGCCGCGACCACCAGGATCGCGATGTCGGTGACCTGGGCACCGCGAGCTCGCATCGCGGTGAATGCCTCGTGGCCGGGCGTGTCGATGAAGGTGATCGCGCGGTCCTCACCCTCGTGCTCGACGTGCACCTGATAGGCGCCGATGTGCTGGGTGATGCCACCGGCCTCGGCCTCGACCACGTTCTCGTTGCGGATCGCATCGAGCAGCTTGGTCTTTCCGTGGTCGACGTGGCCCATGACCGTGACGACCGGTGGGCGCGGCTCGGCGTCCTCGTCCAGCTCCGCCTCGAAGTCGATGGAGAACGACTCGAGCAGCTCGCGGTCCTCGTCTTCCGGCGAGACCACCTGGACGTCGTAACCGAGCTCGGCGCCCAGCAGCCGGAAGGTGTCCTCGTCGACGGACTGGGTCGCGGTCACCATCTCGCCGAGATGGAACAGGACCTGCACCAACGCACCGGCCTCGGTGTCGATCCGCTCGGCGAAGTCGGTCAGCGAGGCACCGCGGGGCAGGCGGACCGTCTGGCCGTTGCCGCGTGGGACCCGCACGCCACCGATCGACGGCGCCTGCATGTTGTCGTACTCCTGGCGCTTCTGGCGCTTGCTCTTGCGACCGCGGGCAGGCTTGCCACCGGGACGGCCGAAGGCGCCCGCCGTACCGCCGCGCCCGCGACCCCCACCTCCGGGGCGGCCACCGAAGCCGCCGCCGGGACCTCCGCCACCACCCGGACGGCCGCCGAAGCCGCCGGCACCGGCGCCGGGACGGCCGCGCTCAGCCGGACGACCGCGTTCTCCGGTACCTCCGCCGGGGCGACCACCACCACCGGGACGGCCGCGCTCACCCGGACCGCCGCCGCCGCGGGGCGCCGTGGGACGCGTGGGCATCATGCCGGGATTCGGACGCGGTCCACCGGGTGCGCCGCCGCCGGGTCGTGGCGGCATGGCACCGGGCGAGGGACGGCCGGGACCGGCGGCGCCGTCGTGGCGAGCCGCGGGGCGCTGCATACCCGTCGTGCCGCCGGCCGAGTACGGGTTGTTACCCGGTCGCGGCCCGGCCGGGCGCCGGCCCATACCGGTGCTCTCGGTGCCGAACGGGTTGTTGCCCGGGCGCGGGCCGGACGGACGGGGACCCACCGGGCCGGGCTTGGGACCGGCATGGGCCGCCGCCGCTGCGGGCCGCTCGGGCGCGGCCGCGGGCTCGGCCACCGCGGGCTCGGCCACCGCGGGCGCGGACGCCGGGTCTGCCGGTGCGGCGGGCGTCTCTGCCACGACCGGCTCCGCAGCTCGGACCGGAGTGGCTTCGACCGGCGGTGCCGCCGCAGCCGCCTTCTTCGCCGGCGCGGCCTTCTTCACCGGCGGCGGCGCGTCGGCGAACGCTTCCTTGAGCTTGCGAACGACCGGCGCCTCGATCGTCGAGGAGGCCGATCGGACGAACTCTCCGAGGTCGCCCAGCTTCGCCAGGACGACCTTGCTCTCTACTCCGAACTCCTTGGCGAGCTCGTATACCCGGACCTTGGCCACTGCTCTCCTTCTCGGCCCGGGCGTTGGCTCGGACCGGCTAGGTGGTGCGCGTGCTCATAGCTGCGTGCTCATCGAGCGCCCTTGAGCGTCACGTCGTCTTCTCCGTCTTCTCGGCCGGTCGCCGCCGGACCGGGTGCCTGTCCGGCGGCCCCCTGCTCCTCGATCCATCGTCGCAGCGCGGAAGTGTCGAGCGGCCCCGTCAGGCGTAACGCCCGCGGGAACGCCCGACGACGCTCGGCGAGGTCGAGGCACCGCGGGTCGGGATGCAGGTAGGCGCCCCGGCCCGGGCGCCGGCCGCGACGATCGAGGGCGAGCGACCGGACCGGCAGGGCCTCGGCGCTGTCCGCGACCGCCACGACACGCAGCAGGTCGGACTTGCCCGTGCGCACTCGGCAACCCACGCAGGTACGCATGGGTGACCGGGTAACCGCACGGTGTTCCGCCGACAAGTCTACCGCCTGATCAGGTCCCGGCCGAGTCGGGCATCGCGGTGACGTCGTCGGCTCCCGCCACGACCGCCGTGCCGGACCCGGTCCCCGGGTCGGATCCGGCGGTGTCGGGGTGGATGTCGATACGCCAGCCGGTCAGCCGCGCGGCCAAGCGAGCGTTCTGGCCCTCGCGTCCGATCGCCAGCGAGAGCTGGTAGTCGGGGACCGTCACGCGGGCCGCCCGCGCCTCGGCATCGACGACCTCGACACGCTGCACCCGCGCCGGCGACAGCGCATGCGCCACCAGTTCGGCCGGATCGTCGGACCAGTCGACGATGTCGATCTTCTCGCCGTGCAGCTCGGCCATGACTGCCCGGACCCGTGAACCCATCGGTCCGATGCACGCCCCCTTGGCGTTGACCCCGGGCTTGGTGGACCTGACCGCGATCTTGCTGCGGTGCCCCGCCTCTCTGGCGATGCCGGCGATGTCGACCGTACCGTCGGCGATCTCGGGGACCTCGAGCGCGAACAGCTTCTTCACCAGGTTCGGGTGGGTCCGCGACAGGGTGACCAGCGGCCCGCGCATGCCCTTGCGGACCTGGAGCACGTAGCACTTGATCCGGCTGCCGTGCTCGTAGCGCTCCCCCGGCACCTGCTCCTGCGCCGGGAGCACCGCCTCCACCTTGCCGAGGTCCACGAGAACGGCGCGGGGATCGCGGCCCTGCTGGATGGTCCCGGACAGGACGTCACCCTCCTTGCCGACGAACTCGCCGAACGTGACCTCGTCCTCGGCGTCGCGCAGCCGTTGCAGGATCACCTGCTTCGCAGTGGTCGCCGCAATCCGGCCGAAGCCCTCGGGCGTGTCGTCCCATTCGGACAGGACGGCACCCTGCTCGTCGACTTCCTGCGCCCAGACCGTGACATGCCCGGTCTTGCGGTCGAGCTGCACCCGGGCGTGGGGGCGGGCGCCGCCGGTGCGCTCATAGGCCACCAGCAGTGCCTGCTCGAGTGCCTCGACGACGAGGTCGAAGGAAATCTCCTTCTCCCGCTCCAGGGCGCGCAAGACCGACAGGTCGATGTCCACGGCCTCACACCTCCACCTCGTCGGTGCGGCGGAACTCGACCTGGACCCGCGCCGTGCCGATCGCGTCGTAGCCGAGCCGGCGGGCGGAGCCGTCGACGTCGAGCACCACGCCGGTGTCGTCGGCGGCGTCGACGCGGCCCACCAGCTCGCGACCGTCGTGCAGGCCGATCCGGACCAGCCGTCCCACGTTGCGGCGCCAGTGCCGCGGCATCGTCAGCGGCCGGGACACACCCGGTGAGCTCACCTCGAGCGTGTACGGCGTCTCACCCATGACACCGGACTCGTCGAAGGCAGCGGACACCGCCCGTGAGACCTCGGCGCAACGATCGAGGTCGACGCCGCCGTCGGCGTCGACGACCACCGACACGCGCCTGCGCCGGCCGGCCTGACCGATCTCGACGTCCTCGAGGTCGAGGCCGTGGGCGGCGGTCAGGGGGTCGACGATCTCGCGGAGAAGGTCACGGCTCGGAGAGCCCACCGGTGAACCTCCTCGCTGTCGAGTTGTCGGGCAGCACGAATGCCGGCGCCAGGCCGGGCGCCGGTACCGCCAGCCTACCGGTCATGTCCCCGCCTGACGATCAGCACCATGGTCGGATCTCGGGATCGACACGACGTGGTGCGGAGCCCGGCGTCGCCATGTCCTACGGTGTCCCGGTGCCGCGTGCTCGGGTAAACAGGGCGGCGCGGCCGTCTCGGCGCGCCGTCATCGTCGGAGCGGCGGCGGTCTCGCTGACCGCATGTACCGGAGACGACTCGCCGCCGGCGACAGACGACCCGCCTCCGCCGAAGCCCGACGCCGTGCTGCGCAGTCGCGTCGCGGGCGCAGAGCGGACCCTGCTCGCGCTCTACGCAGCGACGGCAGCACGGCACCCCAGCCTTTCCGAGCGGCTCCTGCCCTTTGCCGTCCGCCATGGTCGGCACCTCGCCGTCGTCGAGACTTCCGGCCCGACTGCCCCGCCGGTGCCGTCCACTTCGGCCCCGACCGCGTCGCCGGGCCGCACCGATGGATCGCCGACACCGGAGTCTGTGCAGACGCCCGATGTCTCGGCCGACCTCGCGACCGCCGTGGCTGTGCTGCGCGCTGCCGAGCGTGCCGCGGCGGACGACCGCATCGCCGACTGCCTGAACAGCGTGGACGGGGCCCTGGCCGAGATTCTCGCCGCGGTCGCCGCATGCGAGGCTGCGCATGAGGTCCTACTGGGGCGGCAGGCGTGAGCATCACCGACACCTTGCAGGCGGCCTTGGCCGGCGAGCACGCCTGCGTCTACGGCTACGGCCTGGTCGGGGCCCATGCCGGCACCCGTGACGAGCCCGCTGTCCGGGCCGCGTACGAGTCGCACCGGGCTCGGCGGGACCTGCTCGCAGCCCAGCTCCGTGCCCGCAGGGCCGAGCCCGTGGCGGCGCTGCCCGCGTACGGAGTTCCCTTCGCGGTGACCGACGCGGTGACGGCCAGCCGCCTCGCCGGCCTGCTGGAGAAACGGCTGGCGCCCCTCTACGCCGATCTCGTGGCGGTGGCGGCCAACCCGGTGTTGCGCGAGCTGGCGGCCGATGCGCTCGTCGAGACCTCGGTCAGATCCGCCGGCTGGACCGGGGGGATCACGGCCCTTCCGGGCCTGGACCCGGTTCCGGACTGACGGCTCACATGTCCATGCGGTCGACCGCGCGCAGTTTGTTCGTGGCGTCGAGCGCCGCCACCTTGTAGGCCTCTGACAGCGTCGGGTAGTTGAAGACGGTGTCGACGAGGTAGTCCACGGTGCCGCCGCAGCCCATGACCGCCTGCCCGATGTGAACAAGGTCTGTGGCGCCGGTGCCGAACACGTGCACACCGAGCAGGTGCCGGGTCGTGGGCGAGACCAACAGCTTGAGCATTCCGTAGGAGTCACCGACGATCTGCCCTCGTGCCAGCTCGCGATAGCGCGAGACGCCGACCTCGTACGGGACGGCGTCGTCGGTCAGTTCGACCTCGGTGCGCCCGCAGAAAGAGATCTCCGGGATGGTGTAGATGCCGATGGGCTGGATGTGCTGCAGCTCGTTGGCGGGCACTCCGAACGCGTGCAGCGCCGCCAGCCGGCCCTGGTCCATGCTCGTCGCCGCCAGGGCCGGGAAGCCGATGACGTCGCCGACGGCGAACACGTGCTGCACCGGCGTCCGGTACGACTGGTCGACCGCGATCCGCCCGCGTTCGTCGGCGGCCAGGCCGGCCGCGGCCAGGTCGAGCTCGTCGGTGACGCCCTGCCGCCCGGCGGAGTACATCACCGTCTCGGCCGCCACGCGCTTGCCGCTGACCAGGGTCGTGACGGTCCCCTGGCTGCCGACGCCGACCTTCTCGACCTCCTCGCCGAACCGGAAGGTCACCGACAGGTCGCGCAGGTGGAACTTCAGCGACTCGACCACCTCGGGGTCGCAGAACTCGAGCATCGTGTCCCGCTTCTCGACGACCGTGACCCGGGTGCCGAGCGCGGCGAACATCGACGCGTACTCGATGCCGATGACGCCGGCGCCGACGACCACCATGGTGTCCGGAATGCGCTCCAGCGACAGGATCCCGTCGGAGTCGACGACTCGACCGTCGTTGAACTCGACGTGGGCAGGACGGGCCGGACGCGACCCGCTCGCAATGACGATAACGTCGGCCGTCAGGTGACGGCGCTCCCCGGCACCGTCGACCTCGACCGCGTGCGGGCCGACGAACCGGGCCGTCCCGATGATCAGGTCGACGTGGTTGCGGAACAACTGCGACCGCACGACCTCGATCTCGCGGCCGATGACGTGCTGGGTGCGCGCGAGCAGGTCCTGGACGGTGATCTCGGTCTTGACCCGGTAGGACTGGCCGTACAGCTCGCGCATGGGCAGCCCGGTGAGGTACAGCACGGCCTCGCGCAGCGTCTTGGACGGGATCGTGCCCGTGTTCACGCAGACGCCGCCCACCATGTGGCGGCGCTCGACGACACAGACCCGCTTGCCGAGCTTGGCCGCGCCGATGGCCGCCTTCTGGCCCCCCGGTCCTGAGCCGATGACCAGCATGTCGTAGTCGTAAGCGATGTCGTCCACGGCCGCCCTTTCGCTGGTCGCCCTGCCAGCCTGACCGGTGGGACCGGTCTCCGGCAAGGGCTCGGGGTCAGCCACGCCGTGAGAGATGCCGGTCGGGGTAGATGACAGCCCGGCGCCACGTCGCGAGAACGCACGAACGTGCGTCGCCCCAAGGCAAGACCGGCCGAATCGCGGTTTCCACGTGGAAGCTGTCTCCGTGGGTCACCCGCCGTCAGCCCTGACGAGGTCCACGAGGTGGACGACGGCATCGTCCAGCGGTACGTCGGTCCGCTCTGCGGTCCTGCGGTCCTTGACCTCGACGGTGCCGGTCGCCAGGCCTCGACCGACCACCACGATCGTCGGCACGCCCAGCAGCTCAGAGTCGTTGAACTTCACCCCGGGCGACACGCCGCGCCGGTCGTCGTACAGCACCCGGACACCGGCCTGCTCGAGTGCGGCCGCCAGGCGGTCCGCCGCGTCGAGCACGCCCTTGTCCCGGCCGGCCGCCACGAGGTGGACGTCCGCCGGCGCCACCTCACGCGGCCAGCACAGGCCGGCGTCGTCGTGGGTCTGCTCCGCGATCGCCGCGACCGCCCGTGAGACCCCGATCCCGTATGAGCCCATCGTGACCGTGACGAGCGTGCCGCTCTCGTCGAGGACCTTCAGATCGAGCGCCTCGGCGAACCAGCGGCCGAGTTGGAAGATGTGCCCGATCTCGATGCCGCGAGCCAGTTCGACGGGACCGGACCCGTCCGGAGCGGGGTCGCCGTCGCGCACGTCCGCGGCCTCGATCGTCCCGTCCGCGCTGAAGTCGCGCCCGGCGACCAGGTCGAACACATGGCGGCCTTCGACGTTTGCACCGGTGACCCAACGGGTGCCCTCGACCACGCGCGGGTCCAGCAGGTACCGCACCTTGGCCGGGGCCTCGGCGCCGAGGTACTGGCTGGGCCCGTCGCCGTCGAAGGCCGCCGGCCCGATGTAGCCGCGGACCAGCATGGGATGGCCGGCGAAGTCAGCCTCGGTGAAGGCCTCGAGCTCGGCCGGCGTGACGGCCGCCTCGAGCCGTTTGATGTCGATGTCGCGGTCTCCAGGTACGCCGACCACGAGTGCGCCGCGGGTACCGTCCGGCTGTCGCACCGTGACGACCACGTTCTTGAGCGTGTCTGCCGCCGTCCAGGGACGGTCCGACCGCGGGAACCGCTGGTTGGCCATGGCGACCAGCGTCTCGATGGTCGGTGTGTCGGGCGTGTCCTCGACGTGGGCGGCCGGCACGTCGTCGTAGGGCAGGGGCTCGGGTGCCGGTGTCGTGAACGCTTCGACGTTGGCGGCGTAGCCGCCCGCCGACCGGACGAAGGTGTCCTCACCGATCTCGCACGGCGCGAGGAACTCCTCGTTGACGTTGCCACCCATGGCGCCGGACATCGCCGCGACGATGACGTAGTCGAGGCCGAGCCGGTCGAAGGCCCGGATGTACGCCTGACGGTGCAACCCGTAGGAGCGCCGCAGCCCGGCGTCGTCGACGTCGAAAGAGTACGAGTCCTTCATGACGAACTCGCGCCCGCGCAGCAGGCCGGCGCGAGGCCGAGCCTCGTCGCGGTACTTCGTCTGGATCTGGTAGAGCCAGAGCGGCAGGTCCTTGTACGAGGAGTAGAGGTCCTTGACCAGCAAGGTGAACAACTCCTCGTGAGTGGGACCGAGAAGGTAGTCGCCGCCCTTGCGGTCCTGGAGCCGGAAGATCCCTTCCCCGTAGGTGGTCCACCGGCCGCTGACCTCGTAGGGCTCACGCGGCAGCAGCGCGGGAAAGTGCACCTCCTGTGCGCCGAACCGGTCCATCTCCTCGCGGATGATCTGCTCGACGTTGCGGAATACTCGGTAGCCCAGCGGCAGCCACGAGAAGATGCCGGGCGCGACCCGGCGGATGTAGCCGGCGCGGACGAGCAGGCGGTGGCTCGGCACCTCGGCGTCGACCGGGTCCTCGCGCAGGGTACGCAGGAACAGCGTCGACATC
>DASUYL010000225.1:0-17027 GCA_036377395.1 Jiangellaceae bacterium
CTGCGGACGCCGGGGCGGCTCGACAGGATGGCGGGCATGACGGACTGGCAGGACCCCAAGGTCATCCAGCGCCTGTTGACCACCCCCGCGATTTGGGCCGTCGTCGGACTGTCGGCGAACACCGCGCGCACGGCCTTCCGGATCGGGGCATACCTGCGTGACCGCCTGGGCATGACCATCGTCCCGGTCAACCTGCGCGGCGAGGACGCACTCGGCGAGCGTGGTTACCTCCGCCTGGCCGATGTCCCCGGCCAGGTCGACGTGGTCGACTGCTTCGTCAACAGCACCCGGGTCGGTGCGGTGGTCGACGACGCGATCGCAGAGAAGGACCGGCTGGGCATCCAGGCCGTCTGGCTGCAGCTCGGTGTGGTCGACGAGGCCGCAGCCCAGCGGGCCCGGGAGGCCGGCCTGAACGTCGTCATGGACACCTGCCCCGCCATGGAGGCGCCCGCTCTCGGCCTGTGACGCGGTGCGGCTCGGCTGCTCAGCCGAGCCGGTCGTGCAGTGAGCGACCCTTCGCCCGGGCGGCATCGGCCAACGACGACCTGTCCGCCTCGAGCCGTGCGTACAGGTGCGGGTCGGAGGCGGCAAGGATGCGTGCGGCGAGGATGCCGGCGTTGCGGGCCCCGCCGATCGAGACCGTCGCCACCGGGATGCCCGCCGGCATCTGCACGATCGAGAGCAACGAGTCCAGCCCGTCGAGGTGGGCCAGTGGTACCGGCACACCGATCACCGGCACCGAGGTCGCCGCGGCGAGCATCCCCGGCAGGTGGGCGGCCCCGCCCGCACCTGCAACGACGACCTGCAGCCCCCGGCGCGACGCGGACGCTGCATACGAGAGCATGTCGGCCGGCATCCGATGCGCGGACACCACGCCGACCTCGTAGCACACGCCGAGGCCACCGAGCACATCGGCCGCTTCCGACATGACCGGCCAGTCCGAGTCGGATCCCATGACGATCCCGACCCGTGCGGGGCCGTCCCCGACGGTGCGGACGAGCGCGTCCACCCCCTCGTCCGGCGGGGGTACGGCGGCGTCCGACACGTCATTCATCGATGTCTCCCCGGAGAAAGGCCGCGGCGTGCCGGGCACGGTCGCGTAGATCGTCGAGGTCATCGCCGCACACGGTGACGTGACCCACCTTGCGACCCGGCCGCACCGACTTGCCATACCAGTGAACCCTCAGGTCCGGATCCCGCGCGAGCACGTGCCGGTAGGCGGAGTAGGCGCCCGGCAGGTCGCCGCCGAGGATGTTGACCATGACGGTGAACGGTGCCCTGGGAGCCGGTGAGCCCAGCGGCAGGTCGAGAACGGCACGCAGGTGGTTCTCGAACTGGCTGGTCACGGCGCCGTCGATGCCCCAGTGACCGGAGTTGTGCGGACGCATGGCCAGCTCGTTCACGAGCAGCCGGCCGTCGACGGTCTCGAACAGCTCGACGGCCAGTACACCCTCGACCTCCAACTCCGCAGCGATCATCAGCGCGATCCGCTGGGCCTCCACGGCCATGTCGGCGGACAGACCGGGCGCGGGGGCCACCACCTCGACGCACATCCCGTCGCGCTGGACCGACTCGACGACCGGGTACGCCACGCCCTGTCCTGACGGCGACCGCGCGACCACTGCAGACAGCTCACGCCGGAAGTCCACCAGCTCCTCGGCCAGTACCGGAGCACCCGAGCGCAGCGGCTCGGTCACGTCGTCGGCCGAGCGAGCGACCCACACCCCCCTGCCGTCGTACCCACCACGGATCCGCTTCAGCACCACCGGCCAGCCGACTTCGGCGGCGAAGGCCGACACGCCATCGGCATCCGCCACGGCGCGGTGGCGCGGGCAGGGCACGCCCACGGCGCTCAGCCGGGCTCGCATGACGCCCTTGTCCTGGGCGTGGAGCAGCGCTGCGGACCGCGGCCGAACGACCACCCCCGCCGCCTCCATCGCGCGGAGGTGTTCGGGCGGCACGTGCTCGTGGTCGAAGGTGACGACGTCGCAATCGGCGGCGAATGCCATCAGGTCGGCGAGCGCCTTCTCGTCGGCCACGACGGGGCGGGGGATTACCTGGGCGGCCGACTCGTCCGGCGAAGCTGCCAGGACCGCCAGCCGAACCCCCAACGCGATCGCCGCCGGATGAGTCATCCGGGCCAGCTGGCCGCCGCCGACCATGCCGACGACCGGCCAGCCGGCGGGACTCGTCACGGAGGCACAGGCTAGCGACGCAGCCATCGGGCCCGCCGTGCCCTACCCTTGCCGGGTGCTCGACACCGCCATTCGCCCGCCACAGCGTGCGCCGGCTCCCGTCCACGCGGCCTTCCGCATCTGGTACCAGCTGCACCAGCTCATCCGTGAGAGCCTGAAGTTCGCGACCGTGGGCAGCGTCGGCTTCGTCGTCGACATCGCCGTCTTCAACGCCCTGCTGTACGCGGGCGGCGAGGGCCCGTTGCAGCACAAGCCACTCACCGCCAAGACGATCTCGGTGTTGGTCGCGACCGTGGTCACTTACACCGGCAACCGGGTGTGGACGTTCCGGCACCGGGCCCGCCGGGGCGTCGCCCGCGAGTACGCGCTGTTCTTCGTCCTCAACGGGATCGGCCTCGGGATCGCGTTGACCTGCCTGGGCATCTCGCGCTACGTGCTCGGCCTGTCCGGGCCACTGGCCGACAACATCGCCGCGAACGTGATCGGGCTCTCGCTGGGCACCCTGTTCCGCTTCTGGTCGTACCGGCGCTGGGTCTTTCCCGAACCGAGCGGGCGCCCCGTCCACCAGACGGCATCGCTGTGAGATTTCAGTCCCGCAGGGCATAGACCGGGACGCGGTCCACCATCGCCTCCGGAAGGTACCGTCGCTTCAGCAGCCGGGAGAGCTCTCCAGCCGGGTCGAGCAGGTCCGGTGGCTGGACCAGCGCCACCGCTGCCGGCGGGTCGGGGCCGGCGACCTCGTCCACGATCGCTGCTGCCGCACCGTCGATGTAGCGCACCGGACGGAACCACAAGTACGGCGTGGCGGGCTCCCGGTCGGCGTAGGCGTAGACGGAGGCGGCCGCCCAGACGACGAGCACTCGCTCGTCCGGGTCGGTCAACGCCGCCAGCTCGCGGCCGATGCCTTCGGCCGACGCGAGCCGCTGGTCACCTGTGGTCTGGGTCACGAGCTCGCCGGGAGTGGAACTCGGCAGCAAGAACGGCACCCACGCCAGAGCGAGAACGGCGACCCCGGCGGCGACGGCCGGCAACACCCGGTGCGGCAGCCTTGCCCAGGCGACACCGGCCGCGACGGCACCGAACGGCAGGAGCTGCAGCCAGTAATGGGTATGGAACAGCCCGCCCCCGACGACGCCGACCAACCCGCCGGCCAGCCAGGCCGCGTAGACCAGGTGCCGGCGGCGGAGCCGGGACAGACAGACCAGGCCCACCGCGAGCAGCGGTGCGGCGTCGAGTGCCAACGCGGGCAGCGACTGCCACAACAGGTCGAGACGGCCGGCCAGGTTCTCGGCCGCCGGGTCGCCGTGGAACCGGTAGCCCACCACCCCGAACCACCACCGGTCGAAGCCCAGGGTGAGGCCGTGTGCCGCGGCCACAAGCCACGGCGCGACCGCCCATCCCATTGCCGGCAGCCGGGCGTGCGCGTGCGGTGCCACCAGGACGACCGCGACCAGCAGACCTTCGAGGGCGGACTGCTTGACCAGCGGTGCGGCACTCACCAGCAACATCCCGGCGGCGAGTAGGCCGCGCGAGGCGCCGCCGGCACGCCGCCAGGCCAGCAGGCTGGCGATGCCGAGGGTGGCGAAGGCACCGGCGAGCAGCTCACCGTTCGCCGCCCAGCCCTCGAGGCGCGGTGCGGTCGACACGAGCAGGTAGAGGCCCACCGCGGCGGGCACGGCGTCGCGACCGCCGAGGCTACGAGCCGCCCAGCCGACTCCGACCGCCGTCACGATGGTGGCAACCAGTGCGAGGACGCGGATCCCGGCCGGTCCGCCTTCCCAGGCGAGGCGGTACAGCAGTACCAGGGCCTGCGGCCGGTCGACCCAGGCATCGCCATAGAGAGAGGCGCCGTCGGCCCAGCGCCCGGCCACGACGGCGTAGCCGCCCTCGTCGGCCGTCAACGGAACGTCGGCGAACCGCAGCCGCAGGGCTGCGGCTGCAGCCGCCCCAAGGGCGAGCAAGAGGAACGGCCACGATCGTCGGGTCGCCGGCCGCGGCCCGACCGCGACATCGGCCGAACGGGGCTGCGCCCGGACGGCGGGCTCGACCTCCACGGCGGGGACGCTGCTCAGGCGGCGGTGGTTCGGGTGCGCGGACCGGCGCGGAGCACCTGCGACGGCAACTCGTGACCGACGAGCTGCTCGGCCTGCGCGGCCACGTCGATCAGGGCCTCCAGGTCGACTCCCGTGGCGACCCCCATGTCCTCGAGCATGTGGACGAGCTCCTCGGTGGCGATGTTGCCCGACGCCCCCGGAGCGTACGGGCATCCCCCGAGTCCGCCCACCGACGCGTCGAAGTCGTCGGCGCCGAGCTGCAGAGCCGCGAGCACGTTCGCCAGGCCGGTCCCTCTGGTGTTGTGGAAGTGCAGCCCGAGTGCGAGGTCCGAGTGGGCCGAGCGGGTTTCCCCGACCAGGCGCGTGACTCGGGTCGGAGTGGCCATTCCCGTCGTGTCGCCGAACGCCGCCGAGTCGACATCGGCGGCGACGGCCCGGGCGAGCACGTCGAGCACTCGCGACACAGGCACGTCGCCTTCGTACGGACATCCCCACGACGTCGCGACAATGACCTGGATCGTGCCTCCGCGTGCATGCACCAGGTCGACCAGTGCCGGGAGTTCGGCCAGCGACTCGTCGGTGGACCGGTTGATGTTGCGCCGGTTGTGAGTGTCCGATGCCGAGATGACGACCTCGATCTCGCGGAAGCCGGCGTCCAGCGCGCGCTGCGCGCCGCGCAGGTTGGGGACGAGGGCGGAGTAGCGGACCGCCGGGTTGCGCCGGATCCGTGCCCACACCTCGTCGACGTCGGACATCTGCGGGATCGCGCGCGGGTGGACGAACGCAACGGTCTCGATCCGGGTCAGGCCCGTGCCGGACAGCGCGTCGATGAGCGCGACCTTGCCGTCGGTCGGCACCGGATCCTCGTTCTGCAGTCCGTCCCGCGGGCCGACCTCGCGCAGGCTGATCCGCTCCGGTAGGTCGCTCATCTGGTGACCACGCTCCTCCTCCGTCGGCCCGGCATCACATCACGGTCCCGGCCAGTCCGGACGTCGCCTCTCGTTGAACGCCGCGACCCCCTCTCTCCTATCCCCGCTGAACGCGGTGGCCCGCCAGCAGGCGTCCTCGATCTCGAGACCCGCCGCGAGCGGGAGGTCGAGTCCGAGCCGCATGGCGCGCTTCGCGTTGCGTGTGCCCACCGGCGAGTTGCTGCTCACAACCGCCGCGAGCTCGAGGGCAGCGTCCCGATCCGTCCCGGCGGGGACCAGCCGGTCGGCGAGCCCGAGCCGAAACGCCTCGGCCGCGTCGACGCGCCGGGCGGTGAAGATCAGGTCGGCGGCGCGGCCCCAGCCGGTTCGACGGGCCAGCAGCTGGGTGCCGCCACCGCCCGGGATCACACCCACCGACACCTCCGGCAGGCCGAATACCGCGGTCTCGTCGGCGACGATCAGGTCACAGGCCAGGGCGAGCTCGCATCCGCCGCCGAGCGCATAGCCGTGAACGGCCGCGATGGTCGGGACCGGCAGGTCGAGGACGCCGCCGTAGGCACGGCGGGCGGTCGGGCGTTGGCGCTGCATCTCGTCGTCGGAGACGGTGTTGCGCTCCTTGAGGTCGGCGCCGACGCAGAAGGCCTTCTCTGCCGACGACGACAGCACCACGACGCGAACGCCGCGGTCGGCGGCCAGCTCCGAGGCCGCCGACGCGATGGCCGCTGCCTGCGCGGCAGAGACGGCGTTCAGTGCCGCCGGGCGGTCGAGCACGATCTCGGCGACGTGGCCCGCCTCGTCGACGCGGCGCACGATCACACCGGTCCCGGGGCTGCCCACGCCCCGACCCTAGCCCCGCACTGCCGGTCGGCCGGCGACGGCAGGACGGCGGCTGACGGCGTACGGCGTCACCCGGCCGAGTACACGGACGTCCCTCGGTGGCAGTGTGCCTGGCGCGGCCTCCTCCACAGGGACTGCGACGGCCCCGGCGACGTCCTCGCGCGGGTAGCGCTTGGGCGCTCCGAGCGGCAACCGCTCGAGGTCGTCCGGTGTCGGGCGTGGGTCGGTCACCGCTCGCCTGGCTCGTCGCGGCTCCAGTCATACGGTTCGTCCCGGGGCAGCGGCCTGGTGCGTGCGGTCGGGCCCGGGTCGGTGACTGCCTCGGTCTCGCCGACCGGGTCATCCGCCGGTCGCCGTCGCGGGGCCGACCACCCGTGTGCCTGTCTGATCAACTCGCTCATCTCGAGTTGGACGTCCTGAACGCGTGGGACGTCTCGCAGGACGATCGTTCCCTGTTCACTGGCCGCCGAGACGTTGAGCGACCCGCAACGGAGCATTCGGTCGATGACGTCCTGGTGGTAGGCGACGTCGTTGATCCGCCCGAGGGGGATGTCCCGTCCGTGCCGGTTGATGACGCCCTGACGGGTGATGAGGCGCTCGCTGGTCACCGTGTAGGTCGCACTCAGCCAGACCAGGAAGGGCCACAGCGACCACCGCAGGATCACGGCTACCGCGACGAGTATCACCGCCCAGCGGCCGACGGAACCGGTTCCGCTCTCGGGCAGCACGGCGATGCCGAAGCCGATGGCGGCCGCCATCACTATCAGGACGAGGATCGGGACGATCAGCGCCTTTGCGTGCGTCCGCATGTGTAGGATGACGCGCTCGTCGTCGCCGAGAAGACGCGGCGGGAACCCCATGGCCGCAGCCTATCCCCGTGATCATGGGGGTTCGGGCGGTCAGCCGTGCACGGGACGGAGGTGGACGATGTCGCCTGCTCCGACTGCCGCCGCACCGCCGGCGGTCATCAGGACCAGCCGTCCCGCGGCGTCGATGTCGACCGCCCTGCCCTCGACCGTCGCACCCCCCGGCAGGTCGGCTCGGACCTCGCGGCCGAGCGTGTCGCACTGCGCCACGTAGGCAGGAGCAAGCCAGGCGTCCGGATCGCCGTCCCGCCGTCGCCACGACCCGTACCGTGCGCCGAGCCGGCCGACCAGTGCCGCGAGAACCGCCGAGGGGTCGACGCCCTGGCCGGCGTGCGCCGCCAGGCTCGTTGCTCCCTCGGGAGCGGCCGAGACGTTGACCCCGACGCCCACGACCGCGGCCGGTCCGGTGCCGGTCTCCACCCGCTCGGCGAGGATCCCGGCCAGTTTGGCGCCGTCGAGCAGGACGTCGTTGGGCCACTTCAGCGCCGCCTCGACGCCAGGGTGGATTCGCAGCGCCTCCACCACGGCGACCCCTGCCAGCAGCGGCAACCACGGCCAGCGATGGGTCGGCACACTCACCGGACGCAGCAGGAACGACACCGCCAGGCCGGCGCCGCGGGGCGTGTCCCAGGAGCGGCCGAGCCGTCCTCGTCCGGCGGTCTGGTGGTCCGCGGCGACTACCAGGCCCTCGGCGGCTCCGGCCCGGGCGGCCGCGGCGACATCCGCGTTCGTCGACCCCGTCTCGGGCAGCCGTTCGATCCGCCACCGGGTCATGACTCAGCCTCAACCCCGTTGATCATGGCAAAGTGGGGCATTCCGAGCGCCGCGATCCCCCACTTTGCAATGATCAACACGGGCGGGCGGGACGGGTCGCCCGTGGGGCGCAGGAGCTGTGTCATGACTCAGCCGGTGTTCTGCAGGCCGGCGGCGACGCCGTTGACGGTGATCTGCAGGAGGCGGCGCACCGCCGCCTCGCCGGCCGGTGCTGGCGAACCGCTGCGCAGGGCGCGCAATGCCCGCACCTGCAGATGCGACAGTGCGTCGACGTACGGGTTGCGAAGTGCAACCGCCCGGCCCAGCACCCGACGGTCCTCCAGCAGGCGACTGTGACCCGTGACGGCAAGCACCTGGGCGGTCGTGCGCGCGTGCTCGTCGAGCACCCGCTCGGTCAGGTCGGTGCGGTCACCCAGTTCGAGGTAGCGGCGCGCGATCCGCCGGTCGGTCTTCGCCAGCGACATCTCCGCGTTCTCGAGCATGACCCTGAACAGCGGCCAGGACTCGTACGCGCCGCGCAGGAGGGGGAGGTCGCCGACGGCCTCCAGGCCCGAGCCGAGCCCGTACCAGCCGGGCAGGTTCACGCGGGTCTGCGCCCAGGAGAACACCCAGGGGATCGCCCGCAGGTCTGCCAGCGAGGCGTCCGGGCCGTTGCGCCGCCGCGCCGGCCGGGAGCCCAGGCGCAGCGCGCCGACCTCCTCCAACGGGGTCACCTGAGCGAACCAGTCGGCAAAGCCGTTGCTGTGGACGAGGTCGTGGTAGGCCTTGCGAGCCGCCGTATCGAGGGTCGCAGCGAGATCGGCGAACCGTACGGCAGCGTCGCGGGCCCGCTCCTCGACGGCGGGCGTCGAGGCGAGCAGCACCGCCGACGCGACCTGCTCGATGTGCCGGCGCGCGATCACCGGGTCGCCGTACCGCGCGAACACGACCTCTCCCTGCTCGGTCACCTTGAACCGGCCGGCGACCGAACCCGGTGCCTGCGCCAGGACGGCCCGGTTGGCCGGCCCGCCGCCCCTGCCCAGCGCGCCGCCGCGGCCGTGGAACAGTGTGAGCCGCAACGCGTGCCGGCCCGCCCATGCGGTGAGCCGGGCCTGGGCGTCGTAGAGGGCCAGGGTGGCGGACACCGGGCCGATGTCCTTGGCCGAGTCGGAGTAGCCCAGCATGACCTCGAACCGTCGCCCGGTGGCCGACAGCCGGCGGCGCGTCTCCGGCAGCGCGATGGCCTCGTCGAGGACGTCGATGCACCGTTCGAGGTCGTCGCCGGTCTCGAACAGCGGAACCACGTCGAGGGCGAGCTCGCCCCCGCCCAGGGCAGCCCGGGCCAGTTCGTGAACCGCGGCGACGTCGGCGGCCGACCGGGTGAACGACACCACGTACCGACGGCACGCGTCCGGCCCGAGGCGCCCCTGGATCTCGGCCATCACGCGGAAGGTCTCCAGCACCTCACGCGCCTGCTCGGACGGCGCACTGCCGGACCGGATCTCCGCCAGGACCTCCGCG
Organism: Jiangellaceae bacterium; assembly: GCA_036377395.1. GTDB lineage: Bacteria > Actinomycetota > Actinomycetes > Jiangellales > Jiangellaceae > DASRTE01. The sequence goes on from DASUYL010000225.1 coordinate 9,156, forward strand.
TGAACGGCACTGTGCTGGCGAACCTCGAGCTCGGCGAGGTGGAACCCGAACGACTCCACCTGCCATACCAGGTGCTGGAGCTCCCCGTAGGCCTGCCGCGGAGCTCCGGCCGCCGCCAGGCTGCGCTGAAGCACCCGCAGATCCGCGCGCAGGTCCGCTGCAGAGCCGTAGGCGAGGTCGGCGTCGCCGCGGCGGCTGGCGGCGACCCGCGCGGCAGCCAGCAGCAGAAGGACCCGGTGCGGCTCGCCCGGCGACCGCGTGACCAGGTCGGCAATCAGCTCGGGGTGGCTCGTCTCGGCGTCGGCGAGGATCCTCCGTACCGCGGGTGACGGCGGCGTGGTTTCCGCATCCACGGTCAGCCCTCGACCCACCCGGTCGCAGGCACGCTCGAGCGCACGGAGCACGTGCTCGGTCTGGATCGCCATCGCCTGGCCCGTGACCGTGCTCGTGACCTGCGGGTTCCCGTCCCGATCGCCGCCGACCCAGGAGCCGAGCCGGACAAAGGCCGGCACCCGTGGCGGCACCGTGCCGGCACGGTCTCCGGCGAGGGCCGTCTCGGCCCGTCGGTACACCTGGGGCACCACCGCGAAGAGCACCTCGTCGAAGGCGGTCATCGCGGTGCGCACCTCGTCCAGCGGACCGGGACGCTCGGCTCTCAACTGCGCCGTGCGCCACAGCACGTCGACCTCTTCGAGCAGGCGTCGGCGGGTCTCCGCCTCCTCCGAGGCGCCGAGCCGGGGATCGTCGCGGCGGTCGAGGAGTTCGGCGATGCGTCGGATGCCGGTGACGACCGCCCGCCGCCGAGCCTCGGTCGGGTGCGCAGTGAGCACGGGTCTGAACTCCAGTCCGGCCAGCAGTCCCTGGGCCTGCGCCGGGCCGTGCAGCCGGGCCACCTCCTCGACCGCCACGGCGACGGTTCCGGACAGCGGCCGGTCGGGCCGGTCCGCCGCCCGCAGTGCGCGGATCCGGTGATGTTCCTCGGCGACGTTCACCAGGTGGAAGTAGACGGTGAAGGCGCGGGCGACGTCCTCGGCCCGGTCGACCGGCCAGGACGACACCAGCTTCTCGACCTGCGTCGCGGCGTCCTCCGCCACCGTCTCGTCCTCGTGGTGGGCCGCGATGGCCAATTCCCGCAACCGCTCGACGTCGGCGAGCAGGGCGGGGCCGCCGTATTCCCGGAGGATTTCGCCCAGGGTGTCACCTAGCAGCCGTACATCGGCGCGCAGCGCCTCCGGAACGTCGAACCGCGCAGCCTCACGCGACCCCGTGGCGGTGGCGGACACCTCGCCAGCGTAGTGGTCTAGCCTGCGGACCATGACCGCCACGAACGAGGGCGTCGACATCCACTCGACCGCAGGAAAGCTCGCCGACCTGCGGCGTCGTATGGACGAAGCCGTCCACGCGGGGCCGGCTCGCGCCGTGGAGAAGCAGCACGCGCGCGGGAAGATGACCGCCCGCGAACGCATCGAGCTGCTTCTCGAGCCCGGTTCGTTCGTCGAGTTCGACGAACTCGCTCGACACCGCTCCACGACCTTCGGCATGGAGGCGAACCGGCCGTACGGCGACGGCGTTGTGACCGGATTCGGCACCGTCGACGGCCGGCAGGTCGCCGTGTTCGCCCAGGACTTCACCGTATTCGGCGGCAGCCTCGGACAGGTCTTCGGCGAGAAGATCGTCAAGGTCATGGACTTCGCGCTCAAGACCGGCTGCCCGATGGTGGGCATCAACGACTCCGGCGGTGCCCGCATCCAGGAGGGGGTGGTCTCGCTCGGCCTCTACGGAGAGATCTTCCGCCGCAACGTCATGGCATCCGGCGTCGTCCCGCAGATCTCGCTGATCATGGGACCGTGCGCGGGTGGCGCGGTGTACTCACCGGCGATCACCGATTTCACGGTCATGGTCGACGGTACGTCGCACATGTTCATCACCGGACCCGACGTGATCAAGACGGTGACCGGCGAGGACGTCGGCTTCGAAGAGCTCGGCGGCGCCCGCTCGCACAACACGAAGAGCGGCAACGCCCACTACATGGCCACTGACGAGACCGACGCGATCGACTTCGTCCGGGCGCTGCTCTCCTACCTTCCGCAGAACAACCTCGACGACCCGCCGTCGTTCGCGTCCGAGTCCGAGCTGACCGTGACGGCGGAGGACGAGGCGCTCGACGCGCTCGTGCCCGACAGCGACAACCAGCCCTACGACATGCACCGCGTCATCGAGGGCGTCGTCGACGACGGAGAGTTCCTCGAGATCCAGCCGTTGTTCGCGCCGAACATGGTGGTCGGCTTCGGACGGGTCGAGGGCCGATCGGTCGGCGTCGTCGCCAATCAGCCGTTGCAGTTCGCCGGCACCCTGGACATCGACGCCTCCGAGAAGGCCGCCCGGTTCGTCCGGACGTGCGACGCCTTCAACCTTCCGGTGCTCACCTTCGTCGACGTGCCCGGCTTCCTGCCCGGCACCGACCAGGAGTGGAACGGCATCATCCGCCGCGGCGCGAAGCTCCTCTACGCGTACGCCGAGGCCACGGTGCCGCTTGTCACCGTCATCACCCGCAAGGCGTACGGCGGTGCCTACGACGTCATGGGTTCCAAGCACCTGGGCGCCGACATCAACCTGGCCTGGCCTACGGCCCAGATCGCCGTCATGGGAGCGCAGGGCGCGGTCAACATCCTGTACCGGCGCGAGCTGGCAGAGGCCGCCGACCCGGACGCCCGCCGCAGCGAGCTCGTCGCCGAGTACGAGGACACGCTGGCCAATCCCTACCTGGCCGCGGAGCGAGGGTACGTCGACGGCGTCATCGAGCCGTCACACACGCGGGTCGCCGTGTCCCAGGCGCTGCGGGCACTTCGGACAAAGCGTGCGACTATGCCACCGAAGAAGCACGGCAACATCCCGCTGTGAGGCCACGATGAGCGGACCACTCGACGACGTGCAGGAGCGATTCGAGGTCGCACAGCAGCGGCTCTCCGCGTGGCGCGATGTCGTCCTCGGACTGGTGACCGAATACGACGGGGACCCGGCCGACGGGCGGGCGGCCCAGGACCCGCGGCTGGAAGCGGCAGAGGATGCGTTCAGCGAGGCGGAGTGGGACTTCCGTTACGCGGCAATGCGAGCCCTCGGCCTCGAGATACCTGACGACGACGGTGCCGAAGACGAGACGGTGCTTGCCGACGACTTCTACGTCCACCTCGTCGTCGGAGTCCCCGAGGACGGGACGGGCCCGCTGCTGGACGACGTCGTCGAGCTCGTCGACGAAGCGGCGCAGCCAGTTGTCGAGCGGCTGTTCGAGGCCGGCTACATCGTGCCCGAGTGGGGCGTGGGCCGAGGGGACCTCGACATTGGCGAGGCTCCGGAGGAAGCGACGTGAGCGAGGACACGGAGCCAGCGCTGCAGGTCGTGAAGGGCGAGCCGACGCCCGACGAGCTGGCGGCGCTGGTCGCCGCCGTGGCCGCGCGGCGCGCCGACGTATCGGCGCAGTCCGAGCGTCCATCGACCTGGGCGGCGTACTGGCGGTCCGTCCGGGCGCCACTACGGCATGGCCCGACCGAGTGGCGCGACAGCGCCCGCCCTCGGTGAATCGTCTCGCGGCTGGCTTTGCTCGCATGGTCGCCGGACCGACATGGCACGCTGAACAACTCCACCAACCGGGCCAATAGCCCACACCCACAACCACTCACCATGCGATGCACCACTTCGTCGTGTGCCACGTGCGGAGGTTCGGCGCACAGCAACGCGCCGGCGGCGTGCATGTCGTTCGGGCGGCGGCTCGCCGGCGTCCTGTCGGGCCGCCCCGCCCGCAGGTCTAGGGTCATGGACCGTGACCCATGAGAACCCACGGACCGTGGACGAGATCGCCGATACCTACGTCGACGACTTCGCCGCCCTGGACCCATTCGAGGCCACCTACGCCGGCATCCCCGGCCACGACGGCGAGACCACGGACCTGTCCCCCGAGGGATATGCGCAGCGAATCGAGGTGGCCAAGCGGACACTCCGCGACCTGGAGACCGCGATTGCGAGCGACGAGCGGGAACGCGTCGCGGGCGAGGCGATGAAGGAGCGGCTCGGGCTCGAGGTGGAGATGAACGAGGCCGGCCTCGACGTCGGCCTCAACGTCCTGGCCAGCCCGTGGCACTCGACCCGCGAGATCTTCGACCTCATGCCCACCGACACCGAGGAGCACTGGTCGAACGTCGTGAGCCGGCTGCACGACCTGCCGAAGGCCGTCGACGGGTACCGCCGAACCCTCGAGGCCGAGATCGCGCTCGGCCGTCCACCGGCACGCCGCCAGGTCCTCGCCGTCATCCCCCAAATCCGTCGTGCAGCCGGCGGCTTCTTCGCCGACCTGGTAGCACCGGCGCCGGACAACCTCCGAGCCGATCTCGACGCCGGCGTGACAGCGGCGATCGCTTCGTACGAGGAGTTCGCCCGCTACCTGTCCGACGACGTGCTACCCCATGCGCGCCAGCACGACGCCGTGGGCCGTGACGTCTACGCGATCGCGAGCCGCTACTTCCTCGGTGCCCGGATAGACCTCGAGGAGACGTACGCCTGGGGCCTGGCCGAGCTGGCCCGGATCGAGGAGGAGCAGCGCCGGGTCGCCGAGCGGATCGTTCCAGGCGGCTCGGTAGACGACGCCGTGGCGGCACTCGAGGCCGATGCGGACCGCCGCATCCACGGCACCGATGCGTTGCAGGCGTGGATGCAGGAGCTGTCCGACCGCACGGTGGCGTCGCTGAACGGTGTCCACTTCGACATCGCCGAGCCGATCCTGCGCCTGGAGTGCCGGATCGCGCCGACCAAGGACGGTGGCATCTACTACACCGGTCCGAGTGAGGACTTCTCCCGGCCCGGCCGGATGTGGTGGTCCGTGCCGGAAGGAGTCGAGGACTTCTTGACCTGGCAGGAGACCACCACCGTCTTCCACGAGGGCGTGCCCGGGCACCACCTCCAGATCGCCCAGGCGGTCTACCGCCACAAGGTGCTGAACCGGTGGCAGCGTCTGCTGTGCTGGGTCGCCGGCCACGGTGAGGGCTGGGCGCTCTACGCGGAGCGGCTGATGGCCGAGCTCGGCTTCCTCGACGACCCGGGTGACCGGCTCGGCATGCTCGACGGCCAGGCCACCCGGGCCGCGCGCGTCGTCGTGGACATCGGCGCGCACCTGACCCTGGACGTACCGGACGACCTCGTGCGCCAGGACGGCCTCGCGCCCGGCCCGTGGCACTACGACTCCGTCCACGCCTTCATGCGCAAGCACACCAAGATGCCGGACGAGACACTGCGCTTCGAGGTCGACCGTTACCTCGGCTGGCCGGGGCAGGCACCGTCGTACAAGATCGGTGAGCGGATCTGGCTGGCCGCCCGCGATGACGCACGCGCACGGAAGGGCGACACCTTCGACCTCAAGGAGTTCCACCGAGCCGCCCTCGACCTCGGCGCTCTCGGCCTCGATCCGCTGCGCGATGCCCTCGCCCGGCTCTGACCGCGGGCACGGAATTGCCATGACCCTCGGCGCCCAGCGTCGCCGACCGTGATCCGGCTGCTCCTCGCGTCCGCGTCGCCGGGTCGGCTGGCCACCCTTCGGCGGGCCGGTGTGGAGCCGTTGGTGCAGGCCTCTGGCGTCGACGAGGACCTCGTCCTCACCACCGTGACAGACACCGTTGCGCCGGCCGAGGCCGCACTGCTGCTGGCCCGGGCCAAGGCCGAGGCGGTGGCTGCGATGGCGGACGACGCCGTCGTGGTCGGCTGCGACTCCGTGCTGGAACTGGACGGGGCTGCCCACGGCAAGCCGCGCGATGCCGCGCAGGCGACGGCACGGTGGCGGGCGATGCGCGGGCGCAGCGGGGTTCTGCATTCCGGCCACTGGGTCATCGACCGCCGGGCGGCCGGCCGTGGCGGCGCGGCCGGCGCCGTTGCTTCGACGACGGTTCACTTCGCCGAGGTCACCGACGACGAGATCAATGCCTATGTGGCCACCGGGGAACCGCTGCATGTGGCCGGCGGCTTCACCATCGACGGGCTCGGCGGAGCCTTCGTCGACGGAGTCGAGGGAGACCACCACAACGTCGTCGGGCTGTCACTCCCGCTGCTGCGGCGACTGCTGGGCGACCTCGGCGTCCGCTGGACCGACCTCTGGTCGTGATACCTCCACGCGTCCCGCGCCGACACCACCGGCCTGCGGGCGGAGATGAACGCCCGGTTCGATGCGGTCGACCAGCGCTTCAACGGCATCGACCGCAGGCTCGACGGCCTCGACCGCAGGCTCGACGGCCTCGACCGCGACGTCCAGGTGCTCTCGCGTCGGGTCCTCGGCGTCGACGAGGGTCACGCTCAGTAAGGCATGACGACCAGCCAGTCCGTCACAGACTACGGCGGACCAGACCTCGCCCCGGCGGGCCGGCATCTGGCGAACCTCGCCGGGGCGCCCTGGAGTTCGGGAACTCGTCAACGCACCGGCTGCCGCGGGACCACCGGGATGCGCAAGGTGGCGGAGACGTACGGGCTCGGTCAGACCGGCGGCACGCCGTGACGTCGCTCGGAGAAGCCGCGATCCTTCGTCGCCGCCGCGGCCAGCCGGGCGATCAGCTCGTCGCGCAGGTGCTCGGGCTCGACGACGGCGTCCACGACCAGGTCCGACGCCAGCCGCAGGATGTCGATGTCGGCCTCGTACTCCTCCCGCAACGTGTCCACGTACGCGGCCCGCTCGGCTTCGTCGTCGATGGCGGCGATCTTGTTGAAGTAGACCGCGTTGACCGCCGCTTCCGGACCCATGACCGCGATCTTCGCCGTCGGCAGGGCCAGGCACGCGTCCGGTCCGAACCCCGGGCCGCACATGGCGTAGAGCCCGGCCCCGTAGGCCTTGCGCACGATGACCGACACGGTGGGGACGGTGGCCTCCGCCACGGCGGTGATCATCTTTGCGCCGTGCCTGATGATGCCCTGCCGTTCGACCGCAGAACCGATCATGAAGCCGGGCACGTCGGCGAGGTACACCAACGGGATGTTGAACGCGTCGCAGAGCCAGATGAAACGCGCCGCCTTGTCCGCCGAGTCGACGAACAGGACTCCGCCCCTGACGGCAGGCTGGTTGGCCACGATGCCGACGACCTGGCCCGCAAGCAGCGCGAAGCCGGTGACCAGTTCGGGTGCGAACAGGGGCTTGAGCTCGAGGAAGGACCCGTCGTCGGCCAGTGACTCGACCACGCCGCGGATGTCGTAGCCCGCCGATTCGTCCGCGGGTACGAGATCCCGCGAGAACGGGCGGGTCGGTGCTGCGGCCGCGTACGAGGGCGGCCGCGCCCGCCACGACCCGGGGACGTAGGAGAAGTAGGACTTGGCCAACTCGATCGCCTCGGTGTCGTCCGCCGCGAGGTTGTCCCCGCAGCCCGACACGCTGACGTGCATGCGCGCCCCGCCCATCTCCTCCAGCGTGACCTTCTCGCCGACGACCATCTCGGCCATTCGCGGGGAGCCGAGATACATCGACGCGTTCCCCTCGACCATGATCACGAGATCGCAGAAGGACGGGATGTAGGCGCCGCCCGCGGCGCTGGGCCCGAACAGGCAGCAGATCTGCGGCACCTTGCCCGACAGCGCGACCTGGTTGTGGAAGATCCGCCCCGCGCCCCGGCGGCCCGGGAACAGCTCGACCTGGTCGGTGATACGAGCGCCCGCGCTGTCGATGAACCAGAACACCGGCAGCTCGTCGCGCAGGGCGACCTCGGTGGTCCGCACGATCTTCTCGACGGTCCGAGCGCCCCACGAGCCGGCCTTGACGGTCGGGTCGTTGGCGACGACCAGTGCTGGGCGGCCGTCGACGAGCCCGCGCCCGGTGACGACGCCGTCGGCGGGAAGGCCCGCCGCGCGGGCGTT